>JALHOU010000404.1 GCA_022842825.1 Rubrivivax sp.
GTTGTTGGTGAGCGTGCAGTAGACCCAGCGCGTCGCCTTGTCGATGGCCAGCCACTCCGGGCGGTCCATCTTCGTGGCGCCCAGCAGGTCGCTCGCCTGGCGCGCCTTGATGACCACCTCGCCCTGGTCGGCAAAGCCGACCAGCGGCCCCTGGCCGGCGACCATCGGCAACCAACGGCCGCGGCCGCCGGCGTCGAAGCGTGCGACGAAGAGCGTGCCGTGGTCGAGCAGCTCGGCATTGGCCTTCGCCCCGCCGGGCTGGATCTTGTCGCGCGAGACGAATTTGTAGATGTACTCGAAGCGCGCGTCCTCGCCGCTGTAGACGACGGCGCGGCCATCCTTCGTCACGGCAATCCAGGCGCCTTCGTGGGCGGCGCGGCCGAGCGCCGTGCGCTTCACTGGCACGCTGGTGGGATCGTAGGGGTCGATCTCGACCACCCAGCCGAAGCGGTTCGGCTCGTTGGGGTATCGCACGGCGTCGAAGCGCTCGTCGTGCTCATGCCAGCGGTAGCCCCAGCCGTTCTTGCGGATGCCCCATCGGCGCTCGTGCGCGGTGGGCTGGTCGGCGCTGCTGAAGTAGCCGGCGAAGTTCTCCTCGCCCGAGAGATACGTGCCCCACGGCGTCATGCCCGAGGCGCAGTTGTTGAGCGTGCCGAGCGCCAGCCGCCCGGCCGGGTCGGCCGCCGTCTTCATCAGCGAGTGGCCTGCGGCCGGGCCGCCGATGGCAAACGGCGAGCTTCCGGTGAAGCGCCGCGCATAGCGCGACGGGCGCACGGCCTGCCAGTTCCTGCCCTCGAGCCGCACCTCGCTGACCGAGACACCGTGTGCGGCCTGGCTCTTCTTCACCTTCTCGGGTGTCCAAGGCTCCATGCCGCCCACGTGCAGCAGGCCGTCGTCGGTGTACTCGTGGTTCATCACGAGCAGGCCGTGCGTGCTGCTGCCCTCAAACGGGAAGAAGTGGATGCCGTCGTGGTGCATGCCCATCTGCACCGCCTGCTCGGCGGCCGTGTTGCTGGCGTCGTCCTTGAACGCGGGCATGTTGCCGGGCACGCCGACCGGCTCGCCCCAGGGCATGAAGGGCGTGGCGGTGTAGCCCTCGGGCACGGTGAGGCGGTCGGCAGGGCTTGCCGCGACGCTCTTGAAGCCGATGCGGCGGGGCGCACCCGCAGCACCGGGTGCGGCGCAGCCGCTCAAGGCGCCGGCCGCGGCGGCGGCCAGCGGCGCCAGCATGAAGGGGCCCAGCCGTGCCAGCGCCGCGGCCGCGCCGCCGCGCAGCACGATGCGTCGCGCCGGGTCGGACACCTCATGGATGCTGGCGTTGCTGGAGGAATTGCTGTCCTCCATCAGATCGAAGTCCTTGGCCATCGTCGGTGCTCCGGGGCAGGGGAAGATTCCCTCGAGCGGTTGCTCGGGCCGGCATGGTGCCAGAACTGCGAAGCGTCGCCGCGAGCTTCCTGGTCGCCTCGTGAGGACCCGGTCGCCGCACGCAGCCTCACCGGCCTCACGCCGCTCACGCGTCTCGCTGCGCCACGGGCGCTCCCTCAGGCCACGTGTCGCGCCAGCGCCTCGACGTCCTCCGGGAACAACTGCCCCGCCTCGGCCTGCAGCAGGCGTCCGTCGCGGCCGCGCACCAGCGTCACCGGCAGGCCCTTGGCCTTGGGCAGCACGCGGTGCAGGTCCGGGCTCACCCACGCGGTCGGCCAGGCATAGCCGCGCCGCTGCAGGTAGGCGCGCGCCTCGTCGGGCCGCTTGTCGATGCTGAAGGTGAGCATCGCCAGGCCCTGCCCCGGGGCGCGCTGGCGCTGCGCCTGCCAGAGCTTGTCGACGTGCGGGCTGGTGAGGGCGCAGAACGGGCACCAGCTCGCCCACCAGTACAGCAGCAGCACGCGGCCCTCGGCCATCGCGGGGTCGAAGCGTTGGCCGTCGAGCAGCTCGACAGCGGGTACTGTGAACCTCGTGCCCGGTGCCGGCAGCGGCGGCGCATGCGACTCCTGGGCGGCCGCGTCGGGCGCGGGGGGCGCTGGCGCAGCGACCGCCGGAGTACCCGGTTGCGCCGCGGCCCCGGGCGGGACCAGCAGGCCGGCTGCCGTGGCCACGAGCCACTGCCGCCTAGAGCGCGACGCGCCGGCGCCCGGGTTCATCTGGGGCGCACCCTTTCGTGGCCGGAGTCCGGCGCATCGGCCACCGATGCGTACGCGGCCGCGGGCGCCGTGTCGCGGGCCGCACCTTCGGCGCCGCGCACCCCACGGCGCCCGTCACGGCGGGTGTCACCGCGCATGTCGCTGCCCATGTCACTGCTCACGTCGGCGGCCGGCTCCGTCACCAAGCCCACCGCCCACAGCAGGCCCACGATGAGCAGCGCCAGCCCTGCCATCAGCCAGGGCGCCAGGCGGTGCGCGTTCCACAGGAAGATGGTCGTGAGCAGCAGCACCACCGCGAACAACGTGCCTGCCACCCAGGCAGCCTGCTCGCTGATGCGTGGGTCGTAGCGGCCCGACCGCTGGAATCGCTTGAGGTCGAACACCGGCCTGGGCCACTTCGCGGCCACGTCGGCCGGCCGCCAGCCGGGTGGCTTGAGCCACACGCGCAGCTTGTCGGGCCAGGCCTGCGTGCGCCAGCTGTCCAGCGCCAGGTCGCGGTAGACCTGCAGGTTGGCCCACAGCGGGTTCCAGCTGCGCAGCGGCGCGCGCGTGCCGTAGACGCAGGGCTCGCGCGCGTCCTCCGGCGCGTAGGTGCCGAACAGGCGGTCCCAGACGAGCAGGATGCCGCCGTAGTTCTTGTCGAGGTAGCGGTCGTTCACGGCGTGGTGAACGCGGTGGTTCGAGGGGGCGCAGAACCAGCGGTCGAACCAGCCCAGGCGGCCGATCTGTTGCGTGTGTACCCAGAACTGGTACAGCAGGTCGATCAGCGCCACGATGCCGAAGACGAGTGGGGGCACGCCCAGCACCGCCAGGGGCAGATAGAAGATCCAGCCGAGCAGGAAGCCGCTGCTCGTCTGCCGCAGCGCCGTGCTGAGGTTGTAGTCCTCGCTCTGGTGGTGCACCACGTGCGCCGCCCACAGCGCCGCCACGCGGTGGCCGCCGCGGTGCAGCCAGTAGTAGCAGAAGTCGTAGCCGATGAGCGCGCCCAGCCAAACCCACGGCGAACTCGCACTCAGCGGCCAGAGCGCCACGTGCTCGTAGGCGAGGGTGTACAGACCCACCGTGAACAGCCGCGTGAACACGCCCACCACCTGGCTCATGACACCCAGGCCGATGCTGTTGAGCGCGTCGTTCAGTCGGTAGGTGTTGCGCCTGCGGGCCAGCCCGACCGCGAACTCGAAGGCGATGAGCGCGAGGAAGACCGGCGTGGCCAGCACGATGATCTGCGCAGAGGTCATGCGCCATTGTGGCGCGCCGGGCGTGGCCCTGCGCAGGGCGCCGAGTGTGCCGGCCGGTGGCGCCTGGTGTGCCGCGCCCCGCCGCGCCGTCGCGGCCCGGTGCCCCGAACTGCGACAGGGTGGGCCGGCGCGGCGTGACAACTGTCGCGCCGCGGCCGGGCTCGGCCCTTGGGCCGGACGGGGCGCGGCCGACATCCCGGCGACCCGCCCCCCCACACCCCACACCCCCCAATCCACCT
>JALHOU010000405.1 GCA_022842825.1 Rubrivivax sp.
CGCGCGCTCGAGCCCGAGGCGCTGGCCCGCGCCATCCGCGCCGGCGCCGCGTCGGCGCGGCAGGCGCTGTCGGAGCCGCGCGAGGGCACCATCATCAGCGTCATCGCTGCCTTCGCCGAGGCGCTCGAGCAACCGGGTGGCGGCAGCCTCGGCGACTGGTTCCGGCGGGGGCTCGAGCACAGCCGGCGCGCGCTGGCGAACACGCCCAACCAGCTGCCCGTGCTGGCCAGGGCCGGCGTGGTGGATGCCGGCGCGCAGGGCTTCGTGGACCTGCTCGAAGGCATCGAGGAGTTCATCGCCTCGGGCGCGGTCGATGCGGTCGGCGTCGCCGACGAACAGCCCGCAGACCTCGAGGCCGCCGCGGGCCACGGCGAACTCGGCGACGCCGATCCCGAGCACCGCTGGTGCAGCGAGTGCCTGCTGGTCGGCGAAGGCCTGGACCGCGCCGGCCTGCGCGCCGCGATGGGCGAGCTGGGTTCGTCGTGCGTGGTGATCGCCGGCAGCCACACGCGGCTGCGCCTGCACGCGCACGTGGCCAACCCGAGCGCGATGTTCGAAGTGGCGGCGCGCTTTGGCCGCGTCGAGGGCGCCAAGGCCGACGACATGCACGCCCAGGCCCGCACCGCCGCCGGCGCCGTCGCGGTCGCCGTGATCACCGACAGCGCCGCCGACCTGCCCGAATCCGAGATGCAGCGGCTGAACGTCCACATGGTGCCGGCGCGCGTGAATTTCGGCGACCAGGACTACCTCGACAAGGTCGGGCTCTCGACCGCGGAGTTCTACCGCAAGCTGCGCACCGAGCTGGTGCTGCCGCGCACCAGCCAGCCGCCGCCGGGGGACTTCCGCCGGCAGTTCGAATTCCTGCTCTCGCATCACCGCGAACTGGTCTATGTCGGCCTGTCGCGGGCGGTGTCGGGCACGCTGCAGTCGGCCGAAACCGCGGCCCAGCGCGGCCATCCCGAGCGCACCCACGTCTTCGACACCGGCAATGCCTCCGGCGGCGAAGGCCTGCTGGTGATGCGCGCCGCCGAGATGGCCCAGGCCGGCGCCGACGCGGCCGCGATCCTCGCCGAACTCGCCCGGCTCAAGCCGCTGACGCAGACCTGGGCCCTGGCCCGCGACATCCGCCACGCCGTGCGCGGCGGCCGCATCCCGGCCTGGGCCAAGCCGCTGGTGGACTGGCTGGGCCTGACGCCGATGGCGAAAGTGAAGCCGACCGGGCGGCTGGGCGTGGTCGGCGGCCTGTTCGGCGCCGCGAACCAGCCCGAGCGCTTCGGGCGCTACGTGGCCCGGCGGGTCGGGCGCGGCCAGCGCCTGCGCGTGATCGTCGGCCACTGCGATGCCGCTGCCGACGGCGAACGCCTGCTGGCCACGCTGCGCGCCGAGCTCGACGTGGCCGAAGGTTGGCTGGTCGAGACCGGTTCGGCGATCGGCGCGCACGCGGGTCCCGGCGCGCTGGTGGTGTCGGTGCAGCCGCTGGCCTGACGGGGGCGGCGGGCTGGCCCATAATGCGGCGATGACCGCGTTCGTCCTTCTCCTCGCCGCCTACCTGCTTGGCTCCCTGTCGGGCAGCCTGCTGCTGGGCCGCCTGCGCGGCGTCGACATCCGCACCCAGGGCAGCGGCAACGCCGGCGGCACCAATGCGCTGCGCACCCAGGGCTGGATGTTCGCCCTGGGCACGGTGCTGGTCGATGTCGGCAAGGGCGTGCTGGCGGCCTGGCTGGCCCTGCGCTTCGGCGGCGGCGAGCCCTGGCTGCCGTGGGCGGCGGGTTTCGCGGCGGTGTTGGGCCACGTCTGGCCGGTCTTCCACGGCTTCCGCGGCGGCAAGGGCGCGGGCACCCTGGTCGGCGTGCTGCTGGTGCTGTGGCCGCTGGGCCTCGCGGTGCTGGTGGGAACCTGGCTGCTGGTGCTGGGCATCGGCGGTTATGTCGGCCTGTCCACCATCCTTGCGGCGGCGAGCCTGCTGCCGCTGGCGCTGCTCACCGGCGCCGATCCCTGGCGGCTGGGGTTCGCGGGGGTGCTGGCGCTGTTCATCCTGTTCACCCATCGCAGCAACGTGGCGCGGCTGCGGGCCGGCACCGAGCCGCGCTTCGAGCGGGCGCGTTTCCTCGTGCGGCGGCGCGCGGCGCATGACTGACCGCGCGCTGCTGGCTCGGCTGTGCGAAGGCCCGGCCTCGGGCGCGGCGCTGTCGCGCGAGCTGGGCATCACCCGCAGCGCAGTGTGGAAGCGCATCGAGGCGCTGCGTGCCGCCGGCGTCGTGATCGAGGCCCGGGCGGGACAGGGCTATGCGCTGGCGCGGCCGCTGCAGCTGCTCGACGCGACGCGGCTTTCGGCGGCGTTGGCGCCGGCGGCGCGGGCCGAGCTGGCGGCGCTCGAGGTGCTGTTCGACACCGATTCCACCAATGCCGTGGCGCTGCGCGAGCCGATGCCGGCGCGCGGCTGCCGCGTGTGGTTCGCGGAGCGCCAGTCGGCCGGTCGCGGACGCCGCGGCCGTGCCTGGGCGTCGCCGCTGGCGGCGCACGTTTATCTGAGCATTTCGCGCCGCTTCAACGGCGGCGTCGCGTCGCTGCAGGGCCTCAGCCTGGCGGTCGGCGTGGCGGCGGCGGAGGCGCTGCACGCGCTGGGCTATCGCGACGTCGGCCTGAAGTGGCCGAACGACCTGCTGGTGGGCGATCGCAAGCTCGGCGGCATCCTGGTCGAGATCGGCGGCGACGCCGGCGGGCCGCTGCGGGTGGTGGTCGGACTGGGTCTCAACGTGGCGATGCCGCCTGACGCCGCGCGCGGCATCGACCAGCCCTGGTGCGACCTGGCGGGCCTGTCGGACCAGGCGCCGGATCGCCACGCGGTCTGCGTCGCCCTGCTCGATGCACTGCTGCCGATGCTGGCGCGCTTCGAGCGCGAGGGGCTGGCGCCCTGGATCGAAGCCTGGAACCGCCATGACCTGCTCGCCGGCCGCGCCGTGCGCGTGGTCGAGGGAGAGCGCGTGCACGAAGGCGTGGCCGCCGGCATCGCCGCCGATGGCGCGCTGCGCCTGCGCGGGGTCGATGGCGAACGACGCTGCCAAGCCGGCGAAGCCAGCCTGCGCGCCGCATGAACTGGCTGCTCGACCTCGGCAATTCGCGGCTCAAGGTCGCGCCCTGGGATCCGGCCAACGGCCTGGGCGCGGTGCAGGCCTGGGCCCACGGCGCCGCGGATTTCGCGCCGTCCCTGCAGCGCTGGCTGGCCGGCGTGCAGCCCGGCGACCGCTGCTGGCTGGCTTCCGTGGCCGGCTCGGAACCTACGGCCGCGGTGGCCGAGGCGCTGGCCCGCCACGGCAATCCGGCCACGCGCGCGCGCACCCAGGCCGAGTGCGCCGGCGTGCGCATTGCCTACGCCGAGCCGGCGCGCCTGGGCGTGGACCGGTTCCTGGGCCTCGTGGGCGCGCACGCGCGCGGCCCGGGTCCGTGGCTCACGGTGTCGGCCGGCAGCGCGCTCACCGTCGACCTGCTTGATGGCAGCGGCCAACACCGCGGCGGCGTGATCGCCCCCAGCCCCGAACACATGCGCGCGGCGCTGGCCGCGCGCTTCCCGGCGCTGGCCTACGCCGGCGGCGAGGCCTG
>JALHOU010000406.1 GCA_022842825.1 Rubrivivax sp.
CTCGCACGTTTCGTGCGCGAGCACCAGGACGCCATCTGCGATGCGATCAACGCCGACTACGGCCACCGCTCGCGCCACGAGACCCTGCTGGCCGAGGTGGTGCCCGTGCTCGACGGCATCAAGGACACCTCCCGGCACCTGCGGGGCTGGATGCGGCCGCAGCGCCGTGCCGTCGACCGGCTCGTCTTCGGCCTCGCGAGCAACCGCGTCATCCCGCAGCCGGTGGGCGTGGTGGGCGTGATCGTGCCGTGGAACTTCCCGCTCAACCTGAGCTTCGTGCCGCTGACGGCCATCCTCGCCGCCGGCAACCGCGCCATGGTGAAGATGAGCGAGAACTCGCGCCACCTCGCGCGGCTGCTGATCGAGCGCTTTCCCGCCTACCTGCCGAGCGAGATCGTGCAGTTCTTCGACGAGACCGGTGGCGTCGGCATCGAGTTCTCGAAGCTGCCGTTCGACCACCTGCTGTTCACCGGCTCGGGCGCCACCGGGCGCGCCGTCATGGCGGCGGCTTCGAGCAACCTCTGCCCGGTGACGCTGGAGCTCGGCGGCAAGGCGCCGGCCATCGTCTGCGACGACTACCCGCTCGGCCGCGCCGTCGAGCGCATCCTGCAGGTGAAGTGCCTCAACGCCGGCCAGATCTGCACCACGGTCGACCACGTCTTCGTTCCGCGGGCCAGGGTGGACGAGTTCGCCCGCCTCGCCGCCGCCGTCGTGCCGCGGTTCTATGCCGGCATCGAGTCGCCGGACTACACGTCGATCATCGACCGGCGCGCCTTCGAGCGGCTGCGTGCGGCGCTGGAGGAGGCGCGCTCAGGCGGTGCCCGCATCGTGCCCCTGCTGCCGGGCGCGGCGTTCGATGACCAGACGCGCAAGATCGCTCCGCACCTGGTGCTCGACGCGCCCGACGACTGCGAGCTGATGCGGCGCGAGATCTTCGGTCCCTTCCTGCCCGTCGTCGGCTACGACTCGCTCGACGAGGTCATGGCGCGCATCAACGCCGGCCCGCGGCCGCTGGCGCTGTACCCGTTCAGCCACGACCGTGCGCTGCTTGACCGCATCCTCACGCACGTGATGTCCGGCGGGGTGTCGATCAACGACGCACTCTTCCACGTCGGGCAGCACGATCTGCCCTTCGGTGGCATCGGCGAGTCGGGCATGGGCCACTACCACGGCCGCGAGGGCTTCGAGACCTTCTCGAAGCTGCGGCCCGTGTTCCACCAGTCGCGCTGGGCCAGCACGGCGCTGCTGGCGCCACCGTACGGCCGCCTCGCCGACCGCATGCTGGCCTTTCTCTCGCGCTGAACCCGACGGCTGGTCCACCCACCGTCCTGCGTGGGTTGGCGTCGCCTTGCGCCGCGGCCGCCTTCAGCCGGTGTTCCGCAGCCCCGCCGCGATGCCGTTGATCGACAGGTGGATGCCGCGCTGCAGCCGCTCGACGCCTGCCGCGCCCTCGTGCCGGTTGCGGTAGCGGCGCAGCAGCTCCACCTGCAGGTGGTTGAGCGGGTCGAGGTACGGAAACCGGTGCGCGATCGAGCGGGCCAGCGCCGGGTTCGACTGCAGCCGCGTGCGCTCGCCGGTGACCAGCGTGAGGGCGTCCACCGCGCGCTGCCACTCGCCCTTGAGCAGGCCGAAGATGCGCCGGCCGAGCGCGCGGTCCTCGACCAGCTCGACGTAGCGCGCGGCGATGCGCAGGTCGCTCTTGGCCAGCACCATGTCGAGGTTCGACAGCAGGGTGCGGAAGAAGGGCCACTGGCGGACCATGCGCTGCAGCAGCTCCAGCCGCTCGGCCTGCGGCGCCTCGAGGTCGCCGACGAAGGCGGCGATGGCGCTGCCGAAGCCGAGCCAGCCCGGCAGCGCCATGCGTGCCTGGCCCCACGAGAAGCTCCAGGGGATGGCGCGCAGGTCCTCGATGGCGCGCGAGGCCTGGCCTTCGACCGCCGCCTTGGGCCGCATGGCAGGGCGTGAGCCGATGTGCAGCTCGGCGATCTCGCGGATGGGCGTGGCGGCGAAGAAGTAGTCAACGAAGCCCGGCGTCTCGTAGACGAGCTTGCGGTAGGCGGCCATGCTCGCGGCGCTGATCTGCGCGGCGGCGTCGAGGAAGACGCGCGGCGCCGCGCGCGTGGGGTGCAGCAGCGTCGCCTCGACGGTGGCGGCGACGAGCGTCTCGAGGTTGCGCCGTCCGATCTCGGGGTTGGCGTACTTGGAGCCGATCACCTCGCCCTGCTCGGTGAGGCGGATCTGGCCGTTCACCGTGCCCGGCGGCTGCGCGAGGATGGCCTGGTAGCTCGGGCCGCCGCCGCGGCCGACCGTGCCGCCGCGACCGTGGAAGAGCCGCAGCGTGATCCCACGCCGCTCGCGCAGGCCGTCGAAGAGCTGCACCAGCGCCGTCTCGGCGCGGTAGAGCTCCCAGTTGCTGGTGAAGAAGCCGCCGTCCTTGTTGCTGTCGCTGTAGCCGAGCATGACGTCCTGCTCGCCGCCGCTGGCCACGACGAGCCCGGTGATGCCGGGTAGCGCATAGAACTCGCGCATGATGGCTTCGCAGCGGCGCAGGTCGCCGATGGTCTCGAAGAGCGGCACGACGATCAGCGCCGCCTTCGCGGCGGTGTCGGTGCCCGTGCCGCCGCCCTCGGCGCTTGCCGCCTCGCCGAGCAGCCCCTCGAAGAGGCCGCACTCCTTCTGCAGCACCAGCACCTCCAGCAGGTCGCTCACCTCCTCGGTGTGGCTGATGATGTAATGCCGGATGGCGCCGTGGCCATAGCGCGCGAGCGCCTCGCGCGCCGTCTCGAAGACCTCGATCTCGGAACGAGTGAGCTCCGCGTACGGCGCGCCCCGCACGCGCAGGCCGCGCGCGTCGGCCAGCACGGCCAGCAGGCGCTCACGGCGGGCGGGCTCGGCGAGCGCGCCGTAGTCGGGCTCGATGCGGGCCACGCGCAGCAGCTCGGCCACCACGGCCTCGTGCTTGTCGGAGCTTTGCCGCAGGTCCAGCGTCGCGAGGTGGAAGCCGAACACCTGCACGGCGCGTTGCAGCGGCGCCAGGCGCGGCGCGACGAGCGCTCTGGCGTGGTGGCCGGCCAGCGACGCGGCGATGGTCTCCAGGTCGGCCAGCAGCGCCGCGCTGTCCGGGTAGGGGTCCTGGGGCGCCACGGCGTGGCGCAGCGCCTCAGTGCCGGTGAGTCGTTCAAGGGTCGCCGCCAGCCGCGCGTATATGCCGATGAGGGCGCGGCGGTAGGGTTCGTCCGCGCGGTGCGGGTTGGTGTCGGGCGAGCGCTCGGCCAGGGCGCGCAGCGCCGGCGACACGCTCGCCAGCGTGCCCGAGATCGAGAGCTCGGCACCCAGCTCGTGCACCTCGCCGAGGTAGAAGCGCAGCGCCACTTCCGCCTGCCGCGCCAGCGCCCGCTTCAGCGTGCCGGCGCCGACGTTGGGGTTGCCGTCGCGGTCGCCGCCGATCCAGTGGCCCATGCGCAGGAAGTTGCCCACCGGGTGGCCGGGCAGCAGGCGCTCGATCTCGCGGTACAGGCGCGGCAGCTCGCGCAGGAAGGTCACGGGGTAGTACGAAAGCGCGTTCTCGATCTCGTCGGCCACCGCCAGCCG
>JALHOU010000407.1 GCA_022842825.1 Rubrivivax sp.
GACCTGGGAGGCGGCGCCGTTGCGCCCGCCCGCCCCGCCTGCCGCGCTGGCCCCGCCCGCAGCGCGGCCGCCGCCGGCACCGGGTGCGCGGCCACCAGCCTGGGCCAGGTCGATGACGCGCACCGGCGTGCTCTCGCCCCGCAACAGGCGCGCCTGGCCGGCCGTGACCACGGCATCGCCGGGCTTCACGCCTTCGAGGATCTCGACCTTGCCCGGCACGCGCAGGCCGATGCGCGCCTCCAGGCGCTGCGCCACCTTGCGGCCGTCGGGGCCGTCGACCACCTTGAAGAGGAACTGGCGGGCCCCCAAGGGCACCAGCGCCTCCTCGGGCACCGCGACGGCCCCCTCGCGTGTGGCGAAGACGACGCGCGGTCGCGCGAACATGCCTGGCCGCAGCTGCGTGCCGGGGTTCTGCACGCGCGCTCGCACCAGCAACGCGCGGCCATTGGCGTCGACCTGGGAGTTGATGGCGACCACCGTGCCCTTGAACGTGCTGCCGGGCTGGGCGTCGAGCGTCAGCTCGACCGCCAGGCCCGGGCGGGTGCGAGTGACGTAGCGCTCGGCCAGCGCGAACTCCACCTCCAGCGCCGAGAGGTCCTCGATCTTCACGATGTCGGCACCGTCCTTGACGTAGTCGCCGACATCCACCACGCGCAGGCCGGCCGTGCCATTGAAGGGCGCGAGCACGCGCATGCGCGCCAGCTGCGCATCGGCCAGGGCGACCTGCGCCTCGGCCACCTGCAGCGCGGCGGCGTTCTGGTCGACGGCGCTCTGGCTGATGAAGTTCTGCGCCAGCAGTTCGCGGCTGCGCTGCAGGTTGGTGCGTGCGATGCTGGCCTGCGCCCGGGCCTGCTCCAGTTGCGCGCGCTGCAGCGTGTCGTCCAGTTGCACGAGCAGCTGACCCAGGCGCACGGACTGGCCGTCGGCAAAGCCCAGGCGCGCGATGCGCCCGCTGACCTCGGGCCGGATCATGACGCCCTGCCTGGCCTTCAGCGAGCCGACGGCCTGCACGTCGTCGACGATCGTCATCGACTCGGCGCGTGCGACCTCGACCGCTGCCGGGCCACCGGGCCCGCCCGGGCCACCCGGCCCGGGGCCGCTGGCAGTGCTGGCGGCACTGGTGCCAGGCGCAGTAGTCGCAGCGGGTGCGCCGGACCGCGCCCCTTCGGGCGCGCGCGCGCTGGGGTCCGTCGCTGGCGTGGGTGCAGCCGGTGGCCGCTGGAACCACCAGGCTGCCGCTGCAATCACCGCGATGCCGGCAACGGCAACGCCTGTGTAGGTCTTGTTCAAAGGCATGTTCCGCCGCTTCGCACAGCTGCGGACTGTATCCGCCCCGGCAAATCCTGCGCAGCGCATCGACCCGGCCCGTCCCATGGCGGTGGGCCCATGCGGGCTGGTGCAAACCCGCGATCAGGCCGACGGTCGAGCCCGCGGGCGCACGCCTGTCACCTCGTCCACGCCCTTGTTGGCCAGCGCGTCGGCGCGCTCGTTGCCCTCGTCGCCGGCGTGGCCCTTGACCCAGCGCCAATGCACGTCGTGCGCGGCGTTGAGGCGGTCGAGCCGGTCCCACAGTTCGGCGTTCTTCACCGGCTTGCCGTCGGCGGTACGCCAGCCGCGCGCCTTCCAGTTGTGGATCCAGGTGGTGATGCCGTTGCGCACGTACTGGCTGTCGGTGTGGATGATCACCCGGCAACGGCGCTTGAGCGATGCGAGCGCCTCGATCACCGCCGTCAGCTCCATGCGGTTGTTGGTGGTATCCGGAGTGCCGCCCCAGAGCTCCTTCTCGTGAGCGCTGCTGCGCAGCCACACGCCCCAGCCGCCGGGCCCGGGGTTGCCGCGGCATGCGCCGTCGGCGTAGATCTCGACCACGGCAGCCGGCGTGGCCGCGGGTGCGGAAGCGGGCGCGCCCACTGGAGCACCTGCGTGCTGCGCACTCCGGTGTTCGCCCTTCGGGCGGCCGGGCGGGCTCACTGGACTACCTTTCGCAGCGTTGAGGCTGCAGGCATGCCGCGGTGCAGGGTGGTCCACCGGGCTTGGTTGTGGACAACACGCCGGCCTTTCATCCAGCCACGGGGCGTGTTGTCCACATCTGCGGAGCACCCGGTGGTCAACCCGTCTTCGAGGCGCTGTGGATGGTGTGCTGCGGCATTGACTCGGTGGTGCCTTTGCGCCGATTTTTCGTTCCGACTTCCGTGCCCCCAAGGTGACTGCCCCGTGGGCTGGCCGCTTGACGGTCCGCATGAGACCCGCAGCCCCTGGGGTGCCGGAAGACCCAGACGGGCTACAGGGTGTGGCGCCAAGGTGAGCAGCCAGGAGCGCCAATCAGTGAGCGACCCGCCGGGCCTTCCGACACGCGAAGTCATACCGCAACTTGCAGGAGTCTGTCCATGAGCAGTCGTTTTGCCGGGCTGGACTGGGCCGGCCAAACCCACGCTGCTTGCGTCATCGACGAGCACGGCAGCGTGCATTCGCAGTTCGAGATCAACCACGATGCCGCCGGCCTTGCCGAGCTGTGCCGCCGGCTGCGCAGTGCCGGCGTCACGGCGGTGGCCATCGAGCGGCCCTCGGCCTGGTCGTCGACGCGCTGCTGGAGGCCGGCTTCTCGGTCGTGCCGATCCACCCCAACGTCGTCAAGGCCACCCGACCGCGCTACCGCAGCCAAGGCGGCAAGAGCGACGCCTCTGACGCCTCCTTGCTGGCCAACCAGCTGCGCAGCCTGCTGCAGTCCTTCTGGCCCGGTGCTGCAGAGGTCTTCGCCGATGTGGACTCGCCCATCGCCCTGGCCTTCATCCTGCGCTACCCGACCCCTGAGTCCGCAAGCCGTCTGGGGCCCCAGCGCATGGCCGCCTTCTGCGCGCAGCACGCCTGCAGTGGCCGGCGCAGCGCGCAGGAACTGCTGGAGCGACTGCACCAGGCCCCGATCATCGCGCTCGGTGAGTTGGAGATGGAGGCCAAGGGCGAGTTGGCGCTCAGCCTGGCGCGCACCCTTGATCGCCTGGTCGATCAAATCCGGCTGCTGACCAGCCGCATCGAGCACCATGTCGGCTCGATCGACGACGGGCGCATCCTGATGTGCTTCCCGCGCGCCGGGCGCATCTGCGCGGCGCAGATCCTGGCCGAGCTGGGCAGCGTTCGCCAGCGCTTCGACAGCGACGAACACCTGGCCGCCGAGGCCGGTGTCGCGCCGGTCACCTACGCCTCGGGCAATTCCAAGGCCATGACGTTCCGTTGGGCCTGCCACCACCGGCTGCGCGCGGCGCTGAACTGCATGGCCGACAACTCGCGTCACGCCAACGCCTGGGCTGCCAGCGTCTACGCCAAGGCCAGAGGACGCGGCTGCGATCATCCGCATGCCATTCGCATCCTCTCGCGGGCTTGGCTGCGCGTCATCTGGCGCGCCTGGACCGACCGCAAATCCTACGACCCAGCCCTCCATGGCGGCGCCCAGCTCGTGCTCAAAACGGCGGGGGGTTGACACAGGGTGTCTCATGCGTCGCCCCGCGCGTCGCCACTGCCGCTGGTGCGCGAGGCGTGCGCGGCGCGTCCCCGGCGCTGCGCCACCGCAGCCGCCGCGGGCCGGGC
>JALHOU010000408.1 GCA_022842825.1 Rubrivivax sp.
GGCGATGGGGTCGGGCGCCTGGGTGCGCGTGGCCGTGTAGGCCGCCCAGCTCGTGCCCGCCGTCGGGGCCGCCGCGCCGTTGTGCCCGTCGGTCGGCAGCACCATGTTGTAGGCGTCGTTGCCGCCGAAGAAGAAGAGGCAGACCAGCGCGCGATAGTCGGGTGCGCCCTGCGCCGCGGCCGAGCCGGCGGCGAGCAGGTTGAGCGCCAGTGGCGCGCCGGCGCCGACGAGCGCCGACATCGCCGCGCCATGGCGCAGGAAGAGGCGCCGCGAGGCGTCGAAGTGCAGCGCCGGGGCGGCCAGCCCCTGCGTGCAGCCAGGGCGGAACGGGCGGGTCGTCTTGGTTCGGTTCATGTCCGGCTCCTCGCCCGATTCACTTCAACACCACGAACTCGGGCGACGCCAGCGTCAGCAGCATCGCTGCATTCACGCGGTTGCGCCTGGCGGTGTCGATGGCCGCCTGGTTGGTGCCGCCCGCATTCAGCGTCGGAATGGCGATGGCGGCGACCGCGCCGGCGATCTCCGATTTCAGCGCCGCGCCGGCCGCGCCGTAGGTGAGGCGCGTGGCGACCCGCTCGACGAGCGCGGCGGGGTCGCCGGCCAGCGCCAGCTCGGCAGTGAAGTTGGGCTGGAGGTCGCGGCGGTTGAAGGGCGCGCCGGCCGTGACGCCGGTGCCCGCCGAGACGTTGTCGCGCATGTAGTTCACGTAGCCGGCGGCGGTGGTCTCGCTGGCGATCTGCAGCTCCGGCGCGACGAGGCCGCGCGCCGCCGTCAGCGTGCCCGGCGCCACGAAGCCCGGGCGATAGAAGTTGAACACCGAGGGCGAGCGCAGGGCCGACTGCCCGAGCTGCGTGCCCGGGTTGTCGGTGTTGCCCACCTTGAAGGCGCCCGAGTCGCTCGTGTGCGGGAAGGCGCGCAGGAAGGCCGACAGACGCAGCACCGGCTCGCGCACCTTGCCGGAGGCGTCGGTGATGCGGCGCGCCTCCGGATGCATCAGCACCGCCTTCAGCACGGCCTTCAGGTCGCCGCGCAGCCCGCTGCCGTTGTCGGCGAAGGCCCGCGCGACCGCAGCGACGTAGGCCGGGCTCGGGTTGCTCGTGACGAAGCGCTGGATGAGCTGGCGGCCGATGAAGGGGCCGACGTTGGGGTGCGCGGCAAGCCGGTTGAGCGCCGCGGTGAGGCTGGCCGTGGGGTCGGCCGTGCCCTGCGCGGCCACGGTGGTGCCGAGGAACACCTTGCTCTCGGTGCTGTGGTACTGCGGATAGCCGAGCATCGCCTTGAAGGCGCGGTCGGGGTCGCTGTTGCCGTTGGCGCTGCCGCTGAAGAAGCAGTTGTTGTCGGGCCAATCGGGGCAGGCCCAGCTCCAGCCGGTTAACACCTTCGCGAGGCCGGTGATGTCGGCCGGACCGTAGGTCTCGATGGCCGCACCACCGGCGCCGCTGCGCACGCTGCCGTCCTCGTTCAGCTCGACGAGGCCGATGGAGAACAGCTGCATCACCTCGCGCGCATAGTTCTCGTCGGGCACGCGGCCCGTGCGCGCGTCGGCCTTCTGGTTGCGCAGGTGCGAGAGGTACACGCCCATCATCGGGTGCCGAGAAACCGACTCGAGCAGGTCGCGGTAGGTGCCGAAGCCCTTGTCTGCCAGCATGTCGAGGTAGGCCGCGACGGCGCGCGGGTTGTCGCCCACGGTGCCGTCGACCATGGAGATGACCATGATCTGCGACAGCGCGAAGGCCATGCGCTGGCGCAGCTGGTCCGGGCCGGTGACGGCCTGCTTCCAGAAGCTCTCGAAGAATTCGTTCTGGCCGGCCGCGTTGGCGGCGTTGGCCGCCTTGATCTCAGCGTCGCGCGCCTCCCAATGCGCGCGGTGCGTCTGCACCGGCGCGCGGGTGAACTGCTCATCGATCCAGGCCGCGTAGCCGACGTCCATGAGGCGGTCGATGTCGGCGTCGACGGGCCCGAAGGTGGCCTGGGCCAGGAAGCGTGCCGCTTCGTTGCGCGTGGCGGGCTTCTCGACGGCGGGTGGCGCGGGCAGCGGTGGGGGCGTTGGGTCGGGCGGCGGGGGGGCCGGCGAGGGCGAAGGAGCGGGTGCCGGACTCGCGCCTGGATCTTCCGCTCCTCCGCCCCCGCCACCGCAGGCCGCCAGGGCTGCGGCAGTGGCCATGGCCAGGAAGGCAGTTCGGAATTCAATCAACTTCATGGCCGCAGGCTCCGCGCGGTAAACAAACGCATTGTGGTTGTCACGATATGGTGTTCACGTGTCCAAACGCTGGCGCGCGCAGCGGGCGTTACTCGCGGATGCGCATGAAACACCGGCGCCAAACGGCGCGGGCCGCGCCCGGGAACGGAGCGCGGCGCATCGGGAAAGACCGGTGGCGGCTCGAGAGGCACCTCGGACGGCCCCCCACTTTGGCGCTTCCTGGACCCTTCAGAGCACGCTACAGCACCGGCGCCAGCGCACGCCGGGCTTCCTCGGCCGCCACACCCTCGCGCCGGGCCCAATCGGCGAGCTGGTCCTCGCCGATGCGCCCGACGTTGAAGTAGCGGGCCTCGGGGTGCGCGAGGTAGAAGCCGCTGACGCTCGCCGCCGGCGTCATCGCCAGGCTCTCGGTGAGCTCCATGCCGATCTCGGTGGCCTGCAGCACCTCGAACATGGCGCGCTTGACGCCGTGCGCCGGGCAGGCCGGATAGCCGGGCGCCGGCCGGATGCCGCGGTAGGCCTCGGCGATGAGGGCCTCGTTCGGCAGCGTCTCATCCGCGGCATAGCCCCAGAACTCCGTGCGCACCCGCTGATGCAACCGCTCGGCGAAAGCCTCGGCCAGGCGGTCGGCCAGCGCCTTGAGCATGATGGCCGAGTAGTCATCGTGCGCGGCCTCGAATTCGCGCTCCTTCTTCTGCACGCCGATGCCGGCAGTGACGGCGAAGAGCCCGATGTAGTCCGCCGCCACGCCGCGCGGCGCCACGAAGTCGGCCAGGCTGCGGTTCGGGCGCCGAACCTTGCCGTGCGGGCCATCGACCACCGGACGTTCGGTCTGCAGGCGCAACGGGTTCCAGCGCAGCGCCACCTGACTGCGGATCTCGTCGGTGTAGACCTCGATGGTGTCGTCGTCCACCGTGTTGGCCGGCAAGAGCGCGAACACACCGTTGGCCTGCAGCCAGCGCCCCTCGATGAGCCGCTGCAGCAGGCGCTGGCCGTCGGCGAGGACCTTGCACGCCTCAGGTCCGACCACTTCGTCATCGAGGATGGCCGGGTACGCACCCGCCAGGTCCCAGGTCTGGAAGAAGGGGCCCCAATCGATGCAGGCGGCGAGCTCGGCGAGGTCCTGGTTGCGCAACACCCTGCGGCCGATGAAGCGCGGCTTCGGCGGCACGTAGCCCGACCAATCGATGGCGTGCTTGTTGGCGTGCGCCTGGGCCAGCGTGACGAGCGGTGTCTGCTTGCGGTGGGCGTGTTGCCTGCGCACGCGCTCGTAGTCGGCCTTCAGCTCGGCGATGCAGGCGGCAGCGCGTTCGTCGGAGAGCAGGTCGGCGC
>JALHOU010000409.1 GCA_022842825.1 Rubrivivax sp.
GCAGGCGGCGGCGCGCGTGGCCAGCGCCGGCGAGGCGCAGCGCGCCACGCGCCTCGTGCTCGTCGCGCCGGCGGCCGGCAACTTCACGCTCGCGCCGGTGCCCGCCGACACCCTCGTCGTGCACGGCGAGGTCGACGACGTCGTGCCGCTGGCGGCGGTGCTCGACTGGGCGCGAGCGCAATCGCTGCCCATCACGCTCGTGCCCGGTGCCGGGCACTTCTTCCACGGCCAGCTCACGCTGCTCAAGCAGATCGTCGGCGCGGCCTTCGCCTGAAACGGTTGTCCTGATGCGATGGTTCGTCCTGCGGGCGGTGGCGCCCTTGTTCGCCTGCGTCTGGACCGTCGCCGCCGGCCCGGCCGCGGCGCAGCCGCGCCCGTTGCCGCCCGAGGTGGCGGCCCGCCAGTACATCCTTGTCGACCTGGCCAGCCAGCAGGTCCTGGCCGAATCGGGCGCCGACCAGCGCGCCGAGCCCGCCTCGCTGACCAAGCTGATGACGGCCTACCTCGTCTTCAACGCCATCCGCGACAGGAAGCTCTCGCTCGACCAGGCGATGCCGGTGAGCGCGCGCGCCTGGAACGAACGCAAGGGCGGCGCCTCGGTGATGTTCATCGACCCGAAGATGAAGCCGCACGTCGACGAGCTGCTGCACGGCCTCATCGTGCACAGCGGCAACGACGCCGCGGTGGCGCTGGCCGAGGGCGTGGCCGGCTCGGTGGAGGCCTTCGTCGTGGCCATGAACCGGCAGGCCGAGGCCTGGGGGTTGAAGAACACGCAGTTCCGAAACGTCACCGGCCTCACCGAGCCGGGCCACTACAGCAGCGCCCGCGACGTCGCCTTCGTCGCCGCGAAGATCATCGCCGAGCACCCGACGCTGTTCCCCATCTACCGCGTCAAGAGCTACACCTTCAACGGCATCAAGCAGGACAACCGCAACCGGCTGCTGGCGCGCGACGCCACGGTGGACGGCATGAAGACCGGCCGCACCGACGCCGCCGGCTGGTGCCTGGTGGCCACGGCCGTGCGCGACACGCCGGCAGGCAAGCGCAGGCTGCTCTCGGTGCTGCTCGGCGCCGCCTCCGACGAGGCGCGGGCCAGCGAGAGCCAGAAGCTGCTCAACTGGGGCTACACGGCGTGGGACGCGGTGAAGCTCTTCGAGCCCAACCAGGCGCTCGCCACCGTGCCCGTGTGGAAGGGTGCGGCGCGCGAGGCGAAGCTCGGCGTGGCCGCCGGCCTGGTGGTGAGCGTGCCGAAGGGCGAAGGCGCACGCCTGCAGTCCTCGCTCACGCGCACCGACCCGCTCGTCGCGCCCCTGGCCGCCGGGCAGGCCGTGGGCACCGTGAAGGTGGTCACCACCGGCGGCACCGCCGTGGCGAGCGTGCCGCTGGTCGCCTTGCAGGAGGTGGCGCTCGCGGGCTGGTTCGGCCGCACGTGGGACAGCCTGCGGCTCTGGATCAAGTAGTGCTGCGCCAGGTCATTCTGGCGCACGCTGGCGCGTGCCAGAATGAACTTCACCTTACGGCGGTCACATCATGGTCGACTACCTCTGCTTCCTCAACGGCGAGTACCTGCCGGTCAACGAAGCGCGCGTGAGCGTGCTCGACCGCGGCTTCATCTTCGGCGACGGTGTCTACGACGTGGCGCCGGTGTACGGCCGCCGCCTCTTCCGCTTCGACGAGCACATCGCGCGCCTGAACCGCAGCCTGGACAAGCTGCGCATTCCGCACCCGGCCACGCGCGAGCAGTGGCTCGAGCGCTGCCGCAAGCTCGTGGCGGCGCTGGCCGAGAAGACCGGGGCCGAGGACCAGGTCATCTACTTCCAGGTGACGCGCGGCGTGGCGCCGCGCGACCACGTCATGCCGCCGGGGCTGACACCCACCGTCTTCATGATGGTCAACCCGATGAAGGCGCCGAGCGCGGAGATGCGCCACAAGGGCGTGGCCTGCGTCACCGCGCGTGACTTCCGCTGGGAGCGCGGCGACATCAAGAGCACGAGCTTGCTCGGCAACGTGCTGGCACGCCAGATCTCCGCCGACCACGGGGCCGTGGAAACGATCATGTTCCGCGACGGCTTCCTCACCGAGGCGTCGGGCAGCAACGTGTGGGTGGTGCACGAGGGCGCGCTGCTCGGCCCGCCCAAGAGCGACCACGTGCTCGAGGGCATCCGCGTCGAGTTGCTGCGCGAGCTGTGCGAGGACTGCGGCATCGCCTACAACCTGCGCCCCATTCCCGAGGCCGACGTGCTGAGCGCCGACGAGATGCTGATCAGCTCGGCGACGAAGGAGATCCTGCCCGTGACCACGCTCGACAACGAACCGGTCGGGCACGGCGCGCTGCGCGGCAAACCGGGGCCGGTGTACGCACGCCTGCACGAGGCCTACCAGCGCGCCAAGGTCACGATGAGCATCTGACGCCACTGCCGATGGCCGACATCCCGCCAGAGCAGAGCCTGATCAAGTACCCGAGCGCCTTCCCGATCAAGGTGATGGGCGCCGCGGTCGAGGGCTTCGAGGCGGCCATGGTGGCCGTGGCCTTGCGGTTCGACCCGACCTTCGACGCCACTTCGGTCGAACGCCGGCCCAGCAGCGGCGGCAACTACCTCGGCATCACGCTCACGGTCACGGCCACCAGCCGCGAGCAACTCGACGAGCTGTACCGCACGCTGAGCTCGCACCCGATGGTCAAGGTGGTGCTCTAGATCCGGTCGGCCGGTCGCACGGCCGCGAACGATCAGCGTGCGGCGCTGGCCGCTGGTGGGACGGGCGCCGTCGCAGGCGAGGAGGCCGGCGACTTGCCCGCAGCCGCACCCGAAGCGGCGCCCGGCGCCGCTGTTGCAGCCGCGGCGCCCGCGGCGGCGTCCTCGGCCGCAAGGCGCCCTTCCACCTCGCGTTGCTTGCCCGGCGCCGCCTCGTCGCCCTGGCGGGCGGCCTGGCGAAACCAGTGCAGCGCCAGCCGCAGGTCGCGCGCCACGCCTTCGCCGCTTTCGTACATCGATGCGAGCAGATATTGCGCACCGACATCGCCGCCCTTGGCCGCTTCGCGGTACCAGTGCGCCGCCTGCGCCAGGTCGCGCGGGCGGCCACGGCCGAGGTAGAAGGCGGTGCCCATCGCCACCATCGCATCGACGCTGCCGCGCGCCGCCGCCACCTCGTACCAGTCGTGCGCTGCGGCCACGTCCTGGCGGCCGATCTCGCCGCCCTCGAGCGCGCGCCCGAGCGTGAACATGGCCGTCACGAAGCCACCACGCGCGGCCAGCAGCAGCCGGCGCTCGGCCTCGGCCAGGCTGGCGTCGGGCAGCTCGCCACGCAGGTGCATCACGCCCAGGTTGTATTGCGCCGCCGGCACGCCCCGGCGCGCCAGCGCGCCGAAGTCGCGCGCCGCCTCGCGCAGCCGCCCCGCTTCGTAGTGCGCGACGGCCTCCTGCACCCGCGCCTGCATCGCGGGCGGCAACGGCGCCGGCGTGGCGGCGATGCCCCCGCGCCCGGGCTCGCCTCGCTCGGGAACACGCGGTGCCGCCGCGGCCGCCACGC
>JALHOU010000410.1 GCA_022842825.1 Rubrivivax sp.
GGGCAGATCGTCTTCGACGGCACGCCGGCCGAGGCAAGGAACGCCGACACGCTGACCGGCGCCTACCTGGGTGGGCGCAAGCAGGTGAGCCTGGGTTCGCGCCGGCCGATGTGGCCGCCCGCGCCCCGGCTCATTCTCGAAGGGGCGCGCGAGCACAACCTGCGTGGCGTCACGGTGGAGTTCCCGCTGCAGCGGCTGGTGTGCGTCACCGGCGTCAGCGGCTCGGGCAAGAGCACGCTCATCCAGGACGTGCTGTACCCGGCGCTGGCGCGCCACTTCGGCAAGGCCACCGAGACCCCGGGCGCGCACGAGCGCCTGCTCGGTGCCGAGGCGCTCGCCGAAGCCGTGTTCGTCGACCAGAGCCCCATCGGCAAGACGGCGCGCAGCAACCCGGCGAGCTATGTCGGCGCCTTCGACGAGTTGCGCGGGATCTTCGCCAACGCGGCGCTGTCGCGCGAGCGCAGCTACACCGCCGGCACCTTCAGCTTCAACGCCGGCGACGGCCGCTGCCCCACCTGCGGCGGCAGCGGCTTCGAGCACGTGGAGATGCAATTCCTCTCCGACGTCTACCTGCGTTGCACCGACTGCGACGGACGCCGCTACCGCGCCGAGGTGCTCGACGTGAAGGTGATGCGCGGGCCGATGCAGTTCAGCATCGCCGACGTGCTGGACCTGACGGTGGCCGAGGCGGTGCACTGGTTCCAGGGCGACCGCGACGTGGTGGCGAGGCTGCAGCCGCTCGTCGACGTGGGCCTCGACTACGTTCGGCTCGGCCAGCCCGTGCCGACGCTCAGCGGCGGCGAGGCGCAGCGGCTCAAGCTCGCCGGCTTCCTGGCCGAAGCGGCGGCGAGCGCCAGCCGGCAGCCGGTGGCCCGGCGCGGCACGCTCTTCCTCTTCGACGAGCCGACCACGGGCCTGCACTTCGACGACATCGCCAAGCTGATGCGGGCGCTGCGCAAGCTGCTCGACGCCGGGCACTCGCTGCTCGTCATCGAGCACAACCTCGACGTGATCCGCGCCGCCGACTGGATCGTCGACCTCGGGCCCGAGGGCGGCGAGGCCGGTGGCGAGCTCGTGTGCACCGGTACGCCCGACGACGTGAAGGCGCATCCCACCTCCCACACCGGGGCGGCGCTGCGCGACTACGAGGCCACGCTCGGCGGCGGCGCGCTCGCGGTCGAGGAGGGCCGGCCGCTGCAGGCGCTCGTGAGCGCGCAGCGCCAGGCGCGCGCCGCCCTCAACGAGGCGATGCGCTCTGCCAAGCACGGCGACGAGGTCATCCGCATCGTCAACGCCAAGGAGCACAACCTCAAGAACCTGAATGCCGACATCCCGCGCGGCAAGTTCAACGTCGTCACCGGCGTCAGCGGCTCCGGCAAGAGCACGCTCGCCTTCGACATCCTCTTCAACGAGGGCCAACGGCGCTATCTCGAGAGCCTGAACGCCTACGCGCGCAGCATCGTGCAGCCGGCCGGGCGGCCCGAGGTGGACGCGGTGTACGGCATTCCGCCCACGGTGGCCATCGAGCAGCGCCTCTCGCGCGGCGGGCGCAAGAGCACGGTGGCCACCACCACCGAGGTCTGGCACTTCCTGCGCCTGCTGTGGGTGAAGCTCGGCCTGCAGCATTGCACCAAGGACGGCTCGCCGGTGCGAGCGCAAAGCGCCGAGAGCATCGCGGCGCAGCTGCTGCGCGAGCACAGGGGCGAGCATGTCGGCCTGCTGGCGCCGCTGGTCATCAACCGCAAGGGCGTCTACACCGACCTCGCCAAGTGGGCCAAGGCGAGAGGCCAGACCCACCTGCGCGTGGACGGGCAGTTCCTGCCGGTGAGCCCTTTCCCGCGCATCGACCGCTTCAAGGAGCACACGATCGAGCTGCCGGTGGGCGACATCGTCGTCTCGCCCGAGCACGAAGGCGAACTGCGCACGATGCTCTCGAAGGCGCTGGAGCTGGGCAAGGGCGTGCTGCACCTGCTGCACCCGCTCGATGGCCTGGCCGCCGAACTCGCGGACGGCCAGACGGGCGAGGAGATCGGCACCATCAAGGTCTTCTCCACCAAGCGGGCCTGCCCGACCTGCGGCACGAGCTACGGCGAACTCGACCCGCGCCTGTTTTCGTACAACAGCAAGCACGGCTGGTGCCCGGGCTGCGTGGGCACGGGGCTCAAGCTCACGCGCGAGCAACGCAAGGCGATGGACGACTCCGTGCGCGACGACGACAAGGGCCGCGAGCAGAGCTTCCCGAGCGAGGAGGCCGAGGTCGAGGGCCTGGTCGACGAGTTGTGCCCGGAGTGCGCCGGTGCGCGCTTGAACGCCACGGCGCGCGCCGTGACCTTCGACGAGCGCGCCATCGACGCCGTGGCCCGGCTCTCGGTGCGCGACGTGCGGCAGTGGGTCGAGGGGCTGCAGCTCGAAGGGCGGCTGTCCGGGCGCGAAACCGAGATCGCGCGCGACGTGATCGGCGAGATCCGCAGCCGGCTTTCCTTCCTGGAAGAAGTGGGCCTCGGTTACCTCACGCTCGACCGGGCCGCGCCGACGCTCTCCGGCGGCGAGGCGCAGCGCATCCGCCTGGCCGCGCAACTGGGCAGCAACCTGCAGGGCGTGTGCTACGTGCTGGACGAGCCGACCATCGGCCTGCACCCGCGCGACAACGGCATCCTGCTCGATGCGCTGGCCAAGCTCGGCGCGGCGGGCAACACGCTCGTGGTCGTGGAGCACGACGAGGACACGATCCGTCGTGCCGAGCACCTCATCGACATCGGCCCCGGTGCCGGCAAGCGCGGCGGGCGCCTGGTGGCACAGGGCTCGGTGGCCGACCTGGCGCGCGAGCCGGAGTCCGTGACGGGCCGCCTGCTCGCGCATCCGCCACTCCACCCCTTGCAGGCGCGCCGCCCGGTGGCCGCGGACGCACCGGCGCTTTGGCTGAGGGGTGCCTCGCTGCACAACCTGCGCGGCGTCGACGTGCGCGTGCCGTTGGCGCGACTGGTGGCCGTGACGGGCGTCAGCGGCTCGGGCAAGAGCACGCTGGCGCGCGATGTGCTGCTGGCCAACGTACAGGCGGCGCTGACGGCGGGACGCAAGACGCATGGCGCCTGGGCCGGCTGCCGCGGGCTCGAGGGCTACGAGCAGCTCGACCGCGTGCTCGAGGTCGACCAGACACCCATCGGCAAGACGCCCCGCTCGTGCCCGGCCACCTACATCGGCTTCTGGGACACGATCCGCAAGCTGTTTGCCGAGACGCTGGAGGCGCGGGCCCGTGGCTACGGCCCGGCGCGCTTCTCCTTCAACACGGGCGAGGGCCGCTGCCCGGGCTGCGAAGGCCAGGGCATGAAGACCATCGCCATGAGCTTCCTGCCCGACGTGAAGGTGCCTTGCGACCGTTGCCATGGCGCGCGCTTCAACCCCGAGACCCTGGCCGTCAGCTGGCGCGGCAAGAGCATCGGCGACGTGCTGCAGATGGAAGTGGACGAGGCGGTCGGCTTCTTCGCCAGCATGCCGGCGGTGGGCCACCC
>JALHOU010000411.1 GCA_022842825.1 Rubrivivax sp.
GTTTGCCGCGATGGTGCGGCTCGTCGACAAGATCGACCCCAGCTGGCGCGAGTAGCCGCAACCCCGGTGCAAGCCCGCTCAGGGCAGCCCGGCGGCCGCCGCGTCACGGGCTCCGCCCGACCGTTGGCGGCGCCCCCTGGGGGAAGGCGCCGAACGCGCTTCGGGGGGTGCGCTACTTTCTCCAGAACTGCGGCGTGAACAGCACCAGTACCGACAGCAGCTCCAGCCGCCCGAGCATCATCGCGAACGTGCACACCCAGGTCTGAAAATCGGTGAGGGTGCCGTAGTTCACGGCCGGCCCCACCTCGCCCAGTCCGGGGCCGATGTTGTTGACGCAGGCCAGCACGGCGGTGAAGGCGGTCACGGGCTCCAGGCCGCTGAACAACAGCAGCATCGTGAGCCCGGTGAGCGAGGCACCGTACATCATCATGTAGGCGATGATGCTTTGCATCAGCCGGTCGCTCACCGCCTGGCCGCCGAGCACCACCGGGTTCACCACGTTCGGGTGCACGATGCGCACGAGCTCTCGCCGTGCCTGCTTCAGCAGCAGCAGCATGCGGATCATCTTGATGCCGCCGCCCGTGCTGCCGGCGCAGGTGGCGAAGCAGCCGAGCAGGATCATCAGCATCGGCGCGAACAGCGGCCATTGCGCGTAGTCGTCCGCGGCATAGCCCGTGGTCGTGGCCACCGAGACGACGTGGAACGCGGTGTGGCGCAGTGCCTCCTGCCAGGTCGGGTAGGCGTCGTGGACGACGAGGTACACCGTGATCAGCGCGATGGCCCCGGCCAGGATGCCATAGAACGCGCGCACCTCGGCATTGCGCAGGAAGGGCATCGCCGAACGGCCCCTGAGCGCCGCGAAGTACAGCAGGAGCGGCACGCCCGAAAGCAGCATGAAGACGATGGCCACGGCCTCGATGGCCGGCGAGTTCCAGTGGCCGAAGCTGGCGTCGTACGACGAGAATCCGCCCAGGCTGACGGTGGTGTTCATGTGCATGAACGCGTCGGCCCAGCCCATGCCCGCGGCGCGGTAGGCGAAGAAGCAGGCCAGCGAGAGCGCGGCGTAGGTGCCCCAGATGGCGCGCGCGGTGTCGGCGATGCGCGGCGTGAGCTTCTGGTCCTTCATCGGCCCGGCCATCTCGGCCTTGTAGAGCTGGCTGCCACCCACGCCCAGCAGCGGCAGGATGGCCACCGCGAGCACGATGATGCCCAGGCCGCCGACCCACATCATGAAGCAGCGCCAGACGTTGATCGACAGCGGCAGGGTATCCAGCCCTTGCAGCACCGTGGCGCCGGTGGCGGTAAGGGCCGACATCGCCTCGAAGTAGGCATTGGTGGCCGTGAGGCCGGGAATGGCCAGCCACAGGGGCAGGGCACCGAACACCGGCAACACGAGCCAGGTGAGGCCGACAAGCACGAAGCCGTCGCGCGGCTGCAGCTCGCGACGAAATCGCCGCGTGGCCATGCTCATGAGCGCCCCGGCACAGAAGGTGACGGCGGTCGAGGCGAGGAAGGCGTCCTCGGCCGGGTCGTGCTCGACGAGCGAGAACAGCATCGGCACCAGCATCAGCAGCGAGAAGATCGCTACCATGCGGCCGACCAGCGCGACGACGGCGAGCGTGCCCATCAGAAGAAGGTCGCCGACACCTGGAAGAGCTTCTCCACCTCGCGCACCATGCGCTTGCGCGGCACGAAGATGATGACGTGGTCGTGCGGCAGGATGGTGGTGTCGTGGTGCGCGATGATGACGCGCGGCCGGGCGTTCTCGGCCTCGCTGCCGTCGGCCAGGTGCAGGCCGCGCACGATGGCGCCGATCTGCGCGCCCTTGGGCAGCGGCAGCTCGTCGACACGCCGGTTGGCCATCTTGCAGGTCTTGGCGTCGCCGCGCACGATGGCCTCCAGCGCCTCGGCCGCGCCGCGCCGCAGGCTGTGCACGGCCTCGACGTCGCCGCGGCGCACGTAGGCGAGCAGCTCGCCGATGACGGTGTGGCTGGGCGCGATGGCGATGTCGATCTGCGTGCCCTGCACGAGATCTGCGTAGGCGGCGCGGTTGATGACGCCGATGACGCGCCGCGCGCCCATGCGCTTGGCGAGCAGGCAGCTCATGATGTTGTCCTCGTCGTCGCTGGTGAGCGCGATGAAGAGGTCCATCTCGTGCACGTTCTCGTCGCCGAGCAGGTCTTCGTCGGTGCTGTCGCCGTGCAGCACGAGCACGGCGGGCGGCAGCTGGGTGGCGAGGTACTCGCAGCGCGCGCGCAGAGGCTCGATGATCTTCAGCTGGTACTCGGCGTGGATCTGGCGCGCCAGGCGCAGCCCCACCTTGCCGCCGCCAGCCACCATGATGCGGCGCACCGGGCGGTCCATCTTGCGCAGCGCGCCAAGCACGGTGCGGATGTCCTCGGTGGCGGCGAGCACGAAGACCTCGTCACCGGGCTCGATGCGGGTGGCCCCGTCGAGCTCGGTGAGGGCGCGGTCCTGCCCTTCCGCACCGACCTGCCGCCGGTAGATGGCGACGATGCGCATCTCGACGCCCGGGATCAGCTTCGGGATCTCGGCCAGGCTGTGCTGCACCAGCGGCCCGCCGGCCACCGCGCGCACGGCGATCAGGCTGACGAGGCCGTGTGCGAACTCCAGCACCTGCAGCGCCTCGGGGTACTCGATGAGCTTGCGGATGTAGGTGGTGACGCTCTCCTCGGGGCAGATCACCTTGTCGACCGCAAAACCCGGCTTTCCCAGCAGCGGGTTGCCGTCCTCGAACTCGGGGCTGCGCACGCGCGCGATCGTCGTCGGCACGTTGAAGAGGTCGTGCGCCACCTTGCACGCCACGAGGTTGGTCTCGTCCAGCGGCGCGCAGGCGATGAGCATGTCGGTGTCTTCGATGCCCGCCTCGCGCAGCACGCTGGGCTGGATGCCGTTGCCGACCACGCCGCGCAGGTCCAGCCGGTCTTGCAGGTCACCCAGGCGTACGGGGTCGGTGTCGACGACGGTGATGTCGTTGTGCTCGGAGACCAGGCTCTCGGCGACGCTTTCACCGACACGGCCGGCGCCGAGGATGAGGATTTTCATGCGCGGGCATTATCCGGGGCGCCCCTGACGGCGGGCGCCTGCGGGTAGAGGCTCGCGAGGGACTCGCGCAACACCTCGGCAAGCAGCGGCTGCAGCGCCGCGGCCAGGCGCGCCACCTCGTCGGGCGCAGGCTGGCGCTCGTTGCGCCCCTTCCACAGGCGATCGAAGCTCTCCCGGCGAGCGGCCAGCACGTCCGCCACCGCCGCCGGCCAGTGCGGCGGCGCCTCGGCCTCGGCCCACTCGCCGCGCCCGCGGCCGTAGTGCGCCACTGCGAGGTAGCGCAGCAGCGCAGCCTCAGTCAGCGCCGGCATCGCCGCGGCGCTCCAGCCGACCCAGCTCTGGCCGGTGCCGCGCACGAGGTTGACGCCGCGCGCGAGGCCCGCGGCACCGAGCGCGCCGAGGATGCCGC
>JALHOU010000412.1 GCA_022842825.1 Rubrivivax sp.
GCGACCGCGAGCTGTGGTGCTATGCACAGCGGCCGCGCAGCCTGAACGGCCTGCTCGACGAGGCCGTGCAGCGCGCCGGGGGCGCCGATGCCGTGGTCGACGCCCGGCGCCGCCTGAGCTGGGCCGCACTGGATGCGATGGCCCGCCGCGTGGCGGGCGGCCTGCACGCCGCCGGTGTGCGCCCGGGCGACCGCGTGCTGGTGGTCCTGCGCAACCGGGCCGAGTTCGTGGTGGCGGTGGTGGCGCTGGCGCGGCTGGCCGCGGTGGCGGTGCCGGTGTCGGTGCGCTCCGCGGCGCCGGAGGTGGCCTACGTGGCGGCGCAGTGCGGCGCTGTCGGTGCGGTGTGCGAGCACGACCTCTGCGGCCTGCTGCCGGCGGCGGCCGAGGCGCCGCAGCTGCAGGTGCGCGTGAGCCTCGGCGCGCAGGCCGGCTGGGTCGACTGGGCCGCGCTCGAAGCCGCGCCGCCGCACGCCCTGAACCCCCCGGTGCACGAGGACGACACCGCCACGCTGCTTTACACCTCGGGCACCACCGGCAAGCCCAAGGGCGCGATGCTCACGCACTTCAACATCGTGCACTCGGCCATGCACTTCGAGGCCTGCATGGCGCTCGGGGCCGGCGAACGCAGCCTGGTGGCGGTGCCGCTCTCGCATGTCACCGGCCTCGTGGCGCAGTGGTGGACGATGGCGCGCACGGCCGGCACGGTGGTGCTGCTCGATGCCTTCAAGGCCGCCGCGGCGGTGGAACTGGCAGCGTGCGAACGCATCACGCACAGCGTCATGGTGCCGGCGATGTACCAGTTGTGCCTGCTGCACGATGCGTTTGACGAGCACGACCTGGGGGCATGGCGCGTGGGCGCCTATGGCGGCGCGCCGATGCCGCCGGCCACCATCGCGGCGCTGGCCGAGAAGCTGCCCCGGCTGGTGCCGACCAACTGCTACGGCGCCACCGAGACCACCTCGCCGGCCACGGTGATGCCGGCAGGGCAGGGCACGGCACGGCCCGATTCCGTGGGCGTGGCCGTGCCCTGCGGCGCGCTCTCGGTGCGCGACGCCGAGGGCCGCGAGTTGCCGCCCGGCCAGGAGGGCGAGGTCTGGATCCGCGGGCCGATGGTGGTGCCCGGCTACTGGGGCAATGCGGAGGCCACGGCGGCCTCGTTCACCGAGGGCTGGTGGCGTTCGGGCGACCTCGGCCGGCTCGACGCCGCGGGCCATCTGCAGGTGCTCGACCGGCTCAAGGACGTCATCAATCGCGGTGGCTACAAGGTCTTCTGCAACGAGGTCGAGGCCGTGCTGGCGCAGCACCCGGCGGTGGCCGAGTCGGCCGTGCTCGGCGTGCCGTGCCCGGTGCTCGGCGAGCGGGTGCGTGCGGTGGTGGTGCTGCGCGAGAAGCCCGGGGCGCCGGGCGCGGACCTGGGCGCCGAGCTCGCCGGCTTCTGCGCCGCCCGGCTGTCGGACTACAAGGTGCCCGAGGTTTGGGCACTCACCGCCACGCCCTTGCCTCGCAATGCCAACGGCAAGGTGGTGAAGCGGGCGCTTCGGGAGTCGGCGTGAGCGCGACCTGAGGCAAGGCCGGGCCATGGTGCGAGGCCCGGTCTGGCGTCCATCCGGCATCGGCGGAAACTCCGGCGAACCACGGGCAGCCCGCCCGCCCCGCGCGAAGTGGTCAAACGCAGCGCTTGTGGCGCTCGATGCAGGTGTCGATGACCTCGACGCCGTCGCGCTGCCACCAGTTGGCGCGCGAGAAGACCTCCGCCTCGCAGTAGCCGCTGAAGCCCACCGCCTCCACCCACCCGCGCAGGCGCGGCAGGTCGATGACGCCGTCGCCCATCATGCCGCGGTCTTCGAGCAGGTCGGTGGTGGGTACGAGCCAGTCGCAGACGTGAAAGGCGAGCAGGCGCTCGCGGCCGGCGCGCTCGATCTGCGCGTGCAACTGCGGGTCCCACCACACGTGGTACGCGTCCACCGCCACGCCGAGCGCGCCGCTGCGTGAGGGGTCGAGCGCGTCGCACAGGTCGAGCGCCTGCGCGAGCGTGTTCACGCAGGCGCGGTCGGCGGCGTACATCGGGTGCAGCGGCTCGATGGCCAGCGGCAAACGCCGTGCGCGCGCCTCGCCGAGCAGCCAGGCCAGGCCCTCCGCCACCTGCGAGCGCGCCAGGGCGATGTCCTTGTGGGCCGCTTTGCCGGCCAGCGCACCGGGCAGGCCGCCCACCACGAGCACGAGGCACGGTGCGTTCAGCGTGCAGGCTTCGTCCAGCGCGCGCAGGTTGTCGTCGCGCACGGCCTGGCGCGAGGTTTCGTCGGTGTAGGTGAAGAGGCCGCCGCGGCAGTAGCCCGAAAGCTCGATGCCATGCGCCTTGAGCTGCGCGGCGGTGGCGGCGAGCCCGGCGGCGGCGACCTGGTCGCGCCAGGGCGAGACGGCGCGCACGCCGCGCTCTGCGCAGGCGTCCAGAATCTGCGGCAGGGGCCAAGGCTCGCCGCGCTGCTTGCGCACGGTGGCGGTGTTGATCGAGAGCCAGCGGTGGTCTGGGCTGAAGTCGCGCATGGGGGTGGCCTGGGCAAGCGTTGCGGTGGGGCAGGTCGGGGCGGGCCGTGCTGTACGTCAGCGCACTTCGCGCCGCAGTTGCCGCACGATGGCCGCGTTGTCGAGCTCGCCGTCGCCGGCGGCCACCGCGGCGCGCAGCAGCGCGGCGTGCGTTTCGGTGAGCGGCAGCCGCTGGCCCGTGGCCTCGGCGCCGGCGAGCATGAGCTGCACGTCCTTCAGATGCTGTTGGATGCGCGACTGCGGTGCGAAGTCGCTCTGCACCATGCGCGCGCCCTTGGCGAGCGCGGCGTCGCTGCGCGCGGGCGTGGCGAGCACCAGTTCGAGGAAGGCGGCCGGCGCGATGCCCAGCCGCTCGGCGAAGACCAGGCCCTCGGCGAGCACGGCGCGGTTGAGGCCGAGCACGAGGTTGGTGGCGAGCTTGGCGCGCGCGCCCATGCCGGCGCCGCCGACGTGGATGCGCCGGGGCGAAAGCGCATCGAGCAGCGCGGCATGCTCTGCGATGGCGCCCGCCTCGCCGCCCAGCAGCATCGTGGCTTCGCCATCGGCGATCTGCCGGCTCGAGCCCGAGAGCGGCGCTTCGAGCAAGGTCACGCCACGCGCCGCCAGCCGGGCGGCGAGGGCCTGCAGCCGATCGGGCTCGCCGGTGGAGCAGTCGACGATGGTCTTCGTCGCGCCGCCTTCGAGCAGGCCACCTTCGCCCTCGATCACCTCCAGCACGCCGGCGGTGTCGAACACGGCGAGCACGACACACGCGCAGGTGGTGCCCATCTCGCGCAGTGAGAGGGCAAGCTCGCCGCCGGAGCCCTGCCATGCCGCGCAGGCGGCTTCCTGCCGGTCGTGGCCGAGCACGCCGAAGCCGGCGCGGGCGAGCCGCGCGCCGAGCGCCGTGCCCACGAGGCCGAGGCCGATGAGACCGATCGGGCCGACGA
>JALHOU010000413.1 GCA_022842825.1 Rubrivivax sp.
GGGTTGGCCTGCATCGCGATGACCACGCCGGCGCTGCGATGCTCGCGCGCATGCGCGAAGGCGGCGTCGATCCAGGCCAGGGCTGCGGCCTCGCGCCGCGTGAACTCGGCCAGCCGGTCGCGACGTGGCCGGTCTTCGTGGTCGCGGCGGTCGATGCCGTCCCAGGGCTCCAGGCCGTTGCCGCTGCCCACCACGTGCACCGTGGCCATGGTGACGCCGGCGAAGGCCCAGAGCTGGTTCTCGACATGCTCGCGATGCGCCGGGTCGGCCGCCGGCGCGGTGGCCTGCGTGAGCACCGGCATCGGCTGGCGGCCGGTGCTGAAGCCGGGCCGCGGGTAGAAGATCTGGCGCAAGCGCGCCAGGCGCTCGGTGGGCAGGTGGTTGCCGCTCGGCTTGCGATGGCAATCGGTCCAGTCGTTGTCGCCCGGCGTGATGACGAAGGGTGGCTCCAGGCGCTGGAAGAGATCGAAGCGCCGCTGCAGCAGGGCGTCGTCGCAGCGCTCGCGGCCGCGCTTCACGTCGCCGGTGTGCACCACCAGGCGCACGCCCCCGCCGGCGTGCGAGGCGTTGATGGCCTCGATGACACGTTCGAACTTGATCTCCTCGCCGGTGCCGTAGGGCACGTCGCCGATGAGGGCGAAGGAGGCCGCGGCCGTGGCCGGCGGCGCGCGCCTGTCGTCGTCGGCACGGGCCGGGCCTGGCAGGAGCACGAGGGACGCGGCGCCGAGCGCTGTCAGGGCGCCCAGCGCCGTCAGCACCGTCAGCGCCGGCGCCGTCAAGTTCGTCCGTTCCGTCAGAGTTCTCGGCGGCAACGACGACGACAACGACAGCGCGGCGCGCCCGCCGCACGCCGCGGCCATCGCTCAGTCGAGCCCGAGCTTGATGCGCCGCGCCACCTCGCCCCACTTCAGCGAGTCGGCGGCGAGCGTGCGCGCCGCGTCCGCAGGCATGCTGCCGATGACGATCTGGTCGCCCGCCTTCAGCTTCTCGACCACATCGGGCGCCTTGAGCGCCTCGACGAAGGCCTCCCGGAAGCGCGTGACGATGGCCTCGGGCGTGCCCTTGGGCGCGAACATCGCGAGGGCGAAATCGGCGCGGTAGCCGGTGACGCCGGCCTCGGCCATCGTCGGCACGTCGGGCAGGGTGGGCGAACGCGTGGCGCCCGACACGGCCAGCGGCACCAGCTTGCCGGCACGGATGTGCGGCAGCACGGTCGGCCCGGCGAGCAGGCCGCAAGGCACCTGGCCACCGAGCACATCCTGCGTCGCCGGTGCCGGGCCCTTGTAGGGCACGTGCGTCATCTCGAAGCCGGCCATGTGCTGCAGCAGTTCCATCGAGAGGTGCCCGGGCACCCCGTTGCCGCCCGAGGCGTAGCTCATCTTCGTGGCCTTGGCCTTGGCCACGAGCTCGGCGACCGTCTTCAGGCCCACGGCCGGGTGGCACACGAGCGTCTGGCTGAAGCTGGTGCCAATGGTCACCGGCACGAGATCGTCGACCTTGAAGCCGAGCTGCTTGTAGACATGCGGGTTGACGGTGACCAGCGTGTCGGTGCCAAACAGCCATGTGTGGCCGTCGGGCGCGGCGCGCGCCACCTCGGCGGCGCCCAGGTTGCCGCCGGCGCCCGGGCGGTTCTCGATGACGATGGGCTGCTTCAGGTTCACCAGCATCTTCTCGGCGGCCAGGCGGATGACGATGTCGCTCGGGCCTCCGGGCGGGAAGGGCAGCACCACGCGCACGGGCTTGTCGGGCCAGCTGCCTTGTGCCCAGGCGGCCGTGCCACCGAGCGGCAGCAGGAAGGCGGCCGCGACGGCGGCCAGGCAGGTTCGACGCTGGCGGGTCATGCTCACTCCTTGCGGCGGTTGCGTGCGGGTGCTCGAGCGCATCAGGCGCACAGCGTCGAGACGCTCTTGGTGTTGAGGTAGGCCTCCAGCGCCTCGGGCCCGCCTTCGCTGCCGTAGCCCGAGTCCTTGATTCCGCCGAAGGGCAGCTCGGGCCAGGGGGCGGCCGGCTGGTTGATCCACAGCATGCCGGTCTGCAGGTTCTCGCTCAGCATCTGCGCGGTCTTGAGCGAGCCGGTGAAGGCATACGAGGCGAGGCCGTAGGGCAGCCGGTTCGCCTCGGCGATGGCCTCCTCGATCTTGTCGAAGCCCCACACCGCGGCCACCGGCCCGAACGGCTCTTCGTTGAAGACGAGGCTGTCGCGCGACACGTCCACCAGCACGGTGGGCGCGAAGAAGTTGCCGCTGGCGCCGATGCGCTCGCCACCGGTGGCCACCGAGGCGCCGTGCTTGACGGCGTCGGCCGTGAGCCGCTCCATCGCCGCCATGCGGCGCGGGTTGGCCAGTGGGCCCATGGTCGTTTCCTTTTCCAGGCCGCTGCCCACCTTTACCGTGCGTGTGTGCGCCACCAGGCCGTCGACGAAGGCCTTGCGCACGCTGTTGGCGACGAGGAAGCGCGTCGGCGAGATGCACACCTGGCCGGCATTGCGCACCTTGGCCGTGGCGGCGATCTTGGCGGCGCGCTCGACATCGCAGTCCTCGGCGACGATCACCGGCGCGTGGCCGCCGAGCTCCATCGTCAGCCGCTTCATGTGCGCGCCGGCCAGGGCCGCGAGCTGCTTGCCCACCGGCGTGCTGCCGGTGAAGGTGATCTTGCGGATCACCGGGTGCGGGATCAGGTACTCGCTGATCTCGGCCGGGTGGCCGTAGACGAGGTTGATGACGCCCGCCGGCACGCCGGCGTCGGCGAAGGCGCGGATGAGCTCGGCCGGCGATGCGGGGGTCTCCTCGGGCGCCTTGACGATGAACGAGCAGCCCGTGGCCAGCGCCGCCGAGAGCTTGCGCACCACCTGGTTGATCGGGAAGTTCCAGGGCGTGAAGGCGGCCACAGGCCCCACCGGCTCCTTGAACACCTGCATCAGCTGCCCGGCACCGCGCGGCTGCACGATGCGGCCGTAGACACGCTTGCCCTCCTCGGCGAACCATTCGATGATCTCGACGGCAAAGAGGATTTCGCCCTTGGACTCGACGAGCGGCTTGCCCTGCTCGAGCGTCATCAGGCGCGCGATGGCGTCGGCGCGCTCGCGCACGAGGCGGGCGGCCTCGCGCATGACCTTGGCGCGCTCCGCGGCTGGTGTCTTGCGCCAGACCTCGAAGCACTTGGCCGCGGCGGCCAGCGCCTCGTCGAGGTCGGCCTTGCGCGCCACGGCCACGTGGCCCAGGGTGGCATCGGTGGCCGGGTTCTTCACCGCCAGCGTCTCGCCGGCTTTGCCGGCGCGCCATTGGCCGGCGATGAAGAGCTGGACGTCCGGGTAGCCGGTGGCGGAGGTCGTGGTGGCGGGGGCAGTGGCAGTGCTCATGTCGGGGGCTCCTTGGAGCCGCCGATTGTCGGGTCAACAGTCCCGCCGGCGCCCGCCGAAGGCGCCGGACGCCTCGCGCCCTACTTGCCCAGCCCCATCTGCCGCCCCAC
>JALHOU010000414.1 GCA_022842825.1 Rubrivivax sp.
GTGCGACTCGATCGTTCCGCCCAGCCTCGTTGCGGGCTCGCTTCGCATCGCCCTCGGCCCGAAGACAACGAGCGATCCCTTTCAAGGCGATGCGAAGCGAGCCGTGTTCGGAAACGAGCTGTCGGTTCAAGCCGCAACGGTGCAATGGGTAGACGCAGCCGTTTCTTCATCCCGGAGCGCGCCGGCCAACTTGAGGTCCGCATCCGGCGCGAGCCATCGTGTCAGGACATCAGGCCCTTTGCTTTGGTTACTTTCATTTGGGCCAGCAAATGAAAGTGACTCGGCTGCCGGGCCGAGACCCGGCCGGCGTCGAGTCAGCAGTCGACTCCGAGGCGCCCCGACCGCCAACGCGGAACCCATCAACGACAGCACCGCCGCTGCACGGCCACTCCATGTCACTGACCTCTGAGCGGCATGAAGCACCGCCGCGCGCGACTGCGCCGACCGCTGCGGCCGCAGCCCAGCCCACCCGCCGCGACACCACCCCGCGCGGCCCGGCCGCCTGGGCCGGCCAGGTCGTCCTCTACGGCCTTTTCGCCCTGGCCATCGGCGTCTTCTCGCAATGGCCCCCCTACCGCCACCTCGGCCCCGACGAGGCGCTCATCAAGGTGAGCTTCACGCGCGTGGGCAAGCCGGTGGGCGAGTGCCGCACGCTCTCGGCCGAGGAACTGGCGCGCCTGCCGCCCAACATGCGCCAGCCGGTGGTGTGCCCGCGCGAGCGCTCGCCGGTGACGGTGGAGGTCGACCTCGATGGCCGCAACGTGCTGCGTCGCTCGGCGGCGCCCGGCGGGCTGTCGCGCGACGGCGCCTCGGCGCTGTACGAGCGCCTCGTCGTGCCGGCCGGCGAGCACCGGCTCTCGGTGCGCCTGTCGGACGACGCACGGGCGCGCGCCACCCCCTACCAGCGCCAGGAGACGGTCAAGCTCGTGCCGGGCCAGGTGCTGGTGATCGACTTCGATGTCGCCAAGGGCGGCATCACCATGGATTGACGGCCAGACGCACTCGACCTGTCGAGATGATCATGAACGCACTGTCCTCCCTGCTCGCGGGCGTCATGACGCCCCATGGCGGCGGCGCCCGCCCCTCGGCCATCACCACCTCGGGCAGCACCGCCACCGCGGCCAGCCCGGCCGACTACACGCTGCCGGCCAGCACGACGCTGCAGCGCGGCCTGGCGCGCGCCTGGCTCTGGCTGGCGCTGGCCGCGCTCGTCGGCTCCGGCCTCTTCTCGGTGCTGCTGGTGCTGGCGCGCACGCCGGGCATCAACGCCTGGCTGCCGGCGGGCGACTTCTTCCGCATCGCGCTGGTCGTGCACGTCGACCTCTCGGTGGGGGTGTGGTTCGTCGCCATGGCCGGCCTGCTGTGGAGCCTGAACATGCGCGCACCGCGCTCGGCCGCGGCGCTGGCCTGGGCACGGCTGCCGCTCATGCTGTGCGCTGCCGGCGCGCTTGGCATGGCGCTGGCGGCCTTCGTCGACCCTGGCCAGCCGGTGATGGCCAACTACATCCCGGTGCTCGACAGCATCACCTTCCGCGGCGCGCTGGCGGTGTTCGGCGCCGGCACGCTGGTGCTGGTGCTGCTGGCGCTGGTGCGCGCCCGCCCCATCGGCGCGGCGCCCGACGGCGCGGGCGCGTTGCGCTTCGGCCTGCATGCCAGCGTCGTGGCCACGGCGGTGGCGCTGCTCGCCTTTGCCTGGTCGCTCGCCGTCGTGCCCACCGAACTGCCCGCGCGCACCTACTACGAGGTGCTGTGGTGGGGTGGCGGCCATGCGCTGCAGTTCACCTGGACGCTGCTGATGCTCGTCGCCTGGCTCGCGCTCGCGCACGCCAGCGGCGCGCGGCTGCCGCTGTCGCCGCGCATCGTGATGCTGATGTTCACGGTGGCGCTGGTCAGCGTGTTCATCACGCCGCTGGCCTACCTGATGCACGACGTGAGCACGGTCGAGCACCGCGACATGCACACCTGGGGCATGCGCTTCGGCGGCGGCGTGGCCATCGTGCCGCTCGTGCTGGCCGTCGGCCTGGGGCTCGCCGCTTCGCGCGGGCAGACGCTTGCGCCCAGCGCGCGGCCGCAACGCGCCGCGCTCGTGGCCTCGATGGTGCTGTTCGTGGCCGGTGGACTCATCGGCCTCACCATCGGCGGCAGCAACGTCAAGATCCCGGCGCATTACCACGGCTGCATCGTCGGCGTGACGCTGGCGCTGATGGGCCTGGCCTACCACCTGCTGCCGGCGCTGGGCTACGCGCCGGTGCAGGGGCGGATGGCCATCGTGCAGCCCTGGCTCTACGGCGGCGGGCAGTTGCTGCACATCGTCGGCCTCGTCTGGTCGGGCGGCTACGGCGTGCAGCGCAAGGTCGCCGGCACCGAGCAGGTGCTGCGCAGCACCGCCGAGGTGGCGGGCATGGGGCTCATGGGCCTGGGCGGGCTGCTCGCCATCGCCGGCGGCATGCTCTTCGTGGTCGTGGTGGCGCGCGCGATGGGCACGCGCCGGCCGGGTGACACACGATCGGCGGGTGCGAACCCGTGATCGCCCCCAGCCAGGCGCTGCTGCGCGCCGCCTTCATGCGCGTGGAGGCGCTGTTCAACCGCGCCTTCGGCGACCGCCTCAATCCGCTGTACCACCTGGGCCCGATCAGCTTCTATCTGTTCTGGATCGTCGGCGGCACCGGGCTCGTGCTCTACGCCTTCTTCGACACCAGCGTCGCGGGAGCCTACCGCTCGGTCGAGGCGATCACTGCCGGCGCCTGGGGCGCGGGGGCCGTCGTGCGCACGCTGCACCGGCATGCCTCCGACGCCATGGTGCTGACGATGCTGCTGCACCTGCTGCGCTACTTCGCCTTCGACCGGCTGCGCGGCTTCCGCTGGTTCTCGTGGGTCAGCGGCGTCGCGTTGATCTGGTTTGCGTACATCTCGGGCATCAACGGCTACATGCTGCCCTGGGACCGCCTGGCGCAGTTCGTCACGCAGGCCAGCTTCGAATGGCTCGACTGGCTGCCGGGCTTCGGCGGCACGCTCATCCGCAATTTCATCCACCCCGAGCAGGTGAACGACCGGCTCTTCTCGCTGCTGGTGTTCATCCACATCGGCGTGCCGCTGGCGATGCTGCTGGTGATGTGGGTGCACGTGCAGCGCGTGCCCAAGGCCGCGACGACCCCGCCGCGCCCGCTCGCCATCGCGCTGACCCTGACCTTGCTGGCGCTGGCCCTCGTGTCGATGGCCGTGGCGCCAGTGGCGAGCCAGGGTCCCGCCAACCTGCGCAGCGCACCGGCCACGCTGTCGCTGGACTGGTTCCTCCTGCCCATCTTCCCGCTCATCTATGCCTGGCCGCTTGGCGCCACCTGGGCGCTGGTGGGCGTGGGCACGCTCGTGCTGGCGCTGCTGCCGTGGCTGCCGCCGCGGCGTGGCGCGCGCCAGGCGCACCAGCTGACGCTGCACCCGGGGCCGGCGCGCATCGCGGCGCGGCCGG
>JALHOU010000415.1 GCA_022842825.1 Rubrivivax sp.
ATGCGCCCCGCCGAGCTCCCGCCCGCGGCCTTGCAGGCACGGATGTCTGCTTTCGACGAGAGCAGCGCACGTTCCCACAAAGGGTGGTGCGGGCAGGGTGTGGCGCGCATATGCGGCGGCGAGCCCGGACACAAACAGTCCGGGGGACTGTTTGTGCCTGGCGAGCGACCGGGCGCTTGCGCCCGGTGCGGCCTGCAAGGCGAGCAGCGCAGGGCTTGTGGCCCGCGCGCGTACTCGCGCGCATCCACATCTGACTCGGCGCGGGTGTTTGAGCACAGCGAACGAAGTGAGCGGAGCGAGTTCCGCGCCGTGGGCCACGAGACCGAGCAGCGCAGGGGAGTCGGGCCCCCAGGGCCCGACCGCCGCATCTAAGCGCCACACCCTGCCCGCACCACCCTTTGCCGCACCGTTCTTGGCCGCGCCGCCTCTTGCCGCGCCACCGCGCCACCGCGCGCACCGCGAAGTCACAAGGCGAGGAACATGACAGCCCGCCTCGAACCCGGCGACCTCGCCTACCTCAGCCCCGTGCGCAGCGCGCACGTGGTGGAGGCAGCACCGGCCGCGATGTGGTCGGTGTACCTGATGCTCTTCATGCTCGCCGGCGCGCTCGGCTGGGCGGCGGCGGCGCAGGTGGACATCATCGCCAAGGCGCCGGTGCGCATCATTCCCGAAGGACGCGAGCAGCTCATCGCCAGCCTCGAAGGCGGCATCCTGCGCGAGCTCTCGGTGCGCGAAGGCGAACAGGTGCGCCAGGGCCAGCAACTCGCGACGCTGGACCCCACGCGGGTGGAAGCGCAGCAGGCCGAGGGCCAGGCCAAGCGCGTGGCGCTCAGGGGCGCGGTGGCACGCCTGACGGCCGAGGCCACGGGCAAGCCGCTCACCTTCCCGCCCGAGGTGATGAAGTCATCCTCGGTGGTGCAGGGCGAGACCGAGAGCTTCGAGGCGCGCAAGCGCGCGCTCGACGAGGCGGTGGCGGCCAACCAGCGCAGCATCGGCCTGCTCGGCGAGGAACTGCAGGTGGCCGAACGCATGTCGCAGCGAGGCCTGATGAGCGAGGTGGAGGTGATGCGCCTGCGCCGGCAGGTCAACGACCTGCGCCTGGGCAACAGCGAACGCATCAACCGCTTCCGGCAGGATGCCAGCGCCGAGCTCGTGCGCGTGCGCACCGAGCTCTCACTGCTCGAAGAGCAGATGGTCGTGCGCGACGACGCGCTCAAGCGCACCGTGCTCGTCTCGCCGGTGAACGGCATCGTCAAGCAGATCAAGAACAACACGCTGGGCGGCGTCGTCGCCGCCGGGGCGCCGATCATGGAACTCGTGCCCATCGGCACGCGCGTGTTGGTGGAGGCGCGCGTCAAGCCGGCCGACATCGGCTTCGTCAAGGTGGGGCAGCCGGTGGCCATCAAGCTCTCGGCCTACGACCCGACGATCTACGGTTCCTTGCGAGGCAAGGTGCTGTCGATCAGCCCCGATGCGCTGGGCGACCCCGAGCGCGCGGCCAATGCCGACGGCACCTGGTACCGCGCGCTCGTCGATGCCGACCGCGAGAGCTTCAAGGTGGGCGAGGGCAAGAAGGCGCGCGCGCTCGAAGTGCTGCCGGGCATGACCGGCACCGCTGAGATCCGCACCGGCGAGCGCACGGTCCTCGAGTACCTGCTGCGGCCGATGCTGCGCACGCAGGAGGCGTTTCGCGAGAGGTGAGGGCCGCGAAGGGCGAAGGGGCCGTGCGCCGGATCAGGCCGCGCCGCGCGCGAAATGCAGGTGGCCAAGGCGCCACATCTGCGCCAGGAACTCGCGCGTCAGGCCTTCGCGCGTGTCGGCCGGCACGTGTGCCAGCGCCGGCAGCGCCAGCAGCTCGCCGATGCGGCGGCTTCCGTCGATGGAGTCGAGCAGCGCTGCCTGACCGGGGCCGAGTTCGAAGCCTTGGCTGCCGCGCGTGTAGGTCGGCGCGTGGGCGGGGGGGGAGGGCGCGCGCTTCAGCCCGGGCACGCGGTGCGGGACCAGGCCTTGCCAGCCCGGCGAAGCCAGGTCCGGCGCGGCGCCGGGTCGGCAGTGGTCGGCACGACGCGCCGCCAGCATGTGCATGCCCAGGTTCTGCGTCAGCATCTCCACCACGGCCCACTGCTCGCGTGCCGGCAGGGCGGCCACCGCACTGCGCACCTCGGGGGAGTAACGTGCCAGCGCGGCGTCCGGGTAGTAGTGGGCGTTGTCGACCCAGCCGCCGAAGGCGAGGCCGTTGCGCTCGAGGAAGTCGAGCACCTGCGGCACCGTGTAGGCGCGATCCTGCGGGTGCAGGAAGGTGTCGACGAAGGCCGCATCGTGGCGCAGCTCGGCCGCGCCGGCGAGGTACCAGCGCGCGAAGTGGCGTTCGGGCAGTTGCTCGACGAGGCGGCGCGCGAAGGCCACGCCGTCCGTGGTCTGCGGCACTTGCAGCCGTCGCAGCGCGTCCTGCAGCATGTACACGCCGGTGCGTGCGGTGGCGCCGTACAGCATCAGCGTCATGGCGCCGTCCGGGGCCAGCACGCCGGCCAGCGCGCGCAGGCCCTCGTCGGGGTCGGCGAGGTGGTGCAGCACGCCGGAGCAGACGATGCAGTCAAACGTGGTTCCGATCTCCTGCACCTGCCGCAGGTCGCCGCGGAAGAGGCGCAGGTTGGCCAGCCCGTGCCGCTCTTGCAAGTAGCGCTCGTGCGCGAGGCTGGCCTCGCTGAGGTCGACGCCCCACACCGCGGCGCCGCGGTTCGTGTAGGCCAGGTAGGCGGCCTGTACGGTGCCGCAGCCGGCGGCCAGGATGGACAACGGGCGCTGCTTCGCGGCGGGGCGCCCTTCGGGCCACAGCAAGGCGGCGTAGTTGGCGGGGTTGCCGTATTCGAAGTAGCCGTCGGCCACCTGCGCGGCGAGGTCGGTGAACGGCTGCGGGTACGCGTAGGCCTCGTACTGGCGGGCGACCATGCCGGTCACTTCATCCATGGCCGCGCTCCATGGCTTTTCCGTCGGCGCTCCGTCGGGGCCGCTCGCGCGCCTCAGCCACGCAGCCAGGGCAGCCAGCGGCCACCGATCACCACCGCCCAGGTGAGGCCGGCGAGCAGCAGGCTCAACATCACGGCGGCACTGCCGTAGTCCTTGGCGCGGCCGAGCAGCGGGTGCAGCTCGCCGCTCACCTTGTCGGCCAGCGCCTCGATGGCAGAGTTGAGCAGCTCCACGATCCAGACCAGCACGACGACGGCGACGAGTGCGACGGCCTGCAGCGGTGTGGGCGCCAGCCAGAATGCCAGCACGACCATCGGCACGCCGAGCGCAAGCTCCTGGCGGAAGGCCGCCTCGTGGCGGAAGGCGGCGGCGAAGCCGGCGCGCGAGTAGCCGAGCGCGCGCCCGATGCGCGCGAGGCCGCCGCGGCTCTTCAGGTGCGCGGCGCCCGGCGGCTGCGGCGTCATGGCGCGCGGCGGG
>JALHOU010000416.1 GCA_022842825.1 Rubrivivax sp.
AGCGCCTGCAGCGAATGCGGGCCCTCGCGCGCGGCGATGTGTTCCAACAGGGCCAGCAGGCGCAGCGCGGGCGTTTCGCCTTGCACCTCGGCCACGGCGCGGCGGCCGGGCGGCTTGGCCTTGCTCCGAATGTCCTGCGTGTTCGGAGTGGGCCGCGCGCGCTGCAGGGGCTTCGAGGCGGTGGCGGCGGGCATCGGGCACGATGGTAGCGGCAAACCCTTCGTCGTCTCGCGTTCCGGAATGCCCCGTTCCGGTTTTCGGGATCCGTCGCTATGATGCCCGTTCGCCTTTCAGACCCCGATTTCCCGCCCCCTCCGGAGACCTGCCGATGAACCACCCCCAGCCGATCGCCGCCCGCACTGTCGTGAGTGGCATGACCCGCATGACGCCTTCCGAAGCCTTCGTCGAGACGCTCGTCGCGCAGGGCGTGGACACGATGTTCGGCATCATGGGCAGCGCCTTCATGGATGCGATGGACATCTTCGCGCCGGCGGGCATCCGCCTCATCCCCGTGGTACACGAGCAGGGCGCGGGCCACATGGCCGACGGCTATGCGCGCGTGAGCGGCCGGCACGGCGTGATCATCGGTCAGAACGGCCCGGGCATCAGCAACGCCGTCACCGCCATCGCCGCCGCCTACTGGGCGCACAGCCCGGTGGTGGTGATCACGCCCGAGACGGGCACGCTCACGTTGGGGCTCGGTGGCTTCCAGGAGGCGCACCAGCTGCCGATGTTCCAGGAGTTCACCAAGTACCAGGCGCACGTGGGCAACAACAAGCGCATGGCCGAGCTCACGGCGCGCGCCTTCGACCGCGCCTTGCTCGAGATGGGGCCGACGCAGCTCAACATTCCGCGCGACCTGTTCTATGGCGACATCACGGTGGAGATTCCGAAGCCCATCCGCATCGAGCGCGGCGCGGGTGGCGTGGAGGCGCTGAAGCAGGCCGCCGACCTCATCGCCGCGGCCAAGCGGCCGGTGATGATTTCCGGCGGTGGCGTGGTCATGGGCAATGCGTTCAAGGACGCCATTGCGCTGGCCGAGCGCATCGGCTGCCCGGTGGTGAACAGCTACCAGCACAACGACAGCTTCCCGGCCAGCCACCCGCAGTGGTGCGGCCCGCTCGGCTACCAGGGCAGCAAGGCTGGCATGCGGCTCATCGCCGAGGCGGACGTGGTCATCGCGCTCGGCACGCGGCTCGGGCCCTTCGGCACGCTGCCGCAGTACGGCATGGACTACTGGCCCAAGGGCGCCAAGCTCGTGCAGATCGACGCCGACGCCAAGATGCTGGGCCTGGTGAAGAAGGTGGACGTGGGCATCTGCGGTGACGCGGGCGCCGCGGCGCGGGCGCTGCTGACGTTGCTGGCCAACCGCACGCTCGCCAGCGACAAGGCCGAGCGCGCAGCGAAGATCGCCGCCGAGAAGGCCGCGTGGGAGAAGGAGCTCGGCGAGTGGACGCACGAGCGCGACGCCTACAGCCTGGACATGATCGAGGAGGCCAAGCGCGAGAAGACTCCGGGCGGCGGCTCGTGGCTCTCGCCCCGCCAGGTGCTGCGCGAGCTGGAAAAGGCGATGCCCGCGCACGTGATGGTCTCCACCGACATCGGCAACATCAACTCGGTGGCGCACAGTTATCTGCGGTTCGAGGAGCCGCGCAGCTTCTTCGCGCCGATGAGCTTCGGCAACTGCGGCTATGCGCTGCCGACGATGATCGGCGCCAAGGTGGCGGCGCCGCACCGGCCGGCCATCGCGTACTCGGGCGACGGCGCCTGGGGCATGAGCATGAGCGAGATCATGACCTGCGTGCGGCACGACATTCCGGTGACGGGCGTGGTGTTCCACAACCGGCAGTGGGGCGCGGAGAAGAAGAACCAGGTGGACTTCTACAACCGCCGCTTCGTGGCCGGCGAGCTCGACAACCAGAGTTTCGCGGGCATCGCGCGCGCGATGGGCGCCGAGGGCATCACGGTGGACAAGCTGGAAGACGTGGGCCCGGCGCTGAAGAAGGCCATCGACCTGCAGATGAACGCGAAGAAGAGCTGCGTCATCGAGATCATGTGCACGCGCGAGCTCGGCGACCCGTTCCGCCGCGATGCGCTGGCGAAGCCGGTGCGCTTCCTCGACAAGTACAAGGACTTCGTCTGAGCGGCGGTCTGGCTGGGCATGCCTCCCTCTCCCGCCTGCGGGTGAGGGCTGGGGTGAGGGCGAGACACGGAGCCCCCTGACTTGGAGGACTACACCCACCCACGCCTGCGCGAGCTGATCGAGCGCGCGCGCGCCAAAGCGGCGAAAGCCTCGACACTGACGCCGATCGCGCTAGTGCACCCGGGCGACTCGCACGCGCTGCGCGCAGCGGCGGCCATGCTCGACGAGGGCATCGCGCGGCCACTGCTGGTGGGCGGGCGCGAACTGATCGCGCGTGCGGCCGCGGCGGCCGGGCTCGATGCGGCCCGCTTCGAAATCGTCGAGACCTCGGAAGACGCGAAGGACGCCGCGGCCCGCGCCGTGGCGCTGGCGCGCGAAGGCGTGGCGCAGGCGCTGATGAAGGGCTCGCTGCACACCGACGAGTACCTCGGCGCCATCGTGCACCGCAGCGCCGGCCTGCGGCTGCGCGACACGCGCATCTCGCACTGCTTCGTCTTCGACCTGCCGCGTTATCACAAGCTGCTGTCGCTGGCCGACTGCGTGGTGAACGTGATGCCGAAGCCCCGCGCCAAGCACCACATCCTCGGCAATGCGGTGCGGCTGTTGCGCACGCTGGGCGTCGCCGAGCCCAAGGTGGCGGTGGTGGCGGCCGTGGAGACGGTGACCGAGGCGATCCAGGCGACGGTGGACGCGCGCACGCTCGTGGAAACCGCGCTCGACGGGCAGTTCGGTGCGGTGCAGGTGGAGGGGCCCTTCGGCTTCGACAACGCGTTTTCGGCCGAGGCGGCGCGCATCAAGGGGCTGAAGTCGCTCGTCGCCGGTGACGCCGATTTGATGCTGATGCCCGACCTCAATGCCGGCAACATGCTCTACAAGAGCTTCGTCTACGTGGGCGGGGCGGAATGCGCGGGGCTGGTGCTGGGGGTGCAGGTGCCGGTGATCCTGACTTCTAGGGCGGATTCGCAGTTGGCGCGGTTGGCTTCGGTCGCTCTCGCGGTGCTGGCGGGGCGGGATGAGCGGGTGGCGGAGCGGGACTGAGCTCGGCTTCGGGTGGTCGCGCCCGCGGCGGTCGACGATCGGTGATTCGACGTACGGAGCGGGCAAGGCCGGGGGCGGCACGCTGGCGGGGCTTAGCTGCGGCGGTCGGGCCCTGGGGGGCCCGACTCCCTTGCGCTGCTCGGGTTGGGGTCGCGCTCACAACTCGCTTCACTCGCTGCGCTCGTTTCGCTCAGACAGTGTTCGCGAGTCAGTCTTGGAAGCGCGCGAGTACGCGCGCCGACCCCAACCCTGCGCTGCTC
>JALHOU010000417.1 GCA_022842825.1 Rubrivivax sp.
GGCGCTCCCAGCGCCTTCGGCTGTGCCTTGCGCGACATCTGCGCCAGCAGCGCGCCGACGACACGGTTGAGCGCGCCGTGGTGCGCGGCCGCGAAGGTGAAGACGTTGCGCACCATGGTGTTGCGCCGGGGGTCGCCGGCCAGGCCTGCGGCGCGTGCCACCGCCTCGGTGATGCCGGGCAGGCGCTCGGCGGCGGCGGCGGTGAGCACCAGCTCGGCGGCGTTCTCCTGCTGGCGCGTGTTCGGCCCCATCAGGACGGGGCAGCCGCAGACCGCGGCGTCGATGAGGCTCTGGCCGCCGCGTTCGGAGCGGAAGCTGCCCCCCAGCAGGGCCACGTCGGCGAGGCCGTAGTACGCGGCCATCTCGCCCACGGAGTCGCCCAGCAGCACGTCGGCCTGGCCGATGCCCGGCGGCGGCAGCTTGCCCCAGGCCGAGCGGCGCTCGAGCCGCAGGCCGCGCTGGCGCACGGCGATCTCCACCTGCGCCAGCTGGATGGCGTTGCGCGGCACGATGACGAGCAGCGGGCGCGGCGCGCGCACGTTCTTCCAGGCATCGAGCAGCGCGCGCTCCTCGCCGTCGTAGGTGCCGGCGGCCAGCACCACGGGGCGCGAGATGGCCTTGCGCCACTCGAGGCCGCGGGCGATGAGCTTCACCGGCGGCGGGATGTCGAAGTCGACGTTGCCGAACACGCGCACCTGCTGCGCGCCGGCCTTGGCCAGGCGCATGGCGTCGGCGTCGCTCTGTGCCAGCACGCCTTGCAGGCTCTGCAGCGCGGGCGTCTTGAGCGCGGGGTGGCGCTGCACGGCGCGCAGGCCGGCGGACGTGAGGCGCGCATTGGCCAGGTACAGCGGCACGCCGGCGCGTTGGGCCTTGTGCAGCAGGTTGGGGCCGGCCATCTGCCCGATGAGCACGCCGACGCGGGGTTGGTGCCGCTTGAAAAATCGGCGCGAGGCGCCAGGCGTGTCGAAGGGCAGCCAGACCTGCGTGTCCTCGGCGTGCATCAGGGCCTGGCCGCTGACGCGGCCTTCGGCGTCGCCGTGGGTGAGCAGGTAGCGCCACCTCGGGTCGAGGTCGCGCAGCTTCTCGATCAGCGCCGCGGCGCTGCGCACCTCGCCCTGCGTCTGCGCATGCACCCAGATGGCGCCGGGTTTGGCGCGCGGGCCCCCGAGCACGAGCCGCTCGCGCCAGCGGCGGCGGTAGCCGTCGTGTTTACGGCCGCGCCACCACAGGTGCACGAAGCGGGCCGGCACAGCCAGCTGCGTCCACCACGAATAGGCCCAGCGCGCGAGAGTGGGAGTCAAGACGCTGCGGGTGCCGGAGGACGATGGGACGAACGAACCAACGCCATTTTGGCGGCGTGGTCCCGCATCCACGCCGGTTCCAGGCCCCGACCCAGGGGGGTGCGGGTAGGATGCCACGCATGAGCCCGCGGCGGTGGTCGGATCCTGAGCGCCGAGCGCAGCCCTCCCAGGGCTCGCGCCGGGCGATGCTGCGTTTCGGTGCCGGCCTGGCGGTGGCGTGCACGCTCGGGCCGGCGCGGGCACAGGCCCGCTTCCCTGAGCGCCCGATCTCGCTGCTCGTGCCCTTCGGGCCCGGCGGCATCGCCGACCTGACCGCGCGCGCCGTGGCCGAGCACATGGGCCAGTCGCTCGGCCAGCCGGTGGTGGTGGAGAACAAGCCGAGCGCCGGCAGCATCGTCGCCAGCCAGGCGGTGGCCACGGCCAAGCCCGACGGGCACACGCTGCTGCTCATGAGCAACGGCAACGCGGTGAGCGTGGGCCTGTTCAAGAAGCTGCCGTACGACACCGCGCGCGCCTTCGCGCCCATCACCACGCTGGGCTATTTCGACATCGGCCTGTTCGTGGCCGCGAACTCGCGCTTCGCGTCGTTGCGCGACCTGCTCGCGCATGCGCGTGCCCATCCGGGCAGGCTGAACGTCGGCACCATCGCGCCGGGCAGCACGCAGCACCTGTCGGCCAAGCTGTTCGAGACGGTGGCCGGCGTGGACATGCTGGTGGTGCCGTACAAGGGCTCGCCGGCGGTGCTGACGGCGCTGCGCTCGGGCGAGCTCGACGTGGCCTTCGAGATCGTGGGGCCCATGGTGCCGCAGGTGAGTGCGGGCGCCGTGCGCGCGCTGGCCGTGTCGTCCGACCGGCGCAACCCGGCGCTGCCCGAGGTGACCACGGTGATGGAGGCGGGGCTGGCGGGCTACAACGTGGCGAGCTGGAACGCGCTCGCCGCGCCGGCTGGCACGCCGCCGGAGGTGATTGACAGGCTCGGCCGCGCCGCCCGTGAAGCCGTGGCCTCGCCCGAGGTGCGCGAGAAGCTGGGCAAGCTGGGCATGCGGCTGGCGGGCAGCACCCCGGGCGAGTTGCAGGCTTTGCTCACTGGCGAGATCCAGCGCTGGGGCGAGGTGATCCGGCGCGCGAAGATCGAGCCGGAGTAGGCGGCTGACGACGGGCGGACGGTGGGCTGAAGGGCCGCACCGCACGGCAGCCCTCGGCCCCTGCGGCCCGTGCGGAAGCGCCGGGCCCCAGAATCGGCCGATGAAAGCCCCACCGCGCCTGCAGGCGCTGATCGACGAAGGCCTCATCGACACCGTCGTGCGCCAGCTCATGAGCGGCAAGGAGGCCGAGGTGTACGTGGTGCGCTGCGGCGACGACACGCGCTGCGCCAAGGTCTACAAGGAGGCCATCCACCGCAGCTTCCGCCAGGCCGTGGACTACACCGAGAACCGCAAGGTCAAGAACACGCGTCAGGCGCGCGCCATGGCCAAGGGCACGCGCTTCGGCCGCCAGGCGCAGGAGGCGGCGTGGCAGAGCGCCGAGGTCGATGCGCTGTACCGCCTGGCCGCCGCGGGTGTGCGCGTGCCGCGGCCCTACAACTTTCTCGAAGGCGTGCTGCTGATGGAGCTGGTGGCCAACGCCGAGGGTGACGCCGCGCCGCGCCTGAACGACTGCGACTTCACCGCCGAGCAGGCGCTGGCGCACCACGCCACGCTGGTGGCCGAGGTGGTGCGCATGCTGTGCGCGGGTGTCGTGCACGGCGACCTTTCGGAGTTCAACATCCTGCTCGGTGCCGACGGGCCGGTCATCATCGACCTGCCGCAGGCCGTGGACGCCGCGGGCAACAACCACGCCAAGCGCATGCTGCTGCGGGACGTGAACAACCTGCGCGACTTCTTCGGCCGCTTCGCGCCGGCGTTGCTGGCCAGCGACTACGGCCATGAGATCTGGGCGCTGTACGAGCGCGGCGTGCTGCGCACCGACAGCGTGTTGAGCGGGCGCTTCGAGCACCGCGCCGGGCCGGTGGACCTGGGCGCCGTGGTGCGCGAGATCGACGATGCGCGCGCCGAGGACGCGGCGCGGCGCTTGCGGCAGCAGGGCCCGGCAGGCTGAGCGCCGGCCGCGGCCGCGGCGTGGC
>JALHOU010000418.1 GCA_022842825.1 Rubrivivax sp.
CTCGACGACGGCATCAGCTACGTCGTCATCGGCACGGCCGCGGTGAAGAACCCCGGCTTCATGAAGGACGCCTGCAGCGCCTTCGGCGGCCACATCATCGTCGGCCTCGACGCCAAGGACGGCAAGGTCGCCACCGACGGCTGGAGCAAGCTCACCGGGCACGAGGTGACCGACCTCGCGAAGAAGTTTGAGGACTACGGCGTCGAGGGCGTCATCTACACCGACATCGGGCGCGACGGCATGCTCACCGGCATCAACGTCGACGCCACCGTCAAGCTGGCGCAGTCGCTGACGATCCCGGTCATCGCGTCGGGCGGGCTAGCGGGCCTGCCGGACATCGAGAAGCTCTGCGCGGTGGAGGCCGACGGCATCAGCGGTGTCATCTGCGGGCGCAGCATCTACAGTGGCGCACTCGACTTCACCGCCGCGCAGAAGCGCGCCGACGAGTTGAACGGCGAGGCATGAAGCCGGCGCGCTCTTGTCGCTCGCGGCAACGCGAGGGGGCCCCGGCCGGCCACGGGCCGCCCGGCATCGCCTCCGCCTGACGCATGCTCGCCAAACGCATCATCCCTTGCCTGGACGTGACCGGCGGACGCGTCGTCAAGGGCGTCAACTTCGTCGAGCTGCGCGACGCCGGCGACCCGGTGGAGATCGCCGCGCGCTACAACGACCAGGGCGCCGACGAGCTCACCTTCCTCGACATCACCGCCACCAGCGACGGGCGCGACCTCATCCTGCACATCATCGAGGCGGTGGCCTCGCAGGTGTTCATCCCGCTCACGGTGGGCGGCGGCGTGCGCACCGTGGCCGACGTGCGGCGGCTGCTCAATGCCGGCGCCGACAAGGTGAGCTTCAACTCGGCCGCCGTGGCCAACCCGCAAGTCATCCGCGACGCCAGCGACAAGTACGGCGCGCAGTGCATCGTCGTGGCCATCGACGCCAAGCGCCGGGTCCGGCCGCAGGCCGACCCTTCGGGTCGAGCGGGCGACGACCTGACCGCGCGCGGCGCGGGCTGGGACGTCTACACGCACGGCGGGCGCAAGAACACCGGGCTCGATGCCGTGGACTGGGCGCGCCGCATGGCCGAGATGGGCGCCGGCGAGATCCTGCTCACGAGCATGGACCGCGACGGCACCAAGAGCGGCTTCGACCTCGAACTCACGCGCGCCGTCAGCGACGCCGTGCCGGTGCCGGTGATCGCCTCGGGCGGGGTCGGCGCGCTGCAGCACCTCTCGGACGGCATCCGCATCGGCGGCGCCGACGCGGTGCTGGCGGCCAGCATCTTCCACTACGGCGAGTTCACGGTCGGGCAGGCGAAGGCACTGCTGGCGCGCGACGGCGTGCCGGTGCGGCTTTGAGTACCGGCCACCCCGGCGGCCGCGCGTCGAAGGCCGCGCGGCCGTCCGGCCCCGAACGGCCCGACCGCTCCGATGGGCCCGGCCGACCCGCGACATCGTCCCGCGGTGGCGGCCGCAAGCCGCCAGGCGAGGTCCGCCTGATCGGCGGGCTCTGGAAGCGCAGCAAGCTGCCCGTGCCCGACCGCCCCGGCCTGCGTCCGACGCCCGACCGGATCCGCGAGACGCTCTTCAACTGGCTCGGGCAGGACCTCACGGGCTGGCGCGTGCTCGACGCCTTTGCGGGCAGTGGCGCGCTCGGCTTCGAAGCCGCCTCGCGCGGCGCCGCGGAGGTGCAGCTGATCGAGCGCGACGGCGCCCTCGCCCGCGCGCTCGAGGCTTCTCGCGCGCGGCTGGGCGCCTCCACCGTGCAAGTAACCTGCGCCGAAGCGCTGGCCTGGATGGCGCGCGGCGAGGCCGGGCGCTACGACCTGGTGCTGCTCGATCCGCCGTTCGATGCCGGGCTGCTGGCACCTGCCCTGTCGCATGCCGCCGCGCTGGTGGCGCCCACGGGGCTGCTCTACGTCGAGGCGGGCGAGGCCCTGCCGGCACCGCCGGCCGGCTTCGAGCTCTGGCGCACGCAGCGCGCCGGGGCCGTGTTTTCCCACCTGCTCAGGCGGGCGGGCTGATTGCGGCGAGAGGTCGGCAAGAGCGCAGCGTAGAGAGCAGCGTAGAGAGCAGCGTGCGAGCGCCGCATCGCGCGACGCGTGCGCAGCAGGGATACGGGTGGGTTTCGGGAAATGGGTTGCGGGAAAGCCGCGCACGCCGCGCGGCTACACTGCGCCGCAGCAAAGGAAGCCGCGGACCGGCGCGGCAACGGAGGCACGCCCATGACCACCGCCACGCCGATCACGGCCGTCTACCCAGGCACGTTCGACCCGATGACGCTCGGGCACGCCGATCTGATGCGGCGCGCCGCACGCCTGTACGACCGCCTGATCCTGGCCGTGGCCGCCGGCCACCACAAGCGCACGATGTTCACCATCGCCGAGCGGCTTGAGATCGCGCAGGAGATCGCCGCGCCCTACCCCAACGTGGAGGTGACGCCGTTCCGTGGCCTGCTGCGCGACTTCGTCGTCGAGAACGGCGGCAAAGTGGTGGTACGCGGCCTGCGGGCAGTGAGCGACTTCGAGTACGAGTTCCAGATGGCCGGCATGAACCGGCATCTCATGCCCGAGGTGGAGACGGTGTTCATGACGCCGAGCGACCAGTACCAGTTCGTGAGCGGCACCTTCGTGCGCGAGATCGCCAGCCTCGGCGGCGATGTCTCCAAGTTCGTGGCGCCCTCGGTGTTGCGCCGGCTGAAGGAACGGGTGACTCAGCCCCAGGGCTGAGCCGGCCCGCTCGCCACCTGGGCTCGGGTTACACCACCATGGCGCTGTGGATCACCGACGAGTGCATCAACTGCGACGTCTGCGAGCCGGAGTGCCCGAACGATGCCATCTCGCTGGGCGAGCTGATCTACGAGATCGACCCCGGCCGGTGTACCGAGTGCGTGGGCCACTTCGACGCGCCGCAATGCGTGCAGGTGTGCCCGGTGAGCTGCATCCCGGTCAACCCGGCGCACGTGGAGACACCGGCGCAGTTGCTTGCCAAGTTCGGCCGCCTGCATCCTGATCGCGCGCCGCACCCCGCAACGCCTGCGGCCGCTTCAGCTTCGGCGCCGCCGCCTGTGGTGCCTCCAGTCGCGACGGACCAGCGCCCGGGCGTTCCATCCGACCGGCTCGGCTCGCACGGGTCGGGCGCTTCGTCTCCTCCGTCCGACGTGTCGACGGTCCGAGGCTGACGGGATGCGCGTTCGCCGCCAGCGCGGCGGCCTCGCGTGACTCCCGCTCGCGCTTGAGGCGTTCGGCCAGCGCGGCTTCGCGCTGCGCGAGGCGCTCGGCGGCGCGGATGTCGGCGGTCGGCCGAGGGGCCGGCAGTTCAATCTCGCGCCCGCCGGCGCAGGGCATGTCGCTGTAGACACGGCCTTCGGCGCCGCAGCGCCACGCGGTCGTCGCGGGGCCGTGGCCGGC
>JALHOU010000419.1 GCA_022842825.1 Rubrivivax sp.
GACTTCTGCGCCATGCTGCCCGAGTACGCAAGCAAGGGCCACGGCGAAGGCTTCATGCACGACACCGCCATGCTGCTCGGCGCGCTCGGCTGGAGCGCCTACGACGGCCGCGCCGAGGTGATCACGCCGTACTTCGGTGCCTCGGGCACGGGACAGATCAACGCCGTGTTCCCGGTCACCCCGCAGGACGGCCAGGCCATCCCCGGCCCGATGGCCTCGGCCGCTTCGGGTTACCAGAGTTTCATGGCCGCGAGCCGGCTGTGAGCCCCTGCGACGGTCTCCGGCGAAGCCGCCGCATCTTGACGTCCTTCTGACCGGCGCGCCGCCACGCGTCCTTGCCATGCCGCACCTTGTCATCCTCTACACCCCCAACCTCGACCGGCCCGCGGCCGAGGGGGGCGCCGACATGACGGCGCTGTGCCGCGCGCTCGCCGACGTGATGCTGGCGCAGCGCGACGAAGCTGGCGCGCCGGTCTTTCCGCCGGGCGGCACACGGGTGCTGGCCTACCCGGCCGCGCACTTTGCGGTGGCCGACGGCGGCGCGGCGGGCCGCGCCGCCGGCGGCAGCGGCGAGTACGCCTTCGTCTACCTCAACCTGCGCATGGCCAAGGGGCGCAGCGCCTCGGTGCACCAGGCTTGCGGCGGCGCGCTCGAGGCCTGCGTGAAGGCGCATTTCGCGTCCCTGTTCGAGCGCGGCCATGTCGGCGTGACGTTGCAGATCGACGAGGGGCACGAAGTCTTCGACGCCAAGAACAGCTCATTGCACCCGATCTTCAAGAAGGCCTGACGCGCGGTCAGGCACAACGTCCGCCAGGAAGCCAGAAGCCTCATGCTCGACACCGCCACCCTCCAGTCGCTCGCCCGCCAGCTCTACGAGGCGCGCAAGTCGCGCACGCCCTTGCGCCATTTCAGCAAGCAGCACCCGGGCATGACCGTGGCCGACGGTTATGCCGTGCAGCAGGCCTGGGTCCAGCTGGAGCTTGCCGACGGCCGCAAGATCCGCGGCCGCAAGATCGGCCTGACCTCGCGCGCCATGCAGCAGGCGAGCCAGATTGACGAGCCCGATTACGCGCCGCTGATGGACGACATGTTCTTCACCGGCGGCGGCGACATCCCGATCAGCCGCTTCATCGCGCCGCGCGTCGAGGTCGAGCTCGCCTTCATCCTCGGCAAGCCGCTCGAGGGCCCGGGCGCGACGCTCTTCGACGTGCTCTCGGCCACCGACTACGTGAGCCCGGCGGTGGAAGTCATCGACGCGCGCATCGAGCAGTTCGACCGCGAGACGAAGGCCATGCGCAAGGTCACCGACACCATCAGCGACTTCGCCGCCAATGCCGGCATCGTCTTGGGGGGCCGGCCGGTGAAGCCGCTGGACGTGGACCTGCGCTGGGTAGGCGCGCTGCTGCACAAGAACGGCGTCGTCGAGGAGACGGGGCTCGCCGCGGCCGTGCTCAATCACCCCGCCACCGGCGTGGCGTGGCTCGCGAACAAGCTCGCACCGCACGGCGAGAAGTTGAATGCCGGCGACGTGGTGCTCGCCGGCTCCTTCACGCGGCCGGTGGGTGCGGTGGTGGGCGACGGCTTCCACGTCGACTACGGGCCACTCGGGTCGATCTCGTTCCGGTTCGCCTGAGGCGCCGCGCTGCGCCGCTGGCGTCGCCGCGCTCGGCGCTCACGCCTGGGCCGGGCGAGCGGCGGTGCGGCTGAGCCCTTCGACGCGGGCGTACCAGTCGACGCGCCGCGTCAGCCACATCACGGCCGCGAGGGCGACGAAGAGGGCGACCGAGCCGATCACAAGCGCTCGCTGCTCCTGCTGCAGCAGCACGTAGAGCATGCCGTAGAGCGCGGCCACGCCCGCACCGAAGGCCGCGCCGGCCACGCGCGAGCCGAGCATGAAGGTGCCATACACGGCGAGCACGCCGGCGCAGGCACCGCCCGCGGCGGCGTAGGCGATGTCGAAGGCCACGTGCTCCGACAAGCTCAGCAGCAGCAGGAAGAACAGGCACAGCGCCAGGCCGACCAGCGTGTACTGCACCGGGTGCACGCGCCGCCGCGCCAGCACCTCGACCAGGCCGACGGCCATGAACGTGAAGACGACGAAGAGCATGCCGTACTTGATGGCGCGGTCGGCCAGCACATGCACGTCCACCGGGTCGAAGAAGGCCACGGACAGCGTGTCCAGGCAGCGCGAGGCCCGGGCGGCCGCCCCTGCGGTCTCCGCGCTCTGGTGCGCGATGCGTGACTCCGGCGCGTCGGGCCCGCACAGGGTGGCGCCCTGGGCCAGGGCGCGTGCCGCGTCGCTCGCGAGCGACGACAGCGACCACCGAGCGTCGAAGCCGCCCGGCCCGATCTCGCGCCGCTCGGGCAGGAAGCGGCCACCGAACGACGGGTGCGGCCAGTCCGCGCGCAGGCGCCACTGCGTGCTGTGGGCGGCGGGCACGAGCGAAAGCCGGTCGGTGCCGGCGAGTTGCAGCGTGAGCTTCACGGCCAGCGGGGCTGACGGAGCCGCTGCGGCCGCGGCGTGGAGTCCGGCGGCACCTGCGGCAGCTGCGGCACCGGCACCGGCAGGGCCAGCGGCGGTAACGGTGGCGGTGGCGGTGTGGCCGCTCAAGCGCACGTGCAGCCCCTGCGGGTGCCGGGCATCGCCCGTGCCTGGCTCGGCGCGCAGTGCCTGGCCATCCACCACCACCTCGGCGCGGCGCAGGCCGCGCGGGTCGCTCACCGCGGCGTACACGGTCGGCGCCTCGCATTCGATCGTCGAGCCGGTGTGCTCGGGCCGGGGCTGCAACGCGGCCAGGTCGTCCCAGCGTGCCTCGAGCACGATCTGACCGGTGTAGCCGTGCACCTTGTAGATGCCGCGGTAGCGCAGCTCCGAGGTGAGCTGGCCGTCGACGGCCAGGGCCTGCGGGGCGGCACGCAGCACGATGTCGCGCCGTTCGGGCTCGGTACGCCGCTCGCGGCCTTCACCCACTGTGCGCTGCCAGTGCTCGGTGCAGCGGCGCTGCACGATCGGCCCGAGCAGCGCCTGCGCCGCCGCCACCGACTCCTTGACACTGGCCACGGCCTCCAGGCGCCGCCCCTGGCGCTCGTCGACGAGCCAGCCAATGCGCGTGAGCACCACGGCCATGAGCAACATCACCAGGCCCACGGCCAACACCTTGGAGAGAAGGGGAAATCGCATCGTCGCTGTCCTCGCCTGCCTTGCCGAATCCCCGTTCATCGGGGGCTGCGCGATGCTCGGTGGCGGCCGTGAAGGCGGTGTGCGCTGTGTGAAGCGGGCGTGAAGTCGGTGTCGGCGGCGATGGCCGTTCGCAGGCGCGGCAGACGTGCCCGCGCGGCGGCATCGCAGCGCGCGGCTCTCGGGCGGCGGCTTCGCCCTAGCGCGCCCGCAGGTCCGGCAGGGAG
>JALHOU010000420.1 GCA_022842825.1 Rubrivivax sp.
GAGGAGGACGGCGAGCTCGAGGACTTCCTGCGCCGCGTGCTCGAGCGGCGCCTGCAGCGCGAGGCGGCGGCGCCCGGAGTGGCCCCGTGAAGGCCGCCGAGGGCGCCGCCGAGGGCACACGCCCGCCGCTGCGCGACGCCTCGGGCCTGCGCCTGCCACGCGAGCCGTACCCGGGCCTGCGCCCCTTCCTCGACTTCGAGGCGGCGCTGCTCTTCGGCCGCCAGCGCCAGGTGCGCGAGATCATCGAGCGGCTGGCGGCGACGCAGTTCGTGGCCGTGCTGGGCGGCTCGGGCTCCGGCAAGAGCTCGCTCATCCACGCCGGCGTGACGCCCGAGCTGCGCAGCTACGGCATCCCCGGCGCCGGCGACCTCTGGCTGCCGATGGTGTGCACGCCCGGCACCAACGTGAGCGCGGCCGACCGGGCGGCGCGGCGGCATTCGCCGGTGACGCGCCTCGTGCGCCGCTTCGGCAAGCTGCTGAAGAGCCGCGGCAGCGCCGCGGCCGACGAACAGCGGCTCGAGGATATGGCGCAGGTCTTCCGCCAGGAGGGCGGCTTCGCACGCCTGCTCGAGGCCCACGGGCACGAGCTCGACGTGCCGCCCGGCCCCGACCCGGCGGACGCGCGGGTGCTCTTCGTCATCGACCAGTTCGAGGAGATCTTCCATCCCACGAACAAGCCCGTCGCCGGCGTGCCCGACGAGGCCGCGGTGCTCGTCGAGCGGCTGCTCGACCACTTCTTCAGCCCGCACCCACGCTGCTACGTCGTCATCACGATGCGCAGCGAGCACCTGAACGACTGCGCCGCCTACCTCGAGCTGCCCGACGCCATCAACAAGAGCAGCTTTCTCGTGCGCCGGCTCGACGCCGACGAGCTGCGCGAGGCCATCGTCGGCCCGGCGCAGCGCTTCCTGCGCCTGATGGCCCGCCTGCATGCCGGCACGCCGGCCGGCGCCAAGCTGCCGGCGCAGGTGGACTTCGAACCGGCGGTGCTGCAGCGGCTGCTGCGCGACGTGACCGCCATCACGCAGGACCCGGACCACCTGCCGCTGCTGCAGCACATGCTGGCGCGGCTGTGGCAAGCGGCGCTGGAGCGCGACGACGACATGGACGCGCTGGTGCCGGCGCGCGTCACCCTTGCCGACCTGGCGCGGGCCGTCAACGCGGCCCGCCCGGGCGCCACCGCGGCGTTGCGCGCTGGCGTCGCCGAGGGCGCCAACGTGCTTCGCGAGAGCGTGCACAACTGGCCCGAGCGCATCTACCTCGATCATGACGAGGCCAACCGCGAACGGCTCGACAGGCTCTTTCGCCGCCTGGCGCTGAAGGACCCCAACACGGGGCACTACTCGCAGCAGCGGATCGAGGCCGGCGCCGCGGCGGCACTGCTCGGGCTGCCCGAGCCCGGCACAGATGCCGGCCCCGCCGACACGGACGGCCGCGCCGGCCAGCAGCAGCTGCGCCGCCTGCTGGGCGAGGGCTTCCTCGGCACGGTGGACTACCTCTTCTGGGACGCCGAGGACCCGCGGCGCGTGACCATCAAGGTGTCGCACGAGTCCTTCATCCGCGGCTGGCGGCGGTTCAAGGCGCTCATCGATGCCGAGGCCTTGCAGTACGAGGGCTACCTGGCCGTGCTGCGCCGCTGCGCCGCCTGGGTGGAGCACGAGCGCAAGCCCGAGGACCTGCTGGGCAGTGGCGAGCTGCGCCGGATCAGCGCCGGCAGCGTGCAGAAGCGGCTGGCGGCAAGGCAGTCGTTCGATGACTGGCTGCACCTGCTGGCGCTGGACCGCGAAGGCGTGCGCCTGTTGCCCTTCGCGAAGGACCTGCCGGTCTACCTCGACGAGAGTGAGCGCGTGGAGCGTCGGCGCCGCGCCCGCCGCGTGATGTGGCCGGTGCTGCTGGTGTCGGCGGCGGGCATCACGCTCGGGCTGGCACTGCCGACGCTTTTCGCGCTGCTGATCGAAGGGCCGACGATGCGGCGCGCCGAGCTCATGCTCGACGCCTTCGGCAGCACCGAGGCGGCCGAGGTGAAGCGGCACTATGCGTCGCGCGCCGAAGCGCAGGCCTCGTTGCGCCAGTTGCTCGACGCCGCCGCCCTCGTCGACGGGGCGCGCGCCGGCACCAACACCACCTTCGGGCGCACTTCGGTGCGGTTGATCCAGTCGTTCGACAGCATCGCGCTCGTGCGCCGGCAGGGCGACTTCCTGCAAGGCGTGCTCTCACAGAGCGAGCCGGTGGTCATCGACAAGCTGCGCGAGGTGCTGGGCACGAGCCCGCTGCTGGCCGTGCCGCGCCCGACCACCGCGCCCGAGGCGACGGCGCCGGCCTTCGACGGCGAATGCAGCGTGCCGGAGATCACTGCGCCCATGCGTGGCCGCATCATCGCCGCCGCGCCCTCGCGCGACGGACCCGAGCGCCCGGGCCCGCGGCGCGCGCTCTTCGTTCCCGAAGTGCACAACCTCGCGCAGGCCGATACGACGAACCAGCCCGTGTACGCGGCCACCTGGAGCGCAGCCGAGGGCCTGTGCCGCCTGGGGCCGCTGATGATGGTGCTCGACGCGTCGGGCGAGTCGCACGCGGTCTTCGACAGCTCGCTGCGCCATCTGGTGGTGCTGCTCGCGAAGGGCCCCACCCACGAGCGCGAGGGCGTGATGCTGCAGACGATCACCTGGCGCCTCGGCGCCGGGGGCGAGGCGCAGAGTGCACAAAGGGGGACTGTCGTGACGCTGGACGACCCGGCGCTGGCGCGGCGGCTGCGCGAGGTGGCCGGCGCAAGCGGCCTGCACGTCGCGACGACCTGGGCCGCACCGGCCGGCCGCGTGCTCGACATGGGCGGCGAAGCCTGGCGCATCGTCTCGTGGCAGGGCCGTCGCCTGCGCATCGAGGTGCGCGAGCCGGACTTTCTCGTGGCCGCGCCCGCCGCCCCCGACACGCCTTGCGCGCTGCTCGCGCAGAACCTGCCGCCGGTGCCAGGCTGGCGCATGCGCATGCTCGATGCGGGCAGCCTGTGCCTCGCTGTCTATCGTGCGCGCCCGCCACGGCCGGCGGCCGATGCCGAGCCCGATGGCGCCGACGAACTCGGCGTGTGGGCCTACCCGCGGCCGCTGCCGGGGACGCTGGCCCGGCTGGCCAAGCGGCCGCTGCTGCCGCTGGCGGCGGTGAGCCCCTTCGCGACGGTGCCTGCCGCGGCCACCGATGCCGAGGAGCCCGGCTGGGCCTTGGGCGTGCGCGGCGAGTGGTCGGGCTGGCTCGTGCTGCGCACTCGGGCGCCCGTGCGTGCTTCCGCAGGCGTGGTGGAGGGTGCAGTGACGGGTGTGACGGGCGCCGCGGGTGCAACGGGTGCAACGGGTGGCGCGGTTGCCACGGGTGCCACGGGTGCGGCGCCCGCCGGCGCCGGCGCGGCGG
>JALHOU010000421.1 GCA_022842825.1 Rubrivivax sp.
GCCGGGGGCGATCGCGCACCTGCCAATCGACCACTTCGACGGCTTGGAGAAGTGGGAAGACCTGCCGCGCGACGGCCGCTGCATCAAGGACCTTTGGTTCTAGCGGGCGCGCCGCGCCCGCGCGCCGGGCCCCCGAATGCCTCCTTCGCGTCGCCGGGCCGAGGTCGCGACTGGTATCAGGTCGCACGCTGCAGCCACTGCTCCAGCTCGAACAACGCCTGCTCGAACGGCAGCGCGCGGCCTGCCGCCTCGGCTGCGGCAAAGACCGCGTCGCCCAGCGCACGGCGCGAGCCCGCAAGCAGGGGTGCGACGTGCTCGAGCTCGCCCGGTTCGTGCCGGTAGCCCCAGGCCAGGAGCTGCCGGTCCGCGGCGCCCCAGAGGCGCGCTGCCACCGCATGTTCACCCCGGCGCGCGGCCAGTCCGACCGTGGCTTCGAGAAGGTCGACGCTGACCTTCTCGCCGCGGGCCAGCGGCAGGCATTCGATGGCGAGCAACCGCGCTTCATCGAGTTCGCCGCGTGCCACCAACAGGCGAATCAGGTTGTCGATCAGGACCACGTGGCCCACGCGGCCCACGTGCTGGCGCGCCAACGCCAGCGCCTCGCGGTAGCAGCGCTCGGCCGCCTCGACCTGGCCGGCTCGCTGCTGGTGCGTGGCGAGGTTGTTGAGCAAGGTGAACCGCAACACGCCGTCGTCCAACTGGCGCGCCAGTTCGAGGGCTTCTTCCTTGGCCTGCACGGCAAGCTCGAGGCGACCCAGGGTGCCGAGTGCCGAGCCGACGGCATTGAGTGACCAGGCGAGGCGGCGCGGATCGCCGAGCTGCCGCGCCACCGCCACGCCCTGCTGCGCGAACTGCAGCGCCTGTTCGTAGCGCCCGCGGAACTCGCTCATCCGTGCCAGCGCCCGCAGCGTGCCCTCGCGCGCCGCCGTGGGCGCCGCCGCCGTATCGCGGGCCAGCACGGCACGCGTCAGGCGGTCACCCGGCTCGACGCTGTTCCAGCCCCAGTAGTAGCCGGTCGCGGCCGCCAGGCGCAGGCCCGCCTGCGGATCGAGAGGGCCGTCGTCGCACCAGGTGAGCGCGACGACCAGGTTCTCGTGTTCCTGCCTGAAGCGGTTCATCCACAGGTCCTGCGCGGGCCCGCGCACGTGCGCATCGGCCTCCTCGGCGAACGCGATGAAGTGGGCGACGTGGCGGCCGCGCGCGGCCTCGCTCTCGCCGCTCTCGTTCAGGCGCTCCAGTGCGAACTGGCGCACCGTTTCGAGCATGCGGTAGCGGGGGCGGCCGCCCGAGACCTCGCGATCGACCACGACCAGCGACTTGTCGTGCAACGCCGTCAACCCGGCCAGCGCCTCGTATTCGTCGGTCGCCTGCGCCACCTCGGCGGCAGCCTGCAGCGTCCAGCCGCCGGCGAAGACCGACATCTGGCGCAGCAGGCGTTGCTCGGCCGCGGCGAGCAGTTCGTAGCTCCACTGCGTGGCGGCATGCAGCGTCTGGTGGCGCGGCAAGGCGCGGCTGCCGCCGGTGAGCAGCCGAAAGCGATCGTCGAGCCGCGCGGCAATCTCCGCCAGCGGCAGCATCGTCACGCGCGCCGCCGCCAGCTCGATGGCCAGCGCAATGCCGTCCAGCCGGCGGCAGATCTCCGCGATCGGCGCCGCGTTGTCGTTGTCGACCTCGAAGTCGGGCATCGCCAGCTGCGCGCGGTCGACGAAGACGCGCACCGACTCGGCCGCCGACACGGCCGGCAGGTCCGCGGCCGCGGGCAACGACAACGAACGCACGGGATAGATCTGTTCGCCGGCCACGCCCAGGCCCTCGCGGCTGGTGGCGATGATCGTCGTGCGGGCGGTCGTGTCGGTCACCGAGCGTCCGCCGGCCAGCAACGCCTCCACGAGCGCCGCCGCGCCGTCGATGACGTGCTCGCAGTTGTCCAGCACCAGCAGGGTGGGGCGGGCGGCGAGGTGCTCGCGCAGCCGCTCGACCAGGGGCGTCTCGCCCTCTTCGTGCACGTCGAGCACCGCCGCGCAAGTGGCGGCGACCCGATTGCCGTCCTTCAGTGGCGCGAGGTCGATGAACCACGTGCCGCCGGCAAACGCCGCCCGCTGCTGTTGCGCCAGCTGCAACGCCAGGCGGGTCTTGCCGCAGCCGCCGATGCCGGTGAGCGTCAGCAGCGGCGCCGAAGGCAGCAGGCGCGCGAGATCGGCCAGCGCCGCCTCACGACCGATGAAGCGCGTGCGTACGGCCGGCAGGTTGTGACGCGCGGGCGGGGTCGCGGAGTGCTGCGGCGACGCCGCCGCCGAGGCGCCTGCGGGCGCAGCGTCGCGCGGCGCAGTCAGCCGATAGCCGTAGCCGGGCAGCGTGGTGATCGCGCCAGCGCCGAGCAGCTTGCGCAGCGTGCTGATCTGCGTGGCGACGTTGTGCTCCTCCACCACGAGGCCGGGCCAGACCAGGTCGAGCAGCTCCTGCTTGGTGACCAGCCGCTCGTGGCGCTGCGCCAGCGCCAGCAGCACGTCGAAGGCGCGGCTGCCCAAGGGCGCCGGCTCGCCGCGCACGCGCAGCACGCGCTCGGCCGGATGCAGCTCGAAGTGGTCGAAGCGCAGCGGCGCTTCGAGATCGGCGGGGAGGGCCGAAGGGGCGCATGCAGCCGCAGGGGCTGCAGGGGCCGCAGGGGTCGAACGAGACGAAGGGGCAGGAACGGGAGTGGCCACGCGCCATTCTGCGGCGGCCTCGGCGGCGATTGAAGCTGCTGCGCCCGTGTTTGAAAACCTTTGATCCCCGCTTGAGGACGCGCCGCCGCGCCCTCGCCACAGTGCGCTGCAGGCGTTCGGCCCCATGCACTGGTTTCGAGCGCCGCCCGCCACCCCGCGGCCACCATCCACCCGTCAAGGAGCACCCGCCATGTCACACGTCACCCAGCGCTCGACCGATTCCGCCCGCTACGCCAAGTGCGTCGAAGTCTCCAAGCGCATCCGCTGGGACACCGACCGCGACGTCATCCGCGGCCGGCAGTTCGACTTCTCCAAGACCTTCCTGCCCGACGGCCTGTCGAAGGCGGCGCAGCTGAGCTTCCTGGACGCTGCCGAGAAGCGTCTGTTCTCGCAGGTGCAGGGCCGCACCTACGCCAACATGTTCGCGCTCGTCGAGCGCTTCATCGGCGCCAAGGTGCTGGAGGTGAGCCGCGGCCACTTGCTCGGCGACCAGGTGGCGCTGGAAGCGCTGGTGCGCCTCACCGACGAGGAGCTCAAGCACCAGGAGATGTTCCGCCGGCTCGAGACGATGATGGCGCCGGGCATGCCGGCCGGCTATCGCTTCCTGCCGCAGCCCAACGACGTGGCGCAGGCGGTGCTGGCCGCCTCCACCTGGGCCGTGCTGGCGCTGGTGTGCGACAT
>JALHOU010000422.1 GCA_022842825.1 Rubrivivax sp.
GGCTTCGAATCGCCGACGCTCGGCGAACTGGCCTACCGCCGCGACGGTTCGGGCGGCTTCAACTCGGCCCTCGTGCCGCAGGAGAGCGAGCAGCTCGAGCTGGGCGGGAAGTGGCGCGCGGGTGCGCTGCAGCTGGACGTGGCGGCCTTCGAGGTGCGCGTCGACAACGAGATCGCCGTGGCCAGCAACGCTGGCGGACGTGCATCGTTCCAGAACGTCGGCCGCACCTTGCGCCGCGGGCTCGAGGTGGCTGGTCGCTGGGCGTTCTCTCCCGACTGGAACATGGCTCTGGCGGCTGCGGCGCTCGACGCCACCTACCGCGACAGCTTCTTGACCTGCGGCCCGCCTCCGTGCGCCACGCCCAACGTGCCGGTGCCCGCGGGCAACCGCATTGCCGGCACGCAGCGTGGCACCGCGTTCGCCGAGCTTGCGTGGCGCAGCCCAGGCTTCGGCCAGTTCGGGGCCGAGCTGCGGCACGCACGGGCGCTGATGGCCAACGACGCCAATACCGGCGCAGCCGCGCCGTACACGCTGCTCGGTCTGCGCTGGACCCACCGTCTCGATACTTCGGCGTGGCTCCCAGGGGGCTGGCACGCCGAATGGCTGCTGCGCGTGGACAACGCGCTGGACAAGCGTTATGCAGGAAGTGTCATCGTCAACGAGGGCAATGCGCGCTTCTTCGAAACCGGCGCGCCACGCGCCGTGGGCGTGACGCTGCGGCTGGTGGGGTTGTGAAGATGTCGAACACCAAACACGCTTCCTGGTCGCTCGGATTGGCGCCGACAGTTCCGCGTCGGGGGCGTGGCCGCCGCGGGTTCATCGCGCTGGCGGGCATGGCGCTTGGCGCGGGCGCAATGGCGCCCCAGGCCGTGTCCGCTGCCGACCTCTTCGAGGGCGATCCGTTCAAGTCGCATCCGTGGGTGGACATGCGGCGCGAGTTCCTGGGCCGCAACGCGCGCGTGACGTTCGACGAGCGTGTCGTCGTGCTGGGGCCGGCGTTCGCCGAGGACCCGATGAATGTGCCCGTCAGCGTACGCGTCGATCCCGCCCTCGGCCGCGTCGAGCGGATCGTTGTGCTCGTCGATCGCAACCCGATCCGCAAGGTGCTCAGCTACGAGCCCGTCGCGGCGCTGCCGGCGGTGGCCTTCCGCTTCAAGCTCGAGCAGGCCTCGGCAGTGCGCGCGGCGGTGCGCCTGGCCGACGGGCGCTGGGTGGTTGGCGGCGCCTGGGTCGACTCGGCCGGCGGCGGCTGCACGGCGTCCGGGCAATCGCGCAAGGACGGGACCTGGGCAAAGACGCTCGGCGAGGTGAGCGGAAAGCTGTTCACGCCGATGCCGGGGACCTCGCGGCTGCGCTTGAAGGTCATGCACCCGATGGACACCGGCCTCGTCGCCGGGATCCCGGCCTTCTACCTGAACCGGCTCAGCCTGCGTGATGGCGACGACCGCGAACTGGCGCGCCTGCAAGGCTTCGAGCCGCTGTCGGAGAACCCGGTGTTCTCGTTCGATTTCACGTCGCCCCCGCGTGGCGGGGTGCAGATTGTCGGCACCGACAACAACGGCAACCGCATCCGGAGCCGCGTGCAGTGAGCAGGTGCCTGCCGGACGAGGCTCGCGTGGATGGCGCGGCGCACAGGGTGGCTCGGCCTGATCGCGGGTGGCTCGGCCGTGCCCGTCGCCTTGCATGGGTCGGGCTCGCTGGCTTGTCGATGGCGCTGACGGCGCAGATGGCCGCGGCGCAGGTGACCGCGCCACCCACGACGCCATCCGTCGCGCCATCGACGGTGCCGCGTGCCGATCCGGCCACGCTCGATTACCGGCTGCAGGCACGCGCGCTCGCGCCGGGCGTGTGGGTGGTCGAAGGTGACAATGACGACTTCACGCCGCGCAACGGCTGCAACATCATCAACACAGGCTTCATCGCCACCGGTGCGGGCGTGCTCGTCGTCAACACCGGGCCGAGCCGCCGCTACGGCGAGCAGCTGCGCTCGCTGATCGCGCGCACGACCCCCGAGCCAGTGGTGCAGGTGCTGCACCTGAACCTGCACCCCGACTACTTCCTCGGCAACCAGGGCTTCGTCGATGTGCCGCGCGTGGCCACCGCGCTCACGCGGGCCGGCATCGCCCGTGAGTCGTCGGCCTACGAGACCAATCTCTATCGCCTGTGCGGTGACTGGATGAAGGGCACCACGACGGTGGCGCCCGACCGAACGCTCGAGATGCCGGCGGCGGCCGCCGGCACGCCGGCTTCGGGTCAGTTCGTGATCGGCACGCGCTCGTTTGACTGGCACGCGCTGGCCGGGCACACCGACAGCGATCTCGTGCTGATCGACCGCGTCAGCGGCGTCGCCTTCGTCGGCGGCCTCGTCTTCCACCGCCGCGTGCCGACAACGCCGCACGCCAACGTCGCCCAATGGCTGGCGAGCCTGGCCGCGCTGGAGCGGCTGAACCTGCGCACGGTGGTGCCCAGCCACGGCCCCGTGCACGAGGGCGCGGTGGGGCTGGCGGGCACGCGGCGCTTCCTGCAGTGGCTCGACAGCGAGTTCACGCGTCACGCCGAGTTGGGCCTCGAGATGAACGAGGTGCTGCGCGCGCCGGTGCCGGCGGAGTTCCGCGGCTGGGCCGCCTTTGCCACCGAGTACGTGCGCAACGTGGCGCACCTGTACCCGGTCTACGAGAAGAAGGCGCTCGGCGCCCCTCGCCGCTGAGGCACGCGTTCCAGCACCGCACGGTGCGTTCAGGCCGCGGGCGTACCGTGTCGTGGCGCACCGCGGAAACGCCACCACGGCAAGGCGCGGGTCAGCGAGAGCACCTCGCCGGGGCGCTCGCTCGGGGCGTAGCCGGCCAGCGCGCGCAGCGCCTCGGCCCAGGCCGCGGATGCCAGTGCTTCGCGCAGCGCCGCAACCGCAGGCTGCTCCAGCGCATCGGCCAGGCAGACGAGGAAGTAGTCCTCCTCGACCAGCGGCACGAAGCCGAGCCCAAGTGCCGCCGCCGCGGCCTCGAGGCCCAGGGCGGCATCGGCGCGCCGTTCGGCCACCGCGTGCGCCACGGCGACATGGCTGTTTTCGCGTGCGACGACCTGGATGGTGTCGAGATCCACGCCGGCGGCCTCGGCGAGGTGGCGGGCGAGCAGTTCGGTGCCCGAGCCTTCCTCACGGCTGGCGACGCGCAGCCCAGGCCGGCACAGGTCGGCCCAGCCGGCGATGAGAAGCGGGTTGCCGGCGGCCACGATCAGCCCCTGGCGGCGGCGCATGCACGCCATCAGTTTGTGCCGGCCGGGCACGAGCAGCGGCTTCAGCGCCCGCGCGTAGTGCTGCACGCGCTCCACCAGCGGCGGCACGTGGAAGCCGGCGACGAGGCAACGGCCTTCGGCCAGCGCGCGCAG
>JALHOU010000423.1 GCA_022842825.1 Rubrivivax sp.
CGATGGAGACGGCAATGAACCAGACCAACCAGGCAACCAGCCGCGCGGGTGAGGCGCGGGCGCGACCGCTGCGCGTGTTTGTCATCGACGACCATCCGATGATCCGTCACGGCCTGGCCGCGATGATCAAGGCGGAGCGTGACTTCGAATGGGTTGGCGACGCCACCGACGGCGAGGAAGCGGTGCGTTCAGCACCCGCGCACTCGCCCGACCTTCTGCTCGTGGACATGGTGATGCCGCGCATGGATGGCGTGGCCACGATCAAGGCCCTGAAGCCGCTGCTGCCGAGCGCGCACTTCGTGGTGCTGACAAGCGTGCTCGACCCCTACGAGGTGAAGCGGGCGATGGAAGCCGGCGCCGGCGCCTACCTGCTGAAGAACGCCTCGACGCAGGAACTCGTCACCGTCATGCACACCGCCATGCGCGGCCAGCGCGTGCTGGCGCCGGAGGTGAGCGACGCGCTCATGGCCGGCGACCGCGCGCCGCGGCCGGGGTCCGACCTGACGCAGCGCGAGCGCGAACTGCTCGCCCTGATGGCGCGCGGCCTGTCGAACCAGGAGATCAGCAATCGCCTGGGCATCGCGATGCCGACGGTGAAGTTCCACGTCACCAACATCCTGGCCAAGCTGCACGCCGACAACCGCACCGAGGCGGTGCTGACGGCGTTGAAGCACAAGCTGGTGACGCTCGAGTAGCGCGCCTGGTGCGGCGCCCCCGCGCGCGCCGCAACCCAGTGCGGTGGGACTGGCAGGTGGGTCGCCGCGCAGTCCCACGCACAATGGCGCATGACCCGCGCCATCACGCTGCATCACCTGGAGAACTCGCGCTCGCAGCGCGTGCTCTGGCTTCTCGAGGAGCTCGGCCAGCGCTACGAGGTGCGCCGCTATGCGCGCGACAAGACGACGCAGCTCGCGCCGCCCGAGCTGCGCGAGGTGCATCCGCTCGGCAAGAGCCCGGTTGTCACCGAGGGCGCGGTCACCGTGGCGGAGTCGGGCGCGATCATCGAGTACCTGCTCGACCGGCACGACCCTGAGGGCCGCCTACGCCCGGCCGCCGGCACCGAGGACCGGCGCCGCTTCACCTACTGGCTGCACTTCGCCGAAGGCAGCGCCATGCCGCCACTGCTGCTCCAGCTCGTCTTCGACAAGGTGCGCATGGCGCCCGTGCCCTTCTTCGTCAAGCCGGTGACGCGGGGCATCGCCGACAAGGTGATGAAGGGCTTCGTCGGCCCGAACATCGAGCGCCAGCTCGCCTTCATGGAGGGCGAGCTCGTCAGGCGCGACTGGTTCGCCGGCCGCGCCTTCAGCGCCGCCGACATCCAGATGAGCTTTCCGCTCGAGGCGGCCCGCGCGCGCGCCGGTCTCGATTCGCGCTATCCCCGCCTCACGGCCTGGCTCGATCGCGTGCACACGCGCCCCGCGTACCAGCGCGCACTCGAGGTCGGCGGGCCGTACGACCTCGGCTGAAGGCCGGTGAAGGCGGGAGTCCGGGGGCCACCTGGGGCAGCGGCCGCCGCCGGCCCATGGGCCCGGGTCAGGCGAGCGCGCCGGCCAGCCGCCAGTTCGCGCGCAGCGCCTCGGGCCAGCGGCGGGCTTGCATCAGCGCCTGAACGGCCTGGCACTCCGCGGCGCAGCCCAGGCCCTGCGCCTGCAGCCAGGGCTCGTCGTAGTAGCTCTGCCGGTAGCGCTCGCCGTCGTCGCAGATGAGCGTGACGATCGAGCCCGGCTCGCCGCGCCGGGCCATCACCTCGGCGCAGGCGAGTGCGGCGATGAGGTTGGTGCCGGTGCTGCCGCCCACACGACGGCCCAGCCGCAACGTCAGCGCGTGCATGGCGGCCAGGCTCCAGCGGTCGGGCACCTTCACCATCGCATCGAGCACACCGGGCACGAAGCTCGCCTCCACGCGCGGGCGGCCGATGCCTTCGATGCGCGAGCCCAATGGCAGCGTGAGCGAAGGGTCGCCGCTGAGGTAGTGGTCGTAGAACACCGACTGCTCGGCATCGACGCCGCACACACGCGTCGGATGGCGGCAGTAGCGCACGTAGCGGCCGATGGTGGCGAGCGTGCCGCCGGTACCGGCGCTGGCGACGATCCACGCCGGCACGGGATGCGGCTCCAGGCGCATCTGCAGGTAGATGCTCTCGGCGATGTTGTTGTTGCCGCGCCAGTCGGTGGCCCGCTCGGCGAGTGTGAACTGGTCCATGTAGTGGCCGCCCAGCTCCTGCGCCAGCCGCTGGCTCTCGCTGTAGAGCGTCGTCGGGTCGTCCACAAGGTGACAGCGCCCGCCGTGGAACTCGATGGCCGCGATCTTCTGCGGGCTGGTCGAGCGCGGCATCACGGCCACAAAGGGCACCCCGAGCAGGCGGGCGAAGTAGGCCTCGCTGATGGCGGTGCTGCCGCTGCTCGCCTCTACCACCGTGCTGCGCTCGTGCAGCCAGCCGTTGACAAGCGCGTGCAGGAACAGGCTGCGCGCCAGGCGGTGCTTCAGGCTGCCCGTGGGGTGGCTCGACTCGTCCTTCAGGTACAGCGCCACGCCCGGAAAGCCCGGCAGCGGCAGAGGGATCAGGTGAGTGTCGCTGCTGCGCTGGAAGTCGGCCTCGATGCGGCGCAGCGCCTCGTGCACCCAGGCGCGCCGCGCCTCGGCACCGCTGCTGTCGCGCCAAGCCGGCGGCGTGTGCACCTCAGCTCACCAGCGCGCGCATCCAGGCGGGCATGGGCTTGCTCTTCCTGGCCGCGAAGTCGGACCACACCGTCGTCGCACCCCCCTCGGCATAGATCAGACCCGGCTCGTCGGTGCGCTCCATGGTCAGGAAGGTGTCGAAGCTGCTGCGGCCGACCTCGGCCACGTACAGCCGCGTGAACACCTCACCCGGAAACTCCAGCTGGCGGATGAAGTTGCAGAACGCGTTGACGATGATCACGCCCTCTCCGCTCTGCGCAGTGATGCCGTGCGGGGCCGCGGCGCGGAAGAACCAGTCCAGCCGCACCACCTCGAAATATCGGAAGTAGATCGTGTTGTTGACATGGCCCATCGCGTCCATGTCGCCCCAGCGGATGGGGACCGTCATCTCGTGCACGAGCTTCTTCTCGGCGGGCAGGGTGAATCGCATCGTTGGGTGGCCGCACGCGGGCGCGGCACAGTCGTCGGATCAGGTGGAAAGGCCCAGTTCGCCGGCGAGGCGAGACACGAGTGCCTTGAGTTGCTCCAGCTCGGCGGCCAGGCGCGTCTGCTCGGCCTTGAGGGCGGCCAGTTCACCCGCGCTCACTTCCGGCGCGCCGGCGGCAGGCGCCACCTGCCGCACGGCGGCGCCCACGGGCACCGGCGGCGGCTCGCCGGTGAGCAGTTGCGCCCAGCGCAGATCGGAAGAGCG
>JALHOU010000424.1 GCA_022842825.1 Rubrivivax sp.
GCCGGCGGGCGCGCCCGCCGCGCCGCCTCCCGGCGCCACGCCCTCCCCCGGAACGGGCACCAGCACCGGGCCCGGTCCTTCATCCGGCGCCGCGCCCGAAGCCACACCCGGCGCCGCGGCCAATCCGGCGACGGAGGCACCGAGGTGAAGCCGGGCGCCTTCAACGCGCCGCCGCGACGACCGCGCCGCGACGTCACGGCCCAGGCCGCGCTGTTGGCCTGCCTGGGCGCCTTCGTGCTCGCCGGCTGCGCCACCAAGGAAAAACGCTTCCCGGGCGACGACGCACCCACTCTGGCCACGCTGGCCAAGCGCACTGTCGAGATTCCCTCGGGCACCACAGTGGCCAGCGACGAGGCGCAGGCCATGGCCGCCTACCGCGCCTTCCTCGAGGTGGCACGCGGCGCGCCACAGCGGCCGGAGGTGATGCGCCGCCTCGCCGACCTCGAGATGGACCTCGCCGACCGCAAGAGCGCCGACGGCGGCGCCACCCCCGACTACAAGGCCGCGGTGGCCCAGTACGAGAAGGTGCTGAAGGAGCACCCGAACGCACCCGGCAACGACCGCGTGCTCTACCAGATCGCGCGCGCGCAGGAGCAGGGCGGCGACCTCGAGGGCGCGCTGAAGACGCTCACGCGTGTCGCCCGCGACTTCCCCGACACCATTCATGCCGACGAGGTGCATTTCCGCCGCGGCGAGCTGCTCTTCGCCACGCGCGACTACGTCGGCGCCGGCGAGGCCTACGCCACGGTGCTCAAGAGCAGCGCACTCACCCCCTTCACCGAGCGCGCGCTTTACATGCGCGGCTGGTCGCTGTTCAAGCAGGCCAAGCTCGAGGAGGCGCTGGAGCCGTTCTTCAAGGTGCTCGACCTCAAGCTCGGCGGCCGTCCCTCGCCGGGACCCGACCCGCTCGCCCACCTCACGCGCGCCGACCGCGAGCTGCTCGAGGACACGCATCGCGTCATGAGCCTGTCGCTGGCCAACCTGGAGGGCGCAGCGACGATTGGCAAGTTCGTCACCAGCAAGGATGCCGCCGACGTACGGCGTGGCTACGAGCATCGCGTCTACGTCGAGCTGGCCGACCTCTACCTCAAACAGGACCGGCCCAAGGACGCAGCGGACACGCTGGCCTTCTACGCCCGCCTGCGCCCGCTCGCCACGCCGGCGCCCGAGCTGCTCGCGCGTGTCATCGAGATCCACGAGAGCAAGGGCTTCCCCACGTTGGCGCTCGACGCCAAGCGCGACTTCGTCAGCCGCTACGGCCGCACGAGCGAGTTCCGCAAGGCCAACGAGGTGGGCTGGGCCGCGGCGCAGCCGCGCGTCAAGACGCACCTCGTCGAGCTCGCCCGCCACCACCACGCCGCCGCGCAGCAGACGAAGTCGCGCGCCGACCTCACCGAGGCGGTGCGCTGGTACCGCGAGCTGCTCACCGCCTTCCCCGACGACGGCGAGGTGGTGCAGCAGCGCTTCCTGCTCGCCGAGCTGCTGTTCGAGGACCGCCAGTTCGTGGCCGCCATCGACGAGTACGAGACCGTGGCCTACGGCGCACGGGTGGCCGCGTCCACCGCATCCGTCGCTCCCGGCGCCACCCCGGCTCGACGGGCTCCGGCGGCCTTCGCCAAGGCCGCCGACGCCGGCTACAGCGCGTTGCTCGCCTACGCCGAGCAAGCCAAGGCCGCCCCCGCCGCCGAGACGCGCGCGCCGCTGCAACGCGCCGGCATCGCCAGCGCGCTGCGCTTTGCCGACACCTTCCCCGCCGATCCGCGCGTCGGCAGCGTCACCACCACCGCCGCCGAGACGCTGCTCGCGCTCGGCGAGGCCGAGAAGGCCTCGGCTGTGGCGCGCCAGGCGCTGGGTGGCACGGCCAGCCCGACCGAGCAGCGCACCGCCTGGACCGTGATCGCCGTGAGCGCCTTCGACCGCGGCCAGCTCGCCGAGGCCGAGCAGGCCTTCGGCCAGGCCATGGAGCGCGCCGGCAGCGGCACGCCCCAGGCCGCCGACCTGGCCGAACGCCGTGCGGTAGCCATCTACAAGCAGGGCGATGCCGCCCGCGGCGCCGGCCGCATGCGCGAAGCGATCGGGCACTTCGAGCGTCTGGCCAGCCTCGCGCCACAGTCGAGCATGCGCGCCGCGGCTCAGTTCGACGTCGCCACCGCGCTCATCGGGCTGAAAGACTGGGGGGCCGCCGCCAGCTCGCTCGAGGACTTTCGCCGCCGCCACCCGACGCACGCGCTGCAGGCCGACGTGCCGGCCAAGCTGGCGCTCGCCTACACCGAGCAAAAGCGCTGGGCCGCCGCCGCCTCCGAATACGACCGCATCGCCGCCGGCGCCGGCGACCCCGCGTTGCGCCGCTCGGCGCAATGGCAGGCCGCCGAGCTGCAGGAGAAGGCGCTCGTCGACGTGGCATCAAGCGCCGGCCCGGGCCTCGCCTCGGTGTCGCGCAAGACCACCATCACCGCCTACGAGCGCTACCTCGCCGCCTGGCCGCAGCCGCTGGAGGCGGCCACCGAGGCGCGCTGGAAGCTCGTGCAGCTCACGCGTGCCGAAGGGCAGGCCGCCAAGTCGCTCACCTGGACGCGACAGCTGCGCACGGTCGAGCTGGCCGGTGGCGCGGCCCGCACGCCGCGCTCCAAGGCACTCTCGTCGCTCGCCGCCATCGAACTGGCACAGCCGCTGCGCGACGCCTACGAGAAGGTCAAGCTCGTCGAGCCGCTGGCCGCCAACCTGAAGCGGAAGAAGACGAACATGGAGGCGCTGCTCAAGGCCTATGCCGACGCCAGCGCCGACGGCGCCGCCGAGGCCGTGACGGCGGCCACCTTCCACACGGCAGCGCTTTACCAGGACTTCGGCAAGGCCATGCTCGGGTCGCAGCGCCCGCGCAACCTCAAGAAGGTCGAGCTCGAGCAGTACAACGTCCTGCTCGAGGAGCAAGCCTTCCCGTTCGAGGAGAAGGCGATCCAGCTGCACGAGACCAACGCCCGCCGTACGACGCAGGGCCTGTATGACGACTGGATCAAGAAGAGCCTGGCGGCGCTCGCCACGCTCAAGCCCGCCCGCTGGGCCAAGTCCGAGCGCAGCGAGGAGGCCGTCGATGCGATCCGCTGACTGCGCGCGGGGCACAGCAATCACCCGCGTCCTGGGCACCGCCGCAGCCTCTCCCGGGGCGCAGGTTCGCCTTCCTTGGCCAGGCCGCGCCGGCCCGGTCATGGCCGCCTGGCTGATGGCGGCGGCCTTGATGTCCGGTTGCGCCGGCCTGCCCTTCTTCTCCACGCCCGCCGAGGAGCCCGCGCCGACGGCGCCGGTACCGGCCTCGCCCGTCTCCGCCCCGGCGGCGCCGGAGCCCGCGCCGGCGCCCACGGCCCCGCC
>JALHOU010000425.1 GCA_022842825.1 Rubrivivax sp.
ATGTCGCACACCAGCGCCAGCACGGCCCAGGTGGAGGCGGCCAGCACCGCCTGCGCCACGTCGTTGGGCTGCGGCAGGAAGCGATAGCCGGCCGGCATGCCCGGCGCCATCATCGTCTCCAGCCGGCGGAACATCTCCTGGTGCTTGAGCTCCTCGTCGGTGAGGCGCACCAGCGCTTCCAGTGCCACCTGGTCGCCGAGCCAGTGGCCGCGGCTGATTTCCAGCACCTTGGCGCCGATGAAGCGCTCGACGAGCGCGAACATGTTGGCGTAGGTGCGACCCTGCACCTGCGAGAAGAGGCGCCGCTCGGCGCTGCTCAGGAAGGTCAGCTGCGCCCCCTTCGACAGGCCGTCGGGCAGGAAGGTCTTGGAGAAATCGAACTGCCGGCCGCGGATGACATCGCGGTCGGTGTCCCAGCGGATGCGCTTGGAGACTTCGACGCACTTGGCGTAGCGGGCGGAATCGGTCGAGTGCTCGGTGACGTGTGACATGGCGCGTGCTCCTTGAGGGTTGGGTGGCTGCCGTGGGGCAGCGGGCGTCGCTCGCATCGGTGCGTGCGAGCCGAACGCCTGCAGCGCACTGTGGCGAGCGCGCGGCGGCGCGTCCTCAAGCCGGGGTCAAAGCTTTTCAAACGCGGGCGCAGCGCCTTCAAACACCGCCGGGGCCGCCGCAGAATGGCGCGTGGCCACGCCCATTCCCGCCCTTGCCGCTCGTTCGGTCCCTCCGGCCCCTGCAGCCCCTTCGAGCCTCGCGGCCGATCTCGATGTGCCGCTGCGTTTCGGCCACTTCGAGCTGCATCCAGACGAGCGCGTGCTGCGCGTTCGCGGCGAGCCGGTGCCCTTGGGCAGCCGCGCTTTCGACGTGCTGCTGGCCCTGGCGCAGCGCCACGAGCGGCTGGTCACCAAGCAGGAGTTGCTCGACCTGGTCTGGCCCGGCCTCGTGGTGGAGGAGCACAACGTCGCCACGCAGATCAGCACGCTGCGCAAGCTGCTCGGCGCCGGCGCGATCACCACGCTGCCCGGCTACGGTTATCGGCTGACGGCCCTGCGCGACGCCGCACCTGCTGGCGCCCTGGCGGCGGCGCCGCAGCACTGCGCGACCCCGCCCGCGGGCCACAACCTGCCGGCCGCGCGCACGCGCTTCATCGGCCGAGAGGCCGCCTTGGCCGATCTCGCGCGCCTGTTGCCGTCGGCGCCGCTGCTGACCCTCACGGGCATCGGCGGCTGCGGCAAGACCCGGCTGGCCGTGCAGCTGGCGCAACAACAGCGGGCGGCGTTTGCCGGCGGCACGTGGTTCATCGACCTCGCGCCACTGAAGGACGGCGATCGCGTCGCCGCCACCTGCGCGGCGGTTCTCGACGTGCGCGAAGAGGGCGAGACACCCCTCGTCGAGCGGCTGCGCGAGCACATCGCCGCCCGCCCCACGCTGCTGGTGCTGGACAACTGCGAGCACGTCATCGACGGCGCGGCGGCGCTCGTGGAGGCGTTGCTGGCCGGGGGACGCTCGGTGACCGACACGACCGCCCACACGACGATCATCGCCACCAGCCGCGAGGGCCTGGGCGTGGCCGGCGAACAGGTCTATCCCGTGCGTTCGCTGTCGTTGCCCGCGGCCGCGGACCTGCCGGCCGTCTCGGCCGCCGAGTCGGTGCGCGTCTTCGTCGACCGCGCGCAGCTGGCGATGCCCGACTTCGAGGTCGACAACGACAACGCGGCGCCGATCGCGGAGATCTGCCGCCGGCTGGACGGCATTGCGCTGGCCATCGAGCTGGCGGCGGCGCGCGTGACGATGCTGCCGCTGGCGGAGATTGCCGCGCGGCTCGACGATCGCTTTCGGCTGCTCACCGGCGGCAGCCGCGCCTTGCCGCGCCACCAGACGCTGCATGCGGCCATGCAGTGGAGCTACGAGCTGCTCGCCGCGACCGAGCAACGCCTGCTGCGCCAGATGTCGGTCTTCGCCGGCGGCTGGACGCTGCAGGCTGCCGCCGAGGTGGCGCACGCGGCCGACGAGTACGAGGCGCTGGCCGGGTTGACGGCGTTGCACGACAAGTCGCTGGTCGTGGTCGATCGCGAGGTCTCGGGCGGCCGCCCCCGCTACCGCATGCTCGAAACGGCGCGCCAGTTTGCACTGGAGCGCCTGAACGAGGGCGGCGAGAGCGAGGCCACGCGCGGCCGCCACGTCACCCACTTCATCGCATTCGTCGAGGAGGCCGATGCACACGTGCGCGGGCCCGCGCAGGACCTGTGGATGAGCCGCTTCAAGGAGGAGCACGAGAACCTGGTCGGCGCGCTCACCTGGTGCGACGACGGCCCTCTCGATCCGCAGGCGGGCCTGCGCCTGGCGGCCGCGACCGGCTACTACTGGGGCTGGAACAGCGTCGAGCTGGGTGACCGCCTGACGCGTGCCGTGCTCGCCCGCGATGTGGCGGCGACGCCCACAGCGGCACGCGAGGGCACGCTGCGGGCGCTGGCACGGATGAGCGAGTTCCGCGGGCGCTACGAGGAGGCGCTGCAGTTCGCGCAGCAGAGCGTGGCGGTGGCGCGGCAACTGGGTGATCCACGCCGCCTCGCCTGGTCACTCAATGCTATCGGCTCGGCGCTCGGCACCCTGGGTCGCCTCGAGCTTGCGGTGCAGGTCAAGGAAGAAGCCCTCGAATTGGCGCGCAAGCAGGACGACGGCGTGTTGCGGTTCACCTTGCTCAACAACCTCGCCACGCACCAGCAGCGGGCCGGCCAGATCGAGGCGGCCGAGCGCTGCTACCGCGAGGCCTTGGTGTTGGCGCGCCATCACGTGGGCCGCGTGGGCCGTGTGGTCCTGATCGACAACCTGATTCGCCTGTTGGTGGCACGCGGCGAACTCGATGAAGCGCGGTTGTTCGCCATCGAATGCCTGCCGCTGGCCCGCGGCGAGAAGGTCAGCGTCGACCTTCTCGAAGCCACGGTCGGACTGGCCGCGCGCCGGGGTGAACATGCGGTGGCAGCGCGCCTCTGGGGCGCCGCGGACCGGCAGCTCCTGGCCTGGGGCTACCGGCACGAACCGGGCGAGCTCGAGCACGTCGCACCCCTGCTTGCGGGCTCGCGCCGTGCGCTGGGCGACGCGGTCTTTGCCGCAGCCGAGGCGGCAGGCCGCGCGCTGCCGTTCGAGCAGGCGTTGTTCGAGCTGGAGCAGTGGCTGCAGCGTGCGACCTGATACCAGTCGCGACCTCGGCCCGGCGACGCGAAGGAGGCATTCGGGGGCGCGGCGCGCCCGCTAGAACCAAAGGTCCTTGATGCAGCGGCCGTCGCGCGGCAGGTCTTCCCACTTCTCCAAGCCGTCGAAGTGGTCGATTGGCAGGTGCGCGATCGCCCCCGGC
>JALHOU010000426.1 GCA_022842825.1 Rubrivivax sp.
ATCACCTGCACCGTGCGCATGCCTTCGCGCACCAGCATGCTGGCCACGTCGGTGGCGCCGGTGAAGTCGTCTGCGATGATGCCCAGGATCATGATGCCTCCCCGGCGTCCTTGGCCTGCGGCAGCTGCAGTCCGGCCAGCGCCGCGTAGAACTTGATCACCGCACTGTCGTCCTCGCCACCATGGCCAGCCGCGGCAGTGGCCAGGTACAGCTGGTGCGCCTGCGCCGCCAGCGGCAGCGGAAACTGCAGTTTGCGCGCCGCGTCGAGCACGATGCCCAGATCCTTGATGAAGATGTTGACGGCCGACAGCGGTGTGTAGTCGCCGGCCAGGATGTGCGGCACGCGGTTCTGGAACATCCAGCTCATGCCGGCCGAGTTGCAGATCACCTCGTACAACTGGTCCGGGTCGGCCCCCGCGCGGATGCCCAGCGCCATCGCCTCGCACGCGGTGGCGATGTGCACGCCGGCCAGGTGCTGGTTGACCATCTTGACGGTCGAGCCCAGCCCTGCCCGGTCACCCAGCCGGTAGACCTTGCCGGCGACGGCCTCGAGCGCACCGCCCACGGCCGCAAAGGCCTCGGGCCTGCCCGAGGCCATCACCGTCATCTGCCCGTCGGCGGCCTTCTTGGCGCCGCCCGACACCGGGCCGTCGATCAGGTGCAGGCCACGCTCGGCCAGCCGCGCCTCCCACAGCGGCGGCACGTTGGGGTCGACCGTGGCCGAGGCCACGACCACGCTGCCGGGCTTCAGCGCCGCAGCCAGGCCGCCGGCGCCGAACAGCACGTCTTCGGTCTGAGCGGCATTGACCACCAGCAGCACCACCACGTCGCAGGCGGCGCCCAGTTCGGCGATGCTGGCGGTGACGCGCCCGCCTTCGGCGGCAAAGCGTTCACGGGCCTCGGCGCGGGCGTCGACACCCCAAGTGACGAAGCCGCGGCGGTGCGCCGACAACGCCGCGCCAAAGCCCATCGAGCCCAGGCCGATGACCCCGATGACCGGGCGGCTGACAGAGGATTCGTTCATGGCGACACACGCTTCCTGCGCCGCGCGGGCGCGCTGGTTGAAACCGGGGATGAAACCGGGAGCTCGAGCACACCACCGGCCACCAGGCGGCTGGCCGCATGCTGCATGTGGCGCACCGCCGCGCGGCGCGCCGCGGCGGCATCACCCGCGGCGATGGCGTCGACCACGGCGTGGTGCTCGGCGCGCACGGCCTGGGCAAAGTCGGCGCGGCGCGCCTCGTTGCCACGCGTGACGCGCATGGCCTCACGCAGGTACTGCTCGAGAAAGCCCAGCAGTTGCTGGAACTGCGGGTTGCCGGTGGCCTGTGCGATGGCGCGGTGAAAGGCCAGGTCTTCGGCCACGCCGTCGCCACCGGCGGCCACCGCGGTGTCCAGCGCCGCCAGCGCGCGCCGCAGCGCCGCCACCTGGCTGCGCGTGGCGCGCTCGGCTGCCAGCGCCGCGATCTCGCCCTCGAGCGCACGCCGCACTTCCACCACCTGCACCACGGCGGCCAGGGACTCGAGCACCGACACGTCGAAGCTCAGCGGCTGGTGCGCGGCGGCATCGGCCACGAACACCCCCGAGCCCTGGCGCGAACGCAGCAGGCCTTGCGCCTCGAGCTGGTGCACAGCCTCGCGCACCACGGTGCGCGACACGCCGTGTGCAGCCGCCAGCTGTTGCTCGGTGGGCAGCCGATCACCCGGCACCCACTGACGGCTGGCCACCTGGCCCGCCAGCACCGCGGCCAGTTGGTCCGACAGCCGGCGGGTGGCCACCGGGGCCTCGGGCAGGTCGGCGCGCACACCCGCATTCATCAGGTGATCATACAACTCTGGCGAGCTTCCGGGCCTGTCGTCGATGGCGCAGGTCCACCGGCCGAAGGTGTTCGTGCTCGAGCGCCCACATGCGCTCCGCGGTCGCCCGGCAGCAGCCGCAGCCCGCGCGTCAGTCCGCCAGGTAGCGCTCCACCAGCCGCGTCCAGTAGGCGGCGCCGACGGTGAGGATCTCGTCGTTGAAGTCGTAGGCCGGGTTGTGCAGCATCGCGCCCTCCTCGCCATTGCCCAAACGGAAGAAGCAGCCCGGCTTGCGCTGCAGGTAGAACGCGAAGTCCTCGCTGCCCGTCACCGGCGGGAAGGGGGCGATCACGCGGCCCGGGCCGACCAGTTCTTCGGCCACCTCGCGGGCGAACGTGGTCTCGGCCTCGCTGTTGACGACCACCGGGTAACCCCGCTCGTAGACCACCGTGGCCTCGCCGCCGTAGCCCTGCACGTGGGCAGTGACCAGGGCGCGGATGCGGGCCTCCAGGCGGTCACGCACCGCGGGCTCGAACGAGCGGATGCTCAGCGCCATGGTCGCCGTGTCCGGGATGACATTGGCTGCCGAGCCGGCGTGCAGCGCACCGATGGTCACGATGGCGGTCTCGCGCGGGTCGATGTTGCGCGACACCACGCTCTGCAAGGCCACCACCAGGCTGCCGGCGATCAGCACCGGGTCCACGGTCTGGTGCGGACGTGCCGCGTGGCCGCCGCGACCATGGATGGTGATGTGCGCCGTGTCCGACGCCGACATGAAGGGCCCGCTGCCGAAGCCGAAGGTACCTGCCGGGTAGCCCGGCGTGTTGTGCAGGCCGAAGATGGCGTCGCAGGGAAAGCGCTCGAACAGCCCGTCTTCGATCATGCGCTGCGCGCCGCTGCCCTTGCCGGCTTCTTCGGCCGGCTGGAACACCAGGTGCACCGTGCCCGAGAAGCGCCGTGTCTGCGCCAGGTGCTGCGCCGCGCCGAGCAGCATGGCGGTATGCCCGTCGTGGCCGCAGGCGTGCATCACGCCCGCGGTGCGGCTGCTGTAGGGGCGGCCGGTGGCTTCTTCGATCGGCAGCGCGTCCATGTCGGCACGCAGTGCAACGCTGCGCGAGCCACCGCCTTGCTGCAGCGTGCCCACCACGCCATGACCGCCGACACCGCGCGTGACCTGCCAGCCCCAGTCCTGCAGATGCCCGGCGACCAGCGCCGCCGTCTCGACCTCCTGGAACGACAGCTCGGGGTGCTGATGCAGGTGACGGCGCGTCTTGGCCAGGAATCCGGCCGCGCCGGAAAGATCACCGAGTTGGCAGAAACAGCGCAGGCTTGCGGTCATGGCTTTGGCAGCAGGATCGGTGGCAACCGGGGACGCCGATTCTGCCCCAGCCCACCGGGCCGCCGTCAGCCCGCCCTGACGCCGCGGTACTCGGAGAAGATGCCCAGCTCGACGTGACGCTCCACGCGCTGGAAGCCGGCGGCGCGCAGCGCCTCGACGATCGATTCGGGCGGGATGCAGGCTTCGATCGTGTCCCAGTAATAACGCCA
>JALHOU010000427.1 GCA_022842825.1 Rubrivivax sp.
CGGCCAGGCGGCGGGCACGCAGATGATGATCATCGCCATCGGCGGCGGTTTGGCGCCGTGGTTGTCGGGGTTGATGCGCGACCGCACCGGCGACTACCAGCTCTCGCTCACCTGCGCCGTGGTGGCCTTCGGCTGCGCCATCGTCGCCGGCTGGATGCTGCCACGCCAGGGGCACGAGCCGGATCTCTTGCCCGACGCCGAACCCCGCCAAGCCTGAAGCGATGCTCAATGGCGTGCTGAGCCTACTGAGCCACGACGCCAGCGGCCTCCTGTTGGCCGCGCTCGTGGCAGCGCTCGCGGGGCTGTTGCACGCGGGCGGCGCGCCCATCGCTGTCGTCGGCATCCTGATCGTGGCCGCCATCGCGCTGGCGCTGCTCGCGCTGTGGCACCTTTGGAAGCTGGCTGCGGCGCGCCGTGCGCACCCGCCCCCCGGGCGCCTCGTCGACCTCGGCGGCTACCGCGTGCACGTGCTGGCGGAGGGCGCGGTGCGCGAGGGGCGCGTGCCGGTCGTGTGGTTTGCCGGCGGCCATGCGCCCGGCCATGCCATCCACCACCTGCACCGCGCCTTTCGCGGCGAGACGCGCTCGATCCTGATCGACCGGCCCGGCACGGGCTGGAGCGACGCGGGCCCGTTCCCGCGCACCACCGCGCGCGAGGCCGAGGAGATGGTGCTCGCGCTCGAGCGCGCCGGCGAGCCGGGCCCGTTCATCTGGGCCGGCCACTCGTTCGGCGGCTTGCTCGCCGCGAACATCGCGCGCCGCCGGCCCGACCTTGTGCACACACTCGTGCTGCTGGATCCGACACCGCTGGAGACCATCGTCTTCGGCCCGCGCCTGGGCGCGCTCGCCGAGATGCGCCGGATGGCGTGGCTCGGCGGCCTGGCGCAGCTGTTCGGCTTCAGCCTGGCCCGCCGGCAGGAGGTCAAGGCCCGGCGCACGCCCGTCTACGCCCGGGCGATGGATGCCACGAAGGCCGCGCTCGGCCCCGAGGTGGTGGCGCTCGGCGAGGCCGAAGCCAGCGCGGCGTCGTTCTTCACCCAGGCCTCGATCTACCGCGAGCTCACGCCCGAAGGCGTGGCGGTGGTGGCCTGGGACACCGTGGTCTACGACCGCGACCTCGGCGATCTGCCAGTGTGGCTCGTCGGCCCCAAGGACGATGCCGACGCGGACATCGCCGCGCTGCCCGAGGCCCAGGCCGGTGGCGGCGCCCAGGCGCAGCGCATGCACCGGTTCTTCGCCGCCACGCGCGAGCGCTATCTGGCCACGTCCACGCGCTCGCGGCGCGTGGTGGCGCCCAAAGGCTCGGGGCACAACTTCATCTACGAGGCCCCGGAGTGGACGATCGGCGTGCTGCACGAGCTGATCTGCGCCGCGCCGCTGCCGGGCGGGGAGCCGAGGCCATGACGACATCGAGCGAGCCTTCGCGGCGGTTGGCCGACTCGGCCGACCTGGCCGACCTTGCCGAACGCTACTGGCAGTTCGAGTGCCACGAGCTGCCGCTTTCCGCCGCGCTGGCCGGCGTGCGGCTGGCCGATGCGGTGCTCTTTCGAGAGTCGGCGGCCGACCACGCGCGGCGTGATGCGCGCGCCGGCGAGCTGCTGGCCGAAGCCGGGCAGATCGACGCCGGCGCCCTGGCGGCGCAGGAGCGTGCGACGCTGGCCTTGCTCCAGCGCGAGCTGTCGGGCCTGCGCGCCCAGTACGCCGTCGACTCTCACCTGCGGCCGTGGCTGTTCCCGGCCGGGCCCGACTTCACCGCCATGTTCTGGGCCAACTCGGCCAGTGTCGGCGACGGGGCCACGGCCGCGCTCTACGTGGAGCGCCTGGCCTCCCTGGCCGGCTACCTGCGCGACGTGCAGGCCAACATCGAGGCCGGCCATGCGCGCGGCTACCGCTACCCGCGTGTGGTGCTCCAGGCCGCGGCCGCCAACACGCGTGGCATCCTGGGCGCGGCGCCCGAGGCCTCGGCCTGGATGTCGCCGTTCAAGCGCTCGGCCGCTGCGGCGCAGCCGGCTGTGCAGGCGCAGGCGGGGCGCGCCCTGGCGGTCGTGCGCGAGGCGCTGCAACCCGCCTTGCAGGCCTGGGCTTCGTTCCTGGAGGGGCTGCTGGTGCGCGGCGCGCGCGAGTCGCTCAGCTGCATCGACGGGCCGGCGGGCGCCGAGTACTACCGCGTGTGGGTGCGCCACTTCACCAGCACCGCGCTCGAGCCGGACGAGGTGCACGCCCTCGGCCTCGCGGAGGTGGCGCGCATCGAGGCCGAGATGCGGGGCGTGGCCGCCGAAGCCGGGTTCGCCGGCCGGCTGGCCGACTACCGCACCTTCCTCGCTGCCGACACGCAGTTCGTCGCGCCTTCGGCCGATGCGCTGCGCCAGAGCGTCGAGGCGCTGTGCAAGCGCGTCGACCGCCGCATCCCGGAGTTCTTCGGCCTCATCCCGCGCATCACCTACGGCGTGCAGAGCATCCCTGAGGCGGTGTCCGCCCGCATGCCGCCGGCCTATGCGCAGCCGAGCGCTGCCGACGGGTCCAGTGCCGGCATCTTCTGGATCAGCGGCCTGCCTTCGAAGGCGCCGAGCTACCTGCACCCGGCGCTCGTCGTGCACGAGGCCTGGCCCGGCCACCTGATGCACCTGGCGCTCCTGAACGAGCAGACCGGGCTGCCCGCCTTCCGCCGGCACGGCGCCGTCAAGTACACCGCCTGCGTCGAAGGCTGGGCGCTGTACTGCGAGAGCCTGGGCATCGAGATGGGCGTGTACACCACGCCGCACGAACACTACGGCCGGCTGGAGATGGAGTTGTGGCGCGCGGTGCGTCTGGTGGTGGACACCGGCATCCACGCGCGCGGCTGGAGCCGAGAGCAGGCCGTGGACTTCATGGCGCATCGGCTGTCGCTCTCGCGCGAGACGATCGAGGGCGAGGTCGACCGCTACGCCGCCTTGCCGGCGCAGGCCCTGGGCTACCAGATCGGCAACCTCAAGTTGCGTGAACTGCGCCAGCGGGCCGAGCGAGCGCTCGGCGCGCGCTTCCAGCACCGCCGCTTCCACATGGCCGTGATGACCGCCGGCGCGGTGACGCTGCCGGTGCTGGACGACCTCGTCGAAGACTGGCTGCAACGAGAGCTGCAGGCCAGCGCCCCGCCCGGCGAGGCTGCGCATGCCGCTTGATCCTGTCAGCGGTGTGCACTACGAGGTGCGGGGGCAGGGCCGGCCGCTGCTCATCGGCCTGCCGCTGATGGCATCGTTCACGCCCATCTTCGGCGAAGCGATGCAAGGCGTGCTCGACGGCTACCTCGACCGCCTCACCGACCGCTACCGCGTGCTGCGCGTGGACTACCCG
>JALHOU010000428.1 GCA_022842825.1 Rubrivivax sp.
CTTGTCAGCGAAGGCAGCCGGCCACGCCTGCCCTGGGGCATGCAGCTGCGCGCGCTGGTGGCCGATCCCTCGCCGACGCTGCCGCTGCTGCGCCGGCTGCAGGACGACCCCAGCGAATACGTGCGCCGCAGCGTCGCCAACCACCTGAACGACATCGCCAAGGACCACCCGCATCTCGTGGCTGGCTGGCTCGCCGAGCACCTGCCGCGCGCCGGCCCCGAGCGGCGCGCCCTGCTGCGCCACGCCAGCCGAACGCTCATCAAGCAGGGCGACGCGCAGGTGCTCGCGGCCTGGGGCCTGGGCGGGCGCTTGCGCGGCGAGGCGACGCTGACGCTCAAGCCGGCGCGGCTGGCGCTGGGCGGCTCGGTGCGCATGACCCTCGAGCTGCGATCCACCGCACGCAGCGCGCAGGTGCTCGCCATCGACTACGCCGTGCACCACGTGAAGGCCGACGGCAGCACCTCGCCCAAGGTGTTCAAGGGCTGGCAGCTGACGCTGGCCGCGGGCGAGACGCGCGTGCTCGAGAAGTCGCACGCGGTGCGGCCGATCAGCACGCGCACCTACCACCCGGGGCGCCACCGCGTGGTGGTGCAGGTCAACGGCCGGCCGGTGGCAGAAGCGGCCTTCACGCTGCGCCTGTAGCGGTACCCTGGCGCCGCCATGCACTTCGACATCGACCCCGACGTCACGCGCGCCCGCACACTGCCCAAGCGCTTCTACCTCGACGACGAGGCCTGGGCGCTGGCGCGCGAGCGCATCTTCGCGCCTTGCTGGCAGTGGCTCGGCCACCTCGGCGACGTGGCCACCGCGGGCAGCCTCTCGCCGCGCACGCTGCTGCCCGGCCTGCTCGACGAGCCGCTGCTGCTGGCGCGCGACGGCGCGCACACGCTGCGCTGCCTGAGCAACGTCTGCACGCACCGCGGCAACCTGCTCGTGCACGAGGCGAGCCAGGGCGTTTCAGGCATCCGCTGCGGCTACCACTCGCGCCGCTTCGACCTGTCCGGGCGCTTGACCTTCATGCCCGGCTTCGAGGGCGCCTGCAACTTCCCCTCGGCCAGCGACCACCTGCCCGAGGTGGCCTTCGGCGCCTGGCAGGGGCACGGCTTTGCGTCGCTGGCGCCGGCGCGGCCGCTGGCCGAGCTGCTGGGGCCGCTCGAAGCGCGCCTGGCCGGCACCGGCCTTGCCGACCGCACCGGCGGCATCGCAAGCTGGGCACACGAGCCCGGGCGCGACCGCGAGTTCGAGTTCGACGCGCACTGGGCGCTGTATGTCGAGAACTACCTCGAGGGCCTGCACATCCCGTTTGTCCACCCCGGGCTCTCGCAGGCCATCGACATGGCCGACTACCGCTACGAGCTCTTCCCGGGGTGCAACCTGCAGCTGGCCCTGGCCCGCCCCGGCGAGGCGGCATTTGCGCCCGCCGCCGCGGGCACGGCGGACGCCGGGCTTCGCGTGGCGGCCTACTACTTCTGGGTGTGGCCGAACCTGATGCTCAACCTCTACCCGTGGGGCCTGTCGGTCAACCTCGTGCTGCCGTTGTCGCCTTCGCGCACGCGCGTGCTCTTTCGCAGCCACGTGCGCGACGCCTCGCTGCTCGGCGCCGGCGCCGGGGGCGCACTCGACCCGGTGGAGCAGGAAGACGAGGCGGTCGTGCTGACGGTGCAGCGCGGCATCCGCGCGCGCCTGTACGACCGAGGGCGCTACTCGCCCCAGCACGAGCGAGGCGTGCACCAGTTCCACCGGTTGATCGCGGCGGCGATGGCAGGGCCGGCGGTGGCGAGTACGGTGTGACGCACTGACCGGCGGGTAGGGGCCAAGTCGGGCGGCGCGTCAAGGCGTCACGGCTCAGCCGCCCGCCTCGCTCGGCTTGCCGTACACCACGGCGAGGTCGTCGCGCTCGGCCGTGCGCAGCAGCGCGAGATGCGACTTGAGCAAGCCGAACACGTATTCCAGGCTCATGCCATCGTCGTCCCAGTCCGGCCGCGGGTCGTCCTTGACCGATGCCTGGCTCAGGATGGAGCGCACGTCGTCGGCCGAGTACGTGTAGACCCAGCCCTCCTCGATGGTGGCTTCGGACTGTGCTTCGCCGGAGGAATAGAAGCGCACCCACTCCTCGTGCGTGGAGGTCGCGCCGCTCGTCGCCATGTGCTTGAAGCGCAGGGCCTGGCGCACGAGTTCGGGATGGCCCTCGATCTCGCCGAGCAGCCTCTCGATCTGCGCGGCGGCGCGCGTCACATCCGCGCCGGCAAGCAGGGCGAAGCTGCGCAAAAGGTAGAGATCGCCGCCGTGGGCCGACGCGGCGCAGATGCGCTGCAGCTTGTCATGCAGCGCGTCGTTCGTCGAGAGGGTGTAGACGGCCTGCTCGTGGCCCTCGCCGAAGAGCGCAGTGAAGGTCCACAGGTCCGTGTCGGCCGGCACGCGGCCATGCGGCATCGCGAGCGCGAGGGTGGTTTCAGGCGAAGACATGGGTCACCCGGGTTACGTGGGAGGCCGCAAGGGATGCGGAGACGGCGCTGGGGCCAAGCGGCCCCGGTTCAACGCACGCCTGCGCCGTCACCGGCTGCGAACGCAAAGGTAGCGCAGCCCGTCGCTCTGGCATGCTCGGCCAGGCGAAGCTGGCACCCCATGAGGCACAGCAACGTTTCGAGCCGCTCGCCGTCTTCATCGCGGGCCGCGGCCGCCTTGAAGGCCGCGATGGCCGCTTCGAGCGAAGCCGGCGCGAGCGCACCGCGCTTTGCACGTCATCCGGCTCCGCCTGCTCGCGAGCCTCCATCGGCCACTGATTCGGATCGTGCCGGAGGCTCGCGAGAAAACCCCCGAGATCGGCCACGAGCCTGTCGAGCGAAGCGCCGACACAGGCCACCGCGCGCGCCTCGCTCGTGGGCAGCCTTGCGATGCGATGCACCTGGGCGATCTCTTCCAGCCGGTGGTTCAACCAGCCATTGCGGGTGAACGCCAATACGGAGGTGCCCTCGCCGAGTTGAATGGCCCCGAGGTCGTCGGTGGATGCCACACGGGCCAGGTCCACGGAAGTGGGAAGGCAGGCTGCCACGACCAGGCCGACGAACGACATCGGCGCGCTCACTAGGCGCCCGACGCGCGAATGCGCTCGAACAGTTGCCGATTCCATTCGGCGTGCACGCGGGGAGGCAGGTGGTTGGGGGCCCTCGGCGGAATCTCGACGCCCGCCGCCACCGCCGCGGCATGGAGATCGTGCACACGCTGGGGCCAGCCGGCGGGCCAGGGGTCCACCAGCGCGCGGAGCATCTGGAGATCGACGTCCCGGTACCGCTCGAACAACCCCGTCGTGTCTTCGCTG
>JALHOU010000429.1 GCA_022842825.1 Rubrivivax sp.
GCGCGCGGCTGGCAGCTCGGCGGCGAGAGCTCGGGCCACCTGCTGGCGCTGGACCGGCACACCACGGGTGACGGCATCGTCAGCGCCCTGCAGATCATGCAGGCCATCAAGCGCCAGGGTCGCCCGTTGGCCGCCCTGCTTGAAGGCGTGCAGCTCTTCCCCCAGACCCTGCTGAACGTGCGGCTGCGCCAGGGCAGCGACTGGAAGCAGAACAGCGCGCTCGACGGCGAACGCGTGCGCGTCGAACGCGAGCTCGCCGGCGACGGCCGCGTGCTCATCCGGGCCTCCGGCACCGAGCCGGTGCTGCGTGTGATGGTCGAGGCGCGTGACGCCGAGCGTGGCCGCCAGTGCGCCGAGCGCCTTGCGGCCGCCGCGGTGGCCGCCTGAACACGGGCACCGGTGCCGGGGCGGGCAGGGACGGCGACCATGCGGCGGGCAGCACCACGGCTAGCGCCCCGCGGGGCGACCTTTCGGTGTCACGACGCTGACATCTACGGGCCATAGCCTCCGCTGTTCCGAAATGCCCAGCCGGCGAGGGATCGCCCGCGATCCGAGCCTGTGGACCTGATTCTCTGGCGCCATGCCGAGGCCGTGGAGTCCTCGGAGTCCCCGATGTCCGATGAGGACCTGGGCCGGCCGCTCACCGCCAAAGGCGAGCGCCAGGCCGAGCGCATGGCGGCGTGGCTCGGGCGGCAACTCGCGGCGACCACCCGCGTCCTGGTGAGCCCGGCGGTACGCACCCAGCAGACGGCCAAGGCGCTGGACCGCAAGTTCAAGACCCTGGGGGAGCTGGGCCCGCAGCACACGGCGCAGGCCCTGCTGCACGCGGCACGCTGGCCCGATGCGCGTGAGCCGGTGCTCATCGTGGGTCACCAACCGGCACTCGGCATGACCGTCGGCTACCTCATGAGCGGTGAGGCCCGGCCGTGGACGGTGCGCAAGGGCGGCGTGATCTGGCTGCGCGGTCGCGAGCGGGACGGTGTGATGCAGATCGTTCTGCACGCCGCGCTGACGCCCGAAATGATCTAGTTGCCGTACCTGATCACGGGCCGAGGGTTGCCGGTTGGCCACTCGGCCGGAGCTCCTCGGCCGCCGACGGATCGGCCGGCAGCTCTGCGGTGCCGAAGCGCCCCTGCGCGGCGGCGTCCCTGAGCACCTGCTCGAACGAGGCGATGACGGCATCCCAGCCGTTGGCGCGTGCGCGCAGGCGGGCGCGTTGCCCCATCGCCGCCCGGGCGGCCCGGCTGCCGGCCAGCGCCACGGCGCTGCGTTCGAACTGTGCTTCGTTGTCGCAGGCCACGAGTTCGCCGCTGCGACCGGGCTCGATCAGCTGGGCGGCGGCGGCGCAGTCGAAGGCCACGACGGCCAGTCCGCTGGCCATCGCCTCGGGCACGACATTGCCGAACGTCTCCGTCAGGCTCGGGAAGAGAAACAGATCGGCGCTGGCGTAGTGCGCCGCCAGGTCCTGGCCGCGCCGCTGGCCGGCGAAGTGAGCGTCGGGCACCTGCGCCTGCAGTGCTTCGCGCATCGGGCCATCGCCCACGACGACCAGGCGTGCCTCGGCGATACGCGCCCGGATGGCTCGGAAGCTGCGCACAACCAGGCCCAGGTTCTTCTCCGCGGCCAGGCGACCGACCGACAGGACCACCGGCGACGATTCCGCGGCGCCCCAGCCGCTGCGCAGCGCGTCGCTGCGCAGGGCCGGGTCGAACTGGTCGATGTCCACTCCGCGCGAGACCACGCGCAAGTGGCGGAATCCTTCGAGGCGCAGCCGCTGCGCCAGCGCGAACGTGGGCACGGTGGTTGCCGCCGTGCGGTTGTGGAAACCGCGCAAGTACGCCAGGATGGGCCGCCGCAACCAGCCCAGGCCATAGTGGCCGGTGTAGGCGTCGAAGTGCGTCCTGTAGTCCGAGGTCACGGGAAGGCCGAGGCTTCGTGCCGCCCCCACGGCCGAGAAGCCCAGCGGCCCTTCGGTGGCCACGTGCACGACATCCGGCCTGGCGGCCGTCCACTGGCGGCGCAGGAGCGCGCCCGACGGCATGCCCATGCGCAAATGCGGGTACTGCGGGATCGGCAGCCCGGCCACGAGCGTCTGCGCCGGCGACACCGAGCCGCCGGGGTTGCATGCCGATTCGCCGTCCTGCCGGGGGCGCACCAGGGTCACCTCGTGCCCCAGGCCGAGCAGGCCCTGCACCACGCGGGCGAGCGTGAGCGCGACGCCGTTGACCTCGGGCGGATAAGTCTCGCTGACCACGGCTACGCGCAGCCGGCGCCGCGCTGACGTGCGCGAGGTCCCGTCGATCGGCGCACCGGCGCACTGGTTCGATCCGCTTGTCTCATGCCACGGTGTCATGCGCAGCATGGTGCGCGCAGCGTGCGACGGCTTGGTGACAACGGGCGGCGCCATGTCATGCAGCGTTCATGGGCGCTGCGCATGATCGCGCCGGCCCGGTGCGTCCCGCCCAACGGGGCGCAGCGGCCACGATCCGGGGCATCGGTCGCCCCGCCCGCCCACCTCCAGAAAGGCTGCCAATGACCCGATTCCAGCGTGAACTCGCCGAGCAACGGTGGGACGACCACCGCTTCTACCACCAGAGCCGCATCAACCAGACGCTGCACCTGATCAGCGCCATCAGCTTCCTGCTGGCCTACGCGCTGCTGTTCGTCAACCCCGCGATGGCCGCCATCGTGGGCTGGTGCGTCTCGATGGTCACACGCCAGAGCGGCCACTTCTTCTTCGAGCCGCGCGGCTACGACCGGGTGAACCAGGTCACGGACGAGTACAAGGAGGCCGTCAAGGTCGGCTACAACATCCGGCGCAAGGTGGTCCTGATGGGCATCTGGGCCGGCATGCCTCTGGTGCTGTGGCTGCAGCCCTCGGTGTTCGGGCTCATCGAGCCGGCCAACGGGCTCAGTGGCTTCGTCCACGATGTCGGCATCGCGTGGCTCGCCCTGGGCGTCGGGGGCCTGCTGTTCCGCGTGCTGCAGCTCCTGTGGACGAAGGGCCCGCTCAGTGCGTTCGCGTGGATGTTCAAGATCCTGACCGATCCCTTCCACGACATCGGGCTGTACTGGCGCGCGCCGTTCGCGCTGCTGCGCGGCGAGTGGCTGGATCCGATGGCCCATGTCGGGCACGGCCCCGACAGGTCCGTGGCTCAGCTGCCAGGCGTCACGCGCTGAGCGCGTCGGCACCGGGCGCCGGCGTCTCGCGACCGCGCGGCGCCGGCGCCAGGCCCGCCGGGCGCAGCGCCTTCGGCAAGCGGTGCAGCAGCATCTCGCGCAGCAGCGCACGCCCGTAGGTGCGCTCGCTGC
>JALHOU010000430.1 GCA_022842825.1 Rubrivivax sp.
GGGCGCCGCGCCGGTGGTGGTGGGTGCGTTGAGCACGGCGGGCGCTGTCCGCGGCACGCCGTCGCGGCCTGTGCCACGGCCGGCGACCCGGCCCGTGACGCGCTGAAGCCGCACAGGCGCCGGCCGGCGATGCGCTTCTGCTGCTGTCGCCACCAGTGGCCCGTGCACCTGGGGCCCTGGCAACTGGTGGGGCGCGGCGCCGTGCTGCCGGCCTCTGGCATGAGCCAAACTCCCGGCCTCGCCTGCGATGCCCGCCATGCCTGACCTGCCCAACCCGCTCCAGCTGCCCCACCTGCCCATCGCCCCGGTGCTGCAAGACCGCGTGGCGCTTGTCTTCGGCGCCGGCTCCTCCGGCCCCGGCTGGGGCAACGGCAAGGCGACGGCGGTGACCTTCGCGCGCGCCGGGGCCATCGTCATCGCCGTCGACATCCACGCCGCCGCCGCCGAGGAGACGCGCGCCCTCGTGGCCGGCGAGGGCGGCCGCATCGAGGCCGCCACCTGCGACGTGACGAACTCGGCGCAGGTGCACGCGCTCATCGACGACGTGGCGGCGCGCCACGGCCGCATCGACGTGCTGCACAACAACGTGGGCATCACCGCCATGGGCGGCATCCTCGAGGAGAGCGAGGAGAGTTTCCGGCGCGTGCTCGACATCAACCTGACGAGCGCCTTCATCACCACCAAGCACTGCCTGCCGCACATGCTGAAGCGCGGCCGCGGGGCCATCGTCAACGTCTCGTCGGTGGCGGCCATCCGCCACACCTACCCCTACCCTTCGTACGAGGCGAGCAAGGCCGGCCTGAACCAGCTGACGGTGAGCACGGCCATGCAATACGCCCGCCAGGGCATCCGCGCCAATGCCATCCTGCCCGGCATGCTGGACACGCCGCTCGTCTACAAGCAGATCGCCGCCCACTACCCAAGCCTGGACGAGATGCGCGCCGCGCGCGCCGCGAAGACGCCCATGGGCCGCCAGGGCACGGCCTGGGACGTGGCGCAGGCTGCCCTGTTCCTGGCCAGCGACGCGGCCGGCTACATCACCGGCGTGTGCCTGCCCGTGGACGGCGGGTTGACCTGCGGCATCGGCGGCTGAAGCCCCGGGCTGCGACCTTGCAAGCCAGACCCCAGAGGAGTGCCCGATGGCGCATGCCGCCCAGGTGATGAACCTCGCGCAACTGCTGCGCCAGACGGCGCGGCTCTTTCCGCAGCGCCCCGGCCTCATCCACGGCGAGCGCACGTGGACCTGGGCCGAGCTCGACCGCCGCGTCGACGCGCTCGTGGCGGCGCTGCGCGCGCTCGGCCTCGGCCCGGGCGACAAGATGCTCGTGCACTCGCGCAACAACGTGGCGATGTTCGAGAGCTGCTGGGCCGCCTTCCGACTCGGCGCCGTCTGGGTGCCCACCAACTTCCGGCTCGAGCCGCCGGAGGTGGCCTACCTCGGCAGCAGCAGCGGCGCGAGCGTCATGCTCTGCGAGCAGGTGTTCGCGCCGGCCCATGTCGATGCCGTGCGCGCGGCCACGCCGACGTTGAAGCACGTGGTGCTCATCGGCGGCGCGGGTGCGGCAGGCCTGGTGGCCGGTGCGCACGCTTACGAGGCGCTGATCGCCGCCCATCTTGCCGCCCATCTCGCCGACCGTCTGCCGCCGCCCGGCACGCAGGGCGCCGAGGCCACCGTGGCGGCCGACGACCCGCTGTGGTTCTTCTACACCTCCGGCACGACCGGGAGGCCCAAGGGCGGCGTGCTCACGCACGGGCAGATGGCCTTCGTGGTCGCCAACCACCTGGCCGACCTCATCCCGGGCACCGACGAGCGCGACGTCTCCATCGCCGTGGCGCCGCTCTCGCACGGCGCGGGCATTCACATGCTGCTCAACGTGGCGCGTGGCGCGCCCACCGTGCTGATGCCGGGCGAGAAGCTGGAGCCCGAGGTGTTCTGGCGGCTCGTCGAGCGGCACCGCGTTAGCAACCTCTTCACGGTGCCGACGATCGTGAAGCTGCTCGTCGAGCACCCGGCCGTCGATGCGCACGACCACTCGTCGCTGCGCTACGTGATCTACGCCGGTGCGCCCATGTACCGCGCAGACCAGAAGCTCGCGCTCGCCAAGCTCGGCAAGGTGCTGGTGCAGTACTTCGGCCTCGGCGAGGTCACCGGCAACATCACCGTGCTGCCGCGCGAGATGCATTCGGCCGACGACGACGACCCCAACGCGAACATCGGCTCCTGCGGCCGCCCGCGCACGGGCATGGAGGTGGCCATCTTCGATGCGGGGATGCGCCCCGTGCCCACCGGCGAGGTGGGCGAGATCTGCTGCCGCGGCCCGGCCGTCTTCGCCGGCTACCACGCCAACCCCCAGGCCACCGCGAAGGCGCTGCGCGGCGGCTGGTTCCACACCGGCGACCTCGGCCGCATGGACGAGCGCGGCCTCGTCTACATCACCGGCCGCGAATCGGACATGTACATCTCTGGCGGCAGCAACGTCTACCCGCGCGAAGTGGAGGAGGTGCTGCTCACGCACCCCGCCATCGCCGAGGTGGCGGTGCTCGGTGTGCCCGACGAGAAGTGGGGGGAGGTGGGCGTGGCGGTGATCGTGAAGCGCGAGGGCGCGGGCGCGCTCGATGCGGCTGGAGTGCTGGCGCACCTGGAGGGCCGCACCGCGAGGTACCGCTGGCCGCGGCACGTGTTCTTCTGGGAGGCTTTGCCGAAGTCGGGCTACGGCAAGATCGCCAAGAAGGACGTGCGCGAGCGGCTGTACGAGCGCGGGGAGTTGCCGCGGCCGCGGTCGATCTGAGCACTGGCCTCCTGGATCGGCGGCCCGCAAAGAGCGGCGCGGCAAAGGGCGGTGCGGGCGGGTCGTGGCGCTTATCCTCGGCGGCTCCTCGCTGGCGCTCGGAGCTGCCCTGCGCTGCTCGGTCTCGTGGCCCCAGCGCGGAACTCGTTGCACTCGCTTCGCTCGTGCCACTCAGACACCCGCGCTGAGCCAGATGTGGAAGCGCGCGGGTACGCGCGCGGGCCACGAGACACTGCGCTGCTCGGCGCCTCACATGCGCACCACGCCCCGCCGACACCGCCCTTTGCAGATGCGGGGTCTGTCTTCGTCGAGAAGTTCCCTCCGAGGTCTTCTCGTTAGTGGCTCCATCGGGTCACTTCGCGTTGGGTGACGTCATCCGAGGCCGTTACTGGCCACTCGCGTCATCCGAGCTCACTCCCTTCGAGCGCAGCCCATGGTGCCTGCAAGGCCGCGGGCGGGAGGGCGGCGGGGCGCACATGCGGCGCCGAGCAGCGCAGGGGGGCCCGAGCGTCAG
>JALHOU010000431.1 GCA_022842825.1 Rubrivivax sp.
CTGCAGGCGGCCCACCGCGCCGTCGACATGCTGACCACGTTCTGGCCCACGTCGAGCCGCAGTGCCGAGCCCGACCTGCCGCCGCTGGCCACGGTGGCCACGCTGATCCATGCCCTGCGCCTCGTCGGCCGACGCAAGGCCGCCATCGGCGTGGCCCAGCACGCGCTGCGGGCGTGGCCGCGCAAGGCCACGGTCGACAGCCTGTTCATTCCACCCGAACAGAGCGACCTGGACCGCATGTGCACCACCCACCCGGCCGAATGGCTGCGCCTCGTGCTGGCCGAGTTCGTCGAGCGCCAGCGCGCGTTCTCGTCCTACTTCGCGCCCATCGACCCGTTGCAGCTGCGCTCGCTTCTGCGCCATCCGGACCACAGCGCGGAGATGGAGCGGCGCTATGCGCTGAGCGAGCTGCGCCATGACCGCGTGCCCGATCTGGCCTTGCTGCCGAAGCTTGCAGCGGGCACCGGCAGCATGAACACAGCGTTGTGGCACGCCGTGCTGCACACGCCGGCCTGACGCCCGAGCGCGCAACGAGCCCCATCCTTGCGGGCAGGCCTCCAGACCTGGCCTTCGCCCTAGCCCGGCTCGAACAGGTCGAACCCGCCGGCGAGCACATCGGCGAGGCGGCCCGTGCGCCAGCCGCTCACCGCGTCGCGCACCAGCGGTGAAGGCTCTTCGCGATAGCGGCGCACCACCGTCGTTGGCGGTGGTGCGGCGGCGAGGCATTGCAGTGCGACTTCGCGCTCCTGGTGTGGCTTGGGCAGCGGCACCACCGGTTGCGGCGCGACCCTGACGCGCGCGGCGATGCGGTCGAAGCCTTCCCGGCCGTCGGGCACTTCGAGGACGTGCAAGCCCGCCTCGCGCGCAAGCAGCGTGTGCACGCCGAGGCCCGAGACGGCGACGAGGGTGCCGCTGTCGGCCTCTTCGCCGAGTGACCCGAGGCGCAGGCCGCGCCGCCGGGCCCACTCGCGGTACATGCGCCCGAGGCGCTGCGCCCAGGCGGCACCGCGCATGGCGTCGCCCTCCAGCGCCACCGCGTCGACGGCGAGGTAGGCATCGCCCGGCCACCCGGCTTCGAGATCGGCCAGCGCTGCGGCCAGCAGGTGCAGCCGCTGCGCGACGCCACCCACGACGCTGGCCGCGGGTGCGCGGCCGGTCTCCAGCCGCCGCAGCAGCGAGCGCAGGCCCTCGGCCTCGGCGGCGATGCGGTCCATGCGTTCCATCCGGTCCAGCGTCGTGAAGCGCTCGTCGGCCGACCAGAAGCCTTCGCGGTTGATCGAAGCGAGCAGCGCGTCCTTCTGGCTGCGCCAGGCTGCACCGGCCACGCGCTCGAGCACCACCGCCGCGCGAGCGGCCAGGAATCGCCGCGCGTCATCGTCACCGCGCGGCGCGAGCACGAGCCGCCCGAGCGCTCCCTCGCCGGTGGCGGTGCTGGGTTCGGCATCGGCCGCGTCGGCGTGCGCCGCCGGCAGCGCGGCGGGGCCCGCTGGCGCGTCCGGGTCGATGAACTCGACCTGGATGCCGTGGCCGTTGCTGCGCACGAAGAGGAACTGGTCGCCCTCGGGAAAGCGGTTCTCCACGATCGTCATGGCCAGCGGCGCGAGCAGGTGCTCCTCGATGGCGCGGCGCAGCGGCCGCGCGCCCATGTCGGGCGTGAAGCCGCGCTCGAGCAGGAAGTCGATCGCCGAGGGCTCCCACTCCACGGCCCAGTCGCGGTTGCGGAAGCCGCGGCGCTTGAGCACGTCGCCGAGCTCCTTCTTGAGGATGTCGCGCATCACTGCCTTCGACAGCGGCCTGAACACCACGACACGGTCGATGCGGTTGATGAACTCGGGCCGGAAGAAGCCCGACAACGCCCGCGTCACCTGCGCCTCGCTGAAGGCGCCGCCCGATGCCGTGAAGCCGAGGCTGCCGCTGTGGTGCGTGGTGGCGCCGGCGTTCGAGGTGAGGATGATGATGGCGTGCCGGAAGTCGGCGACCTGGCCGTTCGCGTCGGTCAGCCGGCCGTCGTCGAAGACCTGCAGGAAGAGGTCCCACACGCGGTGATGCGCCTTCTCGAACTCGTCGAGCAGCACCACCGAGAAAGGCTGCTTGCGGATCTGCTGCACGAGCGACTCGACCGCGCCGTCATCGCCCGCCTCGCCCACCAGCCGTGCCAGCGCGGCGGGCTCCTGGAACTCGCTCATGTCGAGCCGCAGCATGCGCTCGGCACTGCCGAAGAGGAAGCTCGCCAGCGTCTTCGCGACCTCGGTCTTGCCGGTGCCGGTGGGCCCGGCAAAGAGGAAGACGCCGATCGGCCGGCGCGGGTCGACGAGCCCGGCCTTCAGCATCGCGATGCGGTCGACGAGGCAGCTCACCGCCTCCGGCTGGCCCATCACGCGCTGCGCGAAGAGGCTGCGCAGCGAGGCCGGCTCGAGCCCGGCGCGCTCGTCAAGCACCGCGCGCGGCAGGCCGGTGACGGTGGCGACGGTGGCAAGCACCTCGTCGCGCGTAAAGCAGCTCCCACCGGCGGCGAGCACGCGCTGGCGCGTCTGGCGCAGCAGGCTGATGACGCTGCCCGGCAGGGCCGAGGCGGTGAGGTAGCTGCGTGCCAGGTCGAGCGCTTCGGCGGCCACGTCGGCTTCGGCCTCGAGGCCGCTCGGCACGACCTCGGCCGCGACCACCTCGCGCGCGAGCGCGAGGGTCGCCTCCAGGCCGAGCGGCTCGACCTGGACGATGCTCATGGCGAAGCGCAGCCGGGGGCGTTGCTTGAGCACGTTTTCCATGGGGGCCGGCGCACTCTCGCCCAACACGACGATGCGGCCCGACTCGATGGCCGCCATCACCAGGTCGAGCACGCTCGTCGTGCTGTAGCGGTGGCGCCCGGCCTGCGCGAGCTCGTGGAACCCGGGGATGAGCCACACGACCTTGCGCGCCACGTCGATCTGCGCGAGCAGCTCGCGCAGGCGCTTCTCGAGTTCGCCCATGTAGGTCTGGCCCGCCAGGATGTCGGCGGCGCCGGCCTCCAAGATCGTCCAACCGCGTTGCCGCAGCCCGGCCGCTGCGCGCCGGGCGATCGCGCTCTTGCCGACCCCGGTCTCGCCCACGAGCACCACCGACTTCGGCGGCGCGCCGCCGAGATCGTCCAGCACCGACTGCGTCGCCAGTTCGAGGGCCGCGTGCACGATGACCGGGTCGTCCGTCGCGGCCTGCGCGGCCGCCGTCTCGTCCGTTGCGGGCCAGAGCCGGCCGATCTGGCGCAGGGACGCCGCATCGACGCGCGTGCGCTCCCACTCGTCGAGCGCCTCGCGCAG
>JALHOU010000432.1 GCA_022842825.1 Rubrivivax sp.
CGGCGCGGCGGCCGCATCGGCCGTCACACCGGCGCTCGCGCTGCTGGCGCGCTCCGGGCCGCGCAGCGCGCGCGACGGCCGCCATGCCTCGATGGAGGCCGTCATCGCCTGGAGCTGGGGGCATCTCGATGCGGCCGATGCGCGGCTGCTGTGCGTGAGCACTTTGTTCGGCGGGTCCTTCACGGCGGCGGCGCTGGCCTTCGTGGCCGAGGACGACGACGTCGCCTTGCGGCTCGACTCGCTGCAGGCGCACTCCATGGTGCGTGTCGAACCCGGCCCTGCCGACCCCACCTCCGCCGTGCCCGATGCACCGCCGCGCTTCGCGCTCCTGCCGCCGGTGCGCGAGTTCGCGGCCGCGCGTGTCGCCGAGTTCGTCGGGGCCCAGGCCGCTTCGCGCCAGCGCCAACGCCACCGCCAATGGTTCGTGTCATGGGCCGGCGCCTGGGGTCCGACGCCACCCTTGGCGGAGCTGCGCGCCGAGCTCCCCAACCTCGCCGCCGCGCTGGCCGGGGCGCTGCGCGACGGCGAGCCCGAGCAGGCGTTGCAGGTGGTGGTGGCGCAACGCGCGGCCCTGGCCGACGTGGCCTTGCCGGAGAGCCAGCTCGACCAGGTCGCTGCCGCGCTGGCCACCGGGCGCGGCGAGGCCGAGCTGCGCAGCCGTGCCTACACATTGCTGGGCCTGCTCGGTGCGCGCATCGGCCGCGCCAGCGCGCGCGCCGACGTCGAGCAAGGCGTGGCCCTGGCTCCACCGCAGAGCCCGGCGCGCGCCCGCGCGCTGCACGCCGCTGCCAGCCTGCGCTGGCGCCTCGCCGGTGACGCCGCCGGCGCGCTCGCCCTCATCAACGAGGCCAAGGCCGGCCGGCGCATCGACGACGAGACGCGCGCCAGCCTGCTCGCGCTGTCGGGGGCCATCGCCGGCGCGCACGAACGCGACCATGCGCGTGCGCTGACGCTGCAGCGCGAGGCCTTCGCGCTGTGGCAGCAGCTTGGTAACCGGCATGCGCTGACCAGCGGGCACTACAACCTGGCCATCGTCGCGGCGCGCCTGAAGCACAGGGATGAGGCCTTGCAGCATCTCCAGGCTGCCTGCGACTCGGCCCGCGCTCTGGGCGACTGGCAGCAGCTGAGCCTGGCGCTCAACCTGCTGGGAAACACGCGCGCCGGCCTGCGCGACTGGCCTGGGGCGCTGGCCGCCTACCGCGAGGCGGTGGAGCACGCTTGGGCGGCGCTGGAGACGCGTGCACTGCTCTACGCGCTGTGGAACGCCCCGCATGCGCTGGCGCGGCTGCGTCGCGCCGAGCCGGCGGCACGGTTGATGGCCTTTGCGGCCACCACCTGGGCGGCGCAGTTCGGCGCGCTGAAGGCCGACGACCGCGCCGAGATGCGGCGCGCGCGCCGCCTGGTGGAGGTGCAGATCGGCCCCGCCCGCTGCACCGCGGCCTGGTCGGCAGGCGAGCGCGCCACGCTGGCCGAGGCGGTGGCGTGGATGCGCGAGGCGGTGCCGCCGGCGGCGTCGACGGCCGCGGTCCGGCACGGCGCGGGCATCCGGTTCGCCTTCTAAGCGCTTGTCGCCCTGCCATCGGCCGAGCCTCGGCGATGGGCAGGGCGGGGCGTGTCGCCGACGAGGGACTCAGCCCTTCAGCGCCGCCAGCACCTCGTCGAGCATCTTCTTGGCATCGCCGAACAACATGCGGTTGTTGTCCTTGTAGAAGAGCGGGTTGTCGACGCCGGCGTAGCCGCTGGCCATGCTGCGCTTCATGACGATGGAGGTGCGGGCCTTCCACACCTCGAGCACCGGCATGCCGGCGATGGGGCTCGTGGGGTCGTCCTGCGCCGCCGGGTTCACGATGTCGTTGGCGCCGATGACCATGGAGACATCCGTGTTCGGGAAGTCCTCGTTGATCTCGTCCATCTCGAGCACGATGTCGTACGGCACCTTCGCTTCCGCGAGCAGCACGTTCATGTGCCCGGGCATGCGGCCAGCCACCGGGTGGATGCCGAAGCGCACGTTGACGCCCTTCTCGCGCAGCAGCTTGGTGATCTCGTAGACCGTGTGCTGCGCCTGCGCCACCGCCATGCCGTAGCCCGGCACGATGATCACGTTCTTGGCCTCGCGCAGCAGCTCGGCGGTTTCCGCGGCCGCGATGGGCGACACCTCGCCCGCCGGCTGCGCCGCGCCGCCAGCCGCGGCCGCCGGTGCACCGCCGCCGGTGCCGAAGCCGCCGGCGATGACGCTGATGAAGTTGCGGTTCATCGCGCGGCACATGATGTAGCTCAGGATCGCGCCCGAGCTGCCCACCAGCGCGCCGGTGACGATGAGCAGGTCGTTGCTCAGCATGAAGCCGGTGGCCGCCGCGGCCCAGCCGGAGTAGCTGTTGAGCATGGAGACGACCACCGGCATGTCGGCGCCGCCGATGGCCATCACCATGTGGATGCCGAAGAGCAGCGCGATCACGGTCATCACCAAGAGCGGCAGCATGCCGGCCTGGATGTCGTGCGCGTTCAGGAACTCGCGGCCGAACCAGATCACCACCAGCAGGCCTGCGAGGTTGAGCCAGTGGCGCGCCGGCAGCAGCAGCGGCTTGCCGCCGATCTTGCCCGAGAGCTTGCCGAAGGCGATGACCGAGCCCGAGAACGTGACCGCGCCGATGAGGATGCCGATGTAGATCTCGACCTCGTGGATGGCCTTCTCGGCCGGGGTCGGGAAGACGGTGGAGGTGTCCACGTAGCTCGCGAAGCCCACCAGGCAGGCCGCCAGGCCCACCAGGCTGTGCATCAGCGCCACGAGCTCGGGCATCTGCGTCATCTGCACCTTCTTCGCGGCATAGAGGCCGATGGCCCCGCCGACGACGAGGGCGCCGACGATCCACGGGACGCCCGCGGCCGTGACGCGCGGGCCGAGCACCGTGGCGATCACCGCGATGGTCATGCCGACGATGCCGAAGAGGTTGCCGCGGCGCGCGGTCTCGGGGTTGGAGAGCCCGCCCAGGCTCAGGATGAAGAGGATGGTGGCGCCGATGTAGGCGACGGTGGCGAGACTGGCTGTCATGTCCGCGGCTCCTTGTTCTTCGTGTTGTTCACTTGCGGAACATGGCCAGCATGCGCCGCGTCACCGCGAAGCCGCCGAACATGTTGACGGCCGTGAGCGCGAGCGCCACCACCGCCAGGCCGAGGATCAGCGCGTTGGGCCGGTTGGCCGCGCCCGCCGCATCCAGCGGCGGCGCCACCTGCACGAGGGCGCCGATGGCGATGATCGAGGAGATCGCGTTCGTCACGCTCAT
>JALHOU010000433.1 GCA_022842825.1 Rubrivivax sp.
CCGCCGCCAACCACCCCGCGCGGCCCAAGCGCACCGCGCCGCCGCCACGCACCTGGCGCGACACGCACCTGGCGCGGTTGTGGCGGTTCTTCTCCCGGCCGGACTAGCGAGCTACCGGCACGGGTGACACGGGGCACGCGACACGGGCACTGGGCACGCGGCAACAGCGGCCTACGCCGTGGCCCGCTGCTCGAACCCCACGAGCTCCTCGGTGCCGGCAAGGTCGGCCGGCAGCACCTCCACGCGCGCCACCATCGCGCCTGTGGGCCCGCGCCCAGCCCACGCGGTGATCGCCTCCACGCTCTCGGCCGCGCCAACCATCAGCGCCTCCACCGAGCCATCGCGCCGGTTGCGCACCCAGCCGCGCACACCCAGGCGCGCGGCCTCGCGCACCATGCTCCAGCGGTAGCCCACGCCTTGCACGTGGCCGTGGATGTGCAGGTGGCGCGCGGTTTCGGCCATCACGATCCAGCCGACGCGGGCGCATAGGCAATCGCCTCGCCGTTCACCCGCACGTAGCCGATGTCGACCAGATGGTCGACGAGGCGGCCCACCGCGGGGTCGGCCTCGCCCGTGCCGAGCATGGAAGACACGTAGCGCCGCAACTGCCGTAGCTTCTTGGGCTGCTTCTCGCCCATCGTGCGCAGGTTGGCGAGCACCTTCTCGGCGGCCGGGGGTTTGACGGGCACGCGCTGGGTGGCTGGTGCCTTGGGTTGCGGCCGCAGCTGTTGTTGTTTGGGCTGCTGCCTGGCCTGCTGCTTTGGCTGTTGCTGTCGCTTCGGCTGCTGTTTGAGTTGTTGCTCAGGCTCTGGCTTGGGCCGTCGCGGCGGCTGTTCCTTGCGCTGCGGCTCGGCTTGCGGATTGGCTGGCTGCTTGGGTTGGGGCGCGGGCGGTTGCTTCGGCTGGCGCTGGCGCTGGCGCTGAGGTTGCGGTTGGGGCTGGGCCTGCGACCGGGCCGACGCGGCCTCCCTGGCGGGCGGCTCGACGCTCTCCACCTGCGGCACGGCTCCAGCCGTCTTCGCCTTGCGCGCCGCGGGCTGCGTGGCCGCGTTCACCTTCTTTGCCGCCGCCTTCTTGACCCGGGGCTGCTTCGCGGGGGCCTTCTTCGCGGGCGCCTTCGCCGCAGGTACCGGAGCCGAAGCCGCAGGTGCGGCTGCCACAGGCGGCCTCGTGATGGGTGCCTTCGCGACGGGCGCCTTTGCCCTCGGCGCCTCGGCGGCGGGCGCGCCCGCCATCGGCGCGCTCGCCACAGGCGCCTTCGCAACGGCCGTCTTCGCTCTCGACACCCTCGGCGCCTTTGCCACCGGCGCCTTTGCCACCGCGGCCACCTTCTTGGCCGGGGCCTTGCCCGCCGGCGCCTTCCGGGCCACGGTCTTCCTGCCCGCCACCTTCCTCGCCGGCGCCGCCGGCTTGAACGGCACCTGCGTCACGTCGAAGCCCAGCGTGAGGGCGTGCTCGATCATCGGCCCGTAACCCCGGTCGATGGCCACGATGACGATCCTCGCCCCCGGGTTGCGCGAGGCTATGTAGCCCACGTAGAAGGCGAGGTGGAAGTCGAGCGCGTTCTTGCCCGGGCGCGAAATCGGCACGGGCGTCTGCTCCGCACCGAGCGGCGCGAACGAGGCCAGGCGCTTCACCTGGCTGCGGCTGTGGAACAGCCAGGCGTGCGTCACCTCGGGCACGAGGCGCCTGACGTCGTCGAGCGTGGGCTGGTTGTTCTCGAGGTCGACGAGGACGTGGACCGCTTGCAACGCTTTCTCCTTCTTCTTGTCGAGAGCCGGTCACCTGGGCGCGGCCCGAGGGCGATCGCGGCGAGCCCACACTGCATGGGCGACGGCCACGATCGACGTGGCAGGCCACCCTGCATGACGGCCTGACGTGCAAGGAACTCTAGCGTTTCCTGTACACGTCAGGCAGCAACCGTGGGCGGCTCCTCCCGCGCTGCTTCAGGCGGGCATCCCGCCGACACCCCCCACGCAAAGCGCCCGCAGGCGCCCGGCGGCTCAGGGCGTCGGCGAGACGAGCGAGGCCAGTGCAGCGGTGTGCTGCAGCGTGGCCACCGGAATCGGCTCGGAGATAAGGGCCGCGGACACTTCCTGCGCGGTGGCCGCCGAGAGACGGCCGCTTGCCAATGCCGTCCAACTACCGGAGAACGGCGACACCGTGGTCGAGAGCGCACCCACCGTCTCGCCGTTGTCGAACACGCGGTTCAGGTCGCGGTCAAGCACCAGAACGTTCCTGCTAAAGCGCGAGTAGTTGGACACCCGCAGCCATCCCCGGGCCGCATCGGCACGCACGAACATGTTCGTCAAGCTCACGCCGTCGGGCCCCTGCACGCACTTCACCAACTGGAGGGTGGCGGCGGCAAGCTTGCACACGAACCACTGGCTCGCGCCAGACGACGGGCCGCGCGAGCCGATCACGTAGTAGTGGTCGTCGAGCCGATCGATGTCCCGCAGGCCGTCGGCGCTGTCGGGCAAGTCGATCTGGACGGTGGCACCGGGCTGCCCGTTGCTGCCCACGCGCGCGAGCCCGGGCCGCACGACGGCGCCATCGGTAAGGTATCCGGCCAGCACGGCGCCGCCCGCGCCGTCAGGCACCGCGGCGTAGAAGGCAGATTCGTCGGCCAAGGCGAACGCATCGAGGCTGCCATCGTCTCGCGCTACGGCATAGCCGCCGCCGCCGCCGAGTGCGGCCGCCTGGCCCCCCAGCCGCACCGAGGTCCACGACTGGTAGGCATAGCGCGAGGTGGGCACGCCATCAAGCGTGTACGTGACCACGTTCCTGCCGTTGCTGACGATCCGGTCGCCCAGGAGCTCCAGTTGCCCCCATTGCTCGGAGCGCCACGTGCGCGCCCAGCGCACGCCCAGGTCTGCGCCGAGCCGGGCGATGACCTGGATCTTGCGCTGCGCGCCGCTCGCGTCGTTGGCGCCGAACAGGTCGTACTGCAGCACGGCGCCGCCGTCGGCGGTGGCGCGCATGTCGGTGAGGTTGTACTGATAGATGCCCAAGCCGCCGATGCCATTGCCCAATTCGGCTTCCAGCGCCGTGGCGGGCAGGCGCAGCCGCGCGGCCTGCACGACGGCGCGTGTGGCCGGGTTCCACACCAGCAGCCCGACCGCCGCGCCTTCGTACTGGCCGCCCAACGTCTCGGTGATGTTGTGCACCAGCAGCCAGCGGCCGTCTGCCAGCGCCACGGACTGGCGCGTGCGCGCGTCGGCCGAATGGGTCGGCGAAGGCGCG
>JALHOU010000434.1 GCA_022842825.1 Rubrivivax sp.
CCACCGCCGCCGCCACCCCCGCATCGGGCGCGGCTTCGGCGCCGGGCGCCCGCCCGCCGGCCACCCCGCCCGGCACGCCGCCACCCTTCGCCGAAGTGACGCGGGGCGCGAAGAACACCGACGGTTTCCTCAACGTCTGGACGCGCGACGAGAAGACCTGGCTCGAGATCCCGGTTGAGCGCCTGGACAAGCCGCTCTTCCTCGGCTTCTCGCTCGCCTCGGGTCTCGGCCAGGGCTTCGTGCTGCCTGGCCTCATGGGCAGCGAGCAACTGGTGATGCTCAGGCGCGTGGGCAACAGCGTGCAGATGCTGGCCCTCAACACACACGCCCGCGCCAGGGAGGGCACGCCGCTGGCGCGCGCCGTCCGCGAGAGCTACTCGGACAGCCTGCTTGCCAGCGCGCCGCTGGCCGCCTCGCCGCACCCCGAACGCAAGTCGCTGCTGGTGGAAGCGCCGGCGCTGCTCGGCGGCGACATCCCGGGCATGCAGAGCTTCTTCGAGGCCATGTTCCGCCTCGGCTACAGCCTCGACCGCGGCAACTCGTCGATCGAGCGCACGCGCACCGGCAGCGAGGGCTTCTCGGTGACGTTCCGCAACCACTACGCAGTGCCCAAGCTGCCGCCGCCGCCGGTGTTCACGCCCGGCGGCCCGCCGCCCAACCCGGCGATGCAACCCAACCCACCGCGCGCGCTGCCCGACGCGCGCAGCTTCTTCGTCTCGCTCGCCTACACGCTCGCGCCGCTGCCGCCCGAGCCGATGAAGACGCGCCGTGCCGACCAGCGCGTCGGCTTCTTCACCGAGTCGTTCGTCGACTTCGACAACGACAGCGGTGGCGACCGCCGCACGCACATCGTGCAGCGCTGGCGGCTCGAGAAGAAGGATCCGGCCGCGCCGGTCTCCGAGCCGAAACAGCCGATCCGCGTCGTCATGGACCGCAACATCCCCGAGAAGTGGCGGCCCGCCGTGCGTGAAGGCATCCTCGAGTGGAACAAGGCCTTCGAGCGGGCCGGCTTCCGCAACGCCCTCACCGTCGAGCAGCAGGCGGCCGATGCCGACTGGACATCGTTCGAGGGCACGCGCCTGCTGGCCGTGCGCTGGTTTGCGATGGAAGGCCCGGGCGCCACGGCGGTGGGGCCGAGCCAGAGCGACCCACGCACGGGCGAGATCCTGCGTGGTGCGGCCATCATCCCGGAGAACTGGGTGCGCATCGACCGCTCGGCGGTGGCCGACACGTTGCCGCGTTTCGTCTCGGTGCCCACCGCTGCAGGCGAGGCGGACGGGCCCGCGCTCAATGCCCGTGGCGAGTTCGCCTCGCGCCTGCGCGAGTGCACTTTCGCGCACGACGCGCTCGAGCAAGTCGCGTTCGGCCTCGAGCTGCTCACGCTGCGCGGCGACATCGCTCAAGGCGGCCCGGAGGTCGAGCGCTACGTTGCCGGCAGCCTGAAGGCGGTGGTGGCACACGAGATCGGGCACGCGCTGGGCATGCGGCACAACTTCAAGGCCTCCACCGGCATCACCCAGGCACAGTTGCGCGACAAGGCCTTCACGGCGCAGCGCGGCATCTCCAACTCGGTGATGGACTACAACCCGCCGAACGTCGCGCTGCAGGGCGAGCCGGTGGCCGACATCCACCAGCCGGTCCTCGGCGCGTACGACTACTGGGCCATCGACTACGCCTACCGTGAATACGCTGCACCCACCGAGGAGGCGCAGGCGCTCGCTCGCCTGGCCGCCCAGGGTGACAGCGACCCCGCCCTGGCCTACGCCACCGACGGCGACGCCAGTGCCGACGACCCCACGGTCAACCGCTTCGACCTTGGCGACGACCCGCTCGCCTACGCCAGGCGCCAGTTGCTGCTGGCGCGCGAGCTGTGGACGCGCACGCAGGCGCGCGAGCTCGCGCCCGAGGACACGATGGAGGTCTACCGCCGCAACCTGGCGCGCGGCCTCGGCCGCGTCTCGCAGGCGGTGTCGCTGCTGACCAAGTACGTCGGCGGCGCCACCACCAGCCGCGCCACGGCCGGCGCCAACAAGGCCCTCGTCGCGCCGGTGCCGGCCGCGCAGCAGCGCGAGGCGTTGTCCGCGCTGCTGTCGGAGGTGTTCGCGAGCTCCAGCTTCCGCTTCGAGCCGCGCTACATGAGCCGCCTGGGTGTCGACATGCTCGAGAACCGCGGCGGCCGTGTCGCCGACTTCAGCCTCGCGAGCACCGTCCTCGGCATCCAGCGCACGGCCCTCGACTCGCTGATGTCCGACGCGGCGGCGCAGCGCCTTGCCGACGCCGAGGTCAAGGTCACCGATCGCAGCCAGCTGCTGGGATACGCCGAACTGCAGGAGCGGCTGCGCGACGCGGTGTGGTCCGAGATCGCGCCGCCGCCCAAGCCGGCCGGCGGGCGGCTGCCGGGCAAGACCGCGGCCGACCCGGCATCGGCCGCGCCGCCACCCAACGAGATCGACAGCCTGCGGCGCAACCTGCAGCGCGAGCACCTGCGCCGTCTGGCCGGCGGCGTGTTGCGCCCCACCGCCGCCGTCCCGGCCGACGTGCGCGCCGTGCATCGACAGGTGGCGCTGCAACTGGAAGCTTCGCTGAAGGCCGCCCTGCAATCGCGCCCCTGGACGCCGATGGCGCGTGCCCACCTCAACGACAGCCTCAGCACGCTCACCGAGGCGCTGAAGGCGCCGCTGAACAAGCAGGGCGTCTGACCGCCAGCGACCAGGCAGCCCGGCGCGGTGGCCACTCACTGCGACGGAGGCCGCGCCGCACCCGCGGCCAGCGCCTCGAGCAACGCGCGCACCTGCGGCAGGGCGCGACGCGAGGCGGGGTAGAGCGCCGTCAACTCGTGCGGCACCAGGTGCGGGCGAGGCAGCGGGCGCCTGAGCCGCCCTCTTTCTGGCGCGGCGGAGGATGAACGACACCGGCGCGGTGAGGCAGCAGGGCGCCCGCCCAGCTGCTGCTCGGCCGAGCGCAGCTCCTCGGGGTGGATCGGCATCCAGGTCATGGGCATGGGCGGCGCGGGGGCCGTCGGGATCAGCCCGCTCATGATGGCCCCAAGGCAACCCGCCCCGCGCGACCGACGGCCACACTTTCTGCATACCTGTGACACGCCCGCTCACTGCGGCCGCGGCAGGCTTGTCCAGAATCGCCGGCAGCGCGTGCGCCCTTCGCCGGGGAGGGATCGCCCGCCAGTCGGCCATCGATGGGGGCCATGGCGGGCGCGGATGGCAGGCGCAGTGGC
>JALHOU010000435.1 GCA_022842825.1 Rubrivivax sp.
GCGCAACGCGCGCGCAGCGGGCGCTGGCCGCGGCGCGCTCGGCGCTGCGCGCGCAGGCGGTGGCCACGGTCGGGCTGGCGCCGCTGTCGATGGTGTTCTTCCAGCAGGTGTCGGTGGTCGGCTTCGTGGCCAACCTGCTGGCCATTCCGATCGTCACGCTGCTCGTGACGCCGCTGTCGCTGCTCGGCGTGCTGGTGTCGCCGCTGTGGGATGCCGCTGCCTTCGTGCTCGCGGCGTTGATGTGGATGTTGCAGGGGCTGGCGGGGGGTGTCACGGCCCTCGTGCCGGGTGGGGTGCCTGCCGTCTGGCAGGCCGCCGCGGCGCCGCCGTGGGCCGTGGCCGCGGGCCTGCTCGGCGGGCTTCTGGCGGTGCTGCCTCTGCCCTGGCCGCTGCGCCTGCTGGCCTTGCCGCTGATGCTGCCGTTGCTGGCCCCGGCCGTGCCGCGGCCGGCCGAAGGCCGCTTCGAACTCGTCGCGCTCGACGTCGGCCAGGGCACGGCGGCGCTCGTGCGCACGCGCCGCCATCTGCTCGTCTACGACACCGGGCCGGCGTTCTCGCCCGACGCGGACGCCGGCAGCCGGCTCGTCGTGCCGCTGTTGCGGTGGCGTGGCGAGCGGCAGGTCGACCATCTGATGCTCAGCCACCGCGACACCGACCATGTCGGCGGCGCCGGCGCGGTGCTGGCCGCGCTGCCGGTGCGCCGGCTGTCCAGCTCGCTCGACGCCGCGCACCCGCTGCTGGCCCAGGCGCGCGCTGGCGGTGCCGACGTGCGGCGCTGCCAGGCCGGCCAGCAGTGGGACTGGGATGGCGTGCGCTTCGAGGTGCTGCACCCGGCGGAGGCGGACTTCGGCGTGCAGGGCCTGCGGCCCAACGCGCTGAGCTGCGTGCTGCGCGTGAGTGCGGATGACACCAGCGTGCTGCTCACCGGCGACATCGAGGCGGCGCAGGAGGCCGCGCTGCGCGATCGCGCTGCCGAGCGCCTGCGCGCCGACGTGCTGCTCGTGCCGCACCACGGCAGCCGCACCTCGTCCACGGCCGGCTTCATCGAGGCGGTGGCGCCGCGGCTGGCCGTGGCGCAGGCGGCCTACCGCAGTCGCTTCGGCCACCCGGCGGCCGACGTGGTGGCGCGCTATGAGGCGCGGGGCATCGCGCTGGCGCGCAGCGACCGCTGTGGCGCGCTGACCCTGGCCGCGCAGGGCGGCACGCGCTGCGAGCGCGAGGCGGCACGCCGTTACTGGCATCATCGGGTCGACGATCCGGGGCAGGGTCGAGGGCAAGTGGTGCCGGGGCGTTGACACAGGCCCGGTCGCGGCCTCCGCCCGGTCGGCCCCGGATCGGGCAAGGATCGAACGCCGGACCCTGCGGGGCGAGCGCGCGCACTTCTGGCCCGGCACTTGCATGGAACGGCCACCAAGAACAATCCACCCTCGAGGAGCCCCCCGGTGTCCATCCACGTCGCGCTGAACCACGTCACGCACTACCGCTACGACCGGCGCGTCGACCTCGGGCCTCAGGTGGTGCGGCTGCGGCCAGCGCCGCATGCACGCACCCCTGTCCTCAGCTACAGCCTGCGCATCGAGCCGGCGGCGCACTTCATCAACTGGCAGCAGGACCCCTTCGGCAACCACCTCGCGCGCCTCGTCTTCCCCGAGAAGACGCGCGAGTTCAAGGTCACGGTCGACCTCGTGGCCGAGATGTCGGTCTACAACCCGTTCGACTTCTTCCTCGAGCCCGAGGCAGAGACGTTCCCTTTCCGCTACGCACCCGAGCTGGCGCACGACCTCGTGCCCTACCTCGTGCGCGGCGAGTTGACGCCGCGCTTCGCCGACTTCGTGGCCAGCGTGTCGCGCAAGGAGCAGCGCACGATCGACTTCCTCGTCGGGCTGAACCAGCGTCTGCAGCGCGAGATCGGCTACGTCATCCGCATGGAGCCGGGCGTGCAGACGCCCGAGCAGACCCTGGCCCTGGCCAAGGGCTCGTGCCGCGATACCGGCTGGCTGCTCGTGCAGACGCTGCGCCACCTGGGGCTGGCGGCGCGCTTCGTCTCCGGCTACCTCATCCAGCTGCAGCCTGACGTGAAGGCGCTCGACGGCCCCTCGGGTGCCGAGCGCGATTTCACCGACCTGCACGCCTGGTGCGAGGTGTACCTGCCCGGCGCCGGCTGGATCGGCCTGGATCCGACCTCGGGCCTGCTCGCCGGCGAGGGCCACATCCCGGTGGCCTGCACGCCCGAGCCGGGTACGGCGGCGCCGGTGAGCGGCGCCGTGGACAAGTGCGAGGTCGAGTTCGACCACCACATGCAGGTCTCGCGCATCCACGAGAGCCCGCGCGTCACCAAGCCCTACTCCGAGGTGCAGTGGCAGGCCATCGAGGCGCTCGGCCACACCGTGGATGCGCAGCTGCAGGCACAGGACGTGCGCCTGACGATGGGCGGCGAGCCCACCTATGTGGCAGTGGATGACCGCGACGCCGCGGAATGGAACACCGACGCCCTCGGCCCGACCAAGCGTGGCTTTGCCACCGAGCTCGTGCATCGGCTGCGCGCGAAGTACGGCACCGGCGGCTTCCTGCATTTCGGGCAGGGCAAGTGGTATCCGGGCGAGCAGCTGCCGCGCTGGGCGCTGTCTATCTGCTGGCGCACGGACGGGCAGCCGTGCTGGGTGGATCCCGGCCTCTTCGCAGACGAGCGCCGGCCGCACCGCTACACCGCCGCCGATGCCGAGCGCTTCATCCGCACGCTGACACGCCGCCTCGGCCTCGAGGACCGCTGGGTGCAGCCCGGCTACGAGGACACCTGGTACTACCTGTGGCGCGAGCGACGGCTGCCGATCAATGTCGACCCCTTCGACGCGCGGCTGGACGACGAGCTGGAGCGCGCGCGGCTGAGGCGGGTCTTCGCACAGCGCCTCGACGCACCGGTGGGCTACCTTCTGCCGCTTCGGCGCGAGTGGCGCGTGGGGCTGGCCGGCCCGGCCTGGATGACCGGGCCGTGGTTCCTGCGCGACGAGCGGCTCTACCTGATGCCGGGCGATTCGCCGATGGGCTACCGCCTGCCGCTCGACTCGCTGCCCTGGGCGGCGCGCGGCGACCAGCCGTGGACGCTGCAGGCCGACCCCTTCGCGCCCAAGCCGGCATTGCCTTCGGCGGCGGCGATGCGCATGCAGCAGCTGCTGGGTGGCGCCCGCTCCGGCGAGGGCGGCGACCCGGCCGTGCGCGTCGCCG
>JALHOU010000436.1 GCA_022842825.1 Rubrivivax sp.
GCCCGCGCCTGTCGAGCCGCCTTTGCCGCCCGTCGACGCGGCCACGCGCGCCAGCTTCGACGAGGCCGTGCGCATGCTGCGCGCCGGCCGGCTGCCCGAGGCCGAGCGCGCCTTCAAGGCCCTGGCCACGCGCCAGCCTCCGCTGGCCGGCGTGCACGCCAACCTCGGCCTCATCTACCGCAAGACCGGGCGGCTGGAAGAGTCGGCCACGGCGCTGCAGGAAGCGGTGAAGCTCTCGCCGAAGCAGGCGGCGTATCACAACCAGCTCGGCATCACCTGGCGCGCGCTCGGTCGCTTCGACCACGCGCGCAAGGCCTACGAAACCGCCATCGATCTCGACCCCACCCACGCCGGCGCCCTCGTGAACCTGGCCATCCTCAACGACGTCTACCTCGGCGAGCCGGCGCGCGCCGTCGAGCTGTACACGCGCGGCGCGGCGCTGCTGCCCGCCGAGGCCGCCACGATCAACAAGTGGCTGGCCGAGCTGAAGAACCGCAAGGCCGATCCCAGGCTCGCGGCGTCGGCGCCGGCCAACGGCGCCGCCCCGTCGGGCACGGCGGCGCCACTGCGCAAGGAGAAGGAATGATGAGACCGCTTCCGCCAGTCCGCCGCAGCACGTCAGACGTTGCCCGCGCCCGCACCGCCAGGCTGCCGGCTCCTGCGCCGATGTCACGCTGGGCTTGGTGGCTGCTGGCGCTCGCCGTGGCGGCCCCGCTCGCTGCGCCGCTGGCAGCGCGCGCGCAGGACCGTGCCGACCTCGAACGAACGCAGATCATCGGCAACCGCGAGCTGCCCAAGGTGCTGTACATCGTGCCGTGGAAGAGGCCCCTGCACGGCAACATGGGCGGCCGCGCCGTCACCGGCGTCGTGGACGAGGCGCTTGCGCCGATCGACCGCGATGTGCTGCGCCGCCAGGTGAACTACGACGCACAGATCCGCGCTGCCGTGGCCGGCGCGGCCACGGGCACAGCGCCCGCAGCGACCAAGACGCCCTGAGCCGACGAGGCTCTCCAGAGAGGGCAGCCCCTCGGAGGCGCCTTGCCGGCCCGGCTTGTGCTGTCGTCAGCCCGCCCACGCCCGCCGCCATCCAAGACCGCCCCATGACTGCCCTTGACCGGCCCCTGAGGGCCTACCCGCCGGCAGGTCGGCCGCCGGGCCACACGATCCACCCACGACGAAGCGCAAATCGGCCCGCTTTCCGCCCGATTTCCTCTGGCGCGCCGGGGCGCGCCGCGCAATAGTCGGCGCCAAAACCAATTTGTAACTTCACTTTCGCCTCCAGGCACGCCTGCGGCGCCCTCCCGCCCTTAGCCTTCAGGGCATCTCTCCCGGAGCCACCCCACCATGAACACGTTCCAGACCGTGGTGAAGTTTTTCGTCGATTGCGGTCCGTTCCTCTACCCGAGCCTCACGCTGATGGCGCTGGGCCTCGCGATCGCCATCGAACGCTTCATCTTCCTGCGCCGCGCGCGCTCCGACAACCGCAAGGTCTGGGACCAGGTGTTGCCCATGCTGCAGAGCGGCCGCTTCCGCGAGGTGCACGGCATCACCGCGCGCAGCGACTCGGCCATCGGCAAGATCGTCGCCAACGGCATCGAGCGCATGGGCGGCTCGCGCAAGCGCGAGGACATCGAGCACGCGATGGAGGAAGGCATGATGGAGATCGTTCCGCGCCTGGAGAAGCGCACGCACTACATCGCCACCTTCGCCAACGTCATCACGCTGGTCGGTCTGCTGGGCACCATCATCGGCCTCATCAAGGGCTTCACCGCGGTGGCTGCGGTGAACCCGGCCGAGAAGGCCGAGCTCCTCTCGGCCTCGATCTCGATCGCGATGAACAACACCGCCTTCGCGCTGATGGTGGCGATCCCGTTCCTGCTCATCCACAGCTTCCTGCAGGCGCGCGCCACCGAGATCGTCGACAGCCTCGAGGCGGCCAAGATCACCTTCCTGAACCTCGTGCAGCGCATGTCCTCGCCCGGCGGCGATCACGCCAGCGCCACGCGCTGAGCGGCGCGCGAACCGAACCCGAGGCCCTTCAACATGCGCAAGCGCCGTCTGAAGCGCGAGGCTGCGCACCTCGAACTCACCGCGTTCATCAACCTGATCGTGGTGCTGGTGCCCTTCCTGCTGTCCACCGCCGTCTTCACGCGCCTGGCGGTGATGGACCTCGCGCTGCCCGCGCCCAGTTCGGGCGGGCCGATGGACAAGATCAAGGCCGGCGAACTGCAGCTCGAGGTCGTGATCCGCAAGGACGCCTTCGAGGTCGGCGACCGCGTCGGTGGCCTCATCCAGCGCATCGAGAAGGCGGCGCCCGGCGTCGCCAACGCCACCGGCGCGCCGGGCGCTGCCGCCTCGGCCGTGGCGGCGACGCCGGCGACGATCGCCAACGGCACCGTGGCGCTCAAGACGCTGAACGCCCTCATGCTGCAGATCAAGCAGAAGTTCCCGGACAAGACCGAGGTCTCCGTGCTCGCCGAGCCCGACACCTCCTACGACCAGCTCGTGCAGGTCATGGACGCCGTACGCGCCGCGCCCACGTCGCGCATCGAGAACGGCAGCCCGCGGATCGTCATGTCCGAGCTGTTCCCCGACATCGCCATCGGTGATGCGCCCGTGCGCGGCGCCGCCGCCGGGTCGGCACGCGCGACGGCGGCTTCGGTGGCCGTGCCTGCCGTGGCGGCCACCGCCAGGCCGGGAACGACACGATGAGCGCGATGACCGCCTACGACAAGCGAGCGGCACGCCGGCGCACGGGTTCGTCGCTCGACATGAACCTGGTCGCGCTGATCGACATCTTCACCATCCTCATCTTCTTCCTGCTGGCGCAGATCGGCCCGATCGAAACGCTGCCCAGCCCCAAGGCTGTGCAGTTGCCCCTGTCCTCGGCCGACAAGGACCCCAAGCCGGCGGTCGTGCTGGTGGTCAGCGGCACGGAGATCCTCGTCGAGGGCCGCAAGATCGCCGACCTCGCTGCGGTGGCCGGACAGAAGGAAGACCTCATCGCGGCGCTCAAGACCGAACTCGACCAGCAGGCCCAGCGAGTGGCCGTGCGCAGCGAGAACAAGAAGGCCACCAACGCCATCACCATCATGTCCGACAAGGACGTGCCGTACCACGTGCTGCGCAAGGTCATGGTCACCTGCGCCACGGCGAACTTCGGCGACGTGTCCTTCGCGCTCAGGCGCAAGGAAGGGAAGGACGCCTGATGCCCGCCGC
>JALHOU010000437.1:0-1320 GCA_022842825.1 Rubrivivax sp.
GGGCGCGCCCGCTGGGTGGCCCGGGGCCGAAGGCGCGGGCGCGGCAGGCACGTCCGGGTAGAGCAGGCGCGTGTGCCGCCCGGGGCGGTGCAGCAGGGCCTGCAGCGCCTCGGGCGCAATGCGCTCGCCGACGCACACCTCGCAGTGCGCCAGCGACAGGCGCAGCAGCGCCACGCTGTTCTTTGCCTGGCGCTGTTCCTGCGGGTGCTGCAGCACGAGCACCTCGGTGCGGTGGGCGGTGGGCCGCGCCAGCGCGCACAGGCAGGTCGCCAGCGGGCGCAGGCAGCGCGGGCAGGCTGCGCGGCGGTGGGTGGGCGAACGACCGTTCACGCGGGCATGGTCGCACGCCGCGCCACGGCTACCCCGGTTCGAGCAGCAGGCGCAGGAACTCGATCTCGCTGAAGCCCGAGCGTTCGCCGAGCAGCAGGCGATCGGTCTGGCGCACCGCGACCATCTGCCGCTCGGGCAGGATCACCATGCGCTGCTTGCCCGCCCCTGCCGCCATCCACACCTGGGTCACGGGCAGCGCGTCGGCGCCGCCGCGGTAGAAGTCCGTGGCGTTTTCGGTCGTGCCCTCCAGGGGCACGGCCATGCCCTTGGGGGGCTTGAGCCACCAGGTCAGGCCATAACCCGGATGGGTGGCAGAGCCGTTGAAGTTCTCGGCGAGCGCTGGCGCGTCGACCCAGGGCTGGCCACTCCGCCGGCCGCCCTGGCGCACGAACTCGCCGAACCGGGCCCAGTCGCGGGCGCTCATGGCGCCGCCACCGCCCCAGTCGGTGCCTTCGCGCTGGCGCAGCGCCAGCGGCCTGAACTCGAGCGTCACGCCCAGGCCGTCGAGCACCCGGCGCCGCAGATAGGCCTCGTAGCTCTCACCCTTCAGCTTGCGCGCCATCAACGCGGCGAAGATCTGGAACGGCGCCTGTCCGTAGGCAAACCGCGTTCCGGGCGCATGCGCCAGCGGCCGGGCCACGGCGTCGTCCGGCGAGCTGCGTCCGCCGCGGCCGGGCGCGGGGGTGTCGATGCCGCTGGTCAGGTTCAACAGCTGGCGGATGGTGATGTCGCGCCGCCCATCGCCGCGCCACTCGGTGAGCGTGAGGCGCTGCAGAACAAGCCTGCGGCGGCCAGGAGGGCGCGCATGGGCCACTGTTCGAGAGCGCGAGCGGCGACATGCGCGACTGGACAGCCGCGCTCGACCACACCGACCGCGGCCATCAACTCAGGCAGGCATCGCCGCTGGGCCGTGCGCTCGACGCAAGAACGCGCTGGGCCATCATCCGCCAATGCAAAGGTCGCAACTCGAACATCTGATCCGCGCCGCCG
>JALHOU010000437.1:1420-3219 GCA_022842825.1 Rubrivivax sp.
ACCGCGGCCATCAACTCAGGCAGGCATCGCCGCTGGGCCGTGCGCTCGACGCAAGAACGCGCTGGGCCATCATCCGCCAATGCAAAGGTCGCAACTCGAACATCTGATCCGCGCCGCCGCCGAGATCACGAACGAATACGAGTTCGTCGTCGCCGGCAGCCAGTCGATCGTCGGTGCGGTCGCCGCCCCGCCGCCCGTCGGGCTGAAACCTTGCCCGATCCAGACCTCGCGGTGAGAGCGGTGCGTTGGATCCAGCGCCTGCAATGAGGTGAGGGCCGGCACGGCGCCCTGGTGATCCCTGCTGGGTGCCGCTCAGCCCGCCCCGTCTTCGCCCGTCAGCAAGCCGAGCGCGACGAGCGTTCGATCCACCGCCTCGCTCCAGCCGCGGTTGGCCGCCGGGCCGGGCGGGTTCGGATGCAGGATCTGCGCGACCTGCCGCCGCGCGCCGCCGCTCGGCGGGCCGCGGGCCTGCGATTTCGTCCAGAATCGACGCGGGCCGCCGTGGCCCGAGGTGGCCACGGGGATCCTCGGAGACCCAAGGACGTCCAAGGACGTCCAAGGAGCGTCGACATGCCTGGGGTACCCACGCCGCTGCACCTGCACGTGCCCGAGCCCACGGGCCGGCCGGGGCAGGCCACCGATTTCTCCTACCTGCGCGTCTCGGCCCCGGGCGAGGTGCCGCGCCCGGCGGTGGACATCGTGCCCGCGCACACCGGCACCATGGCCTGGAAGCTGATCCGCGTGCTCGACGAGCAGGGCCGTGCCGTCGGCCCCTGGGCGCCGCAGGTCGAGCCCGAGGCGCTGCGGCGCGGCCTCGTCGCCATGCTGCGCACGCGCGCCTTCGACGCCCGCATGCTCATCGCGCAGCGGCAGAAGAAGATCTCCTTCTACATGCAGTGCCTGGGCGAGGAGGCGATCGCCGTCGCGCACGCGCAGGCCCTGCACGACGGCGACATGTGCTTCCCTTCCTACCGCCAGCAGGGGCTGCTGCTGGCGCGCGAGGACATCGACGTGGTCGAGCTCATGTGCCAGCTGCTCAGCAACGAGCGCGACCCGCTGCGCGGCCGCCAGCTGCCGGTGATGTACTCGTACAAGCGGGCCGGCTTCTTCTCGATCTCGGGCAACCTCGCGACGCAGTTCGTGCAGGCGGTGGGGTGGGCCATGGCCTCGGCCATCCGCGGCGACACGAAGATCGCTTCGGGCTGGATCGGCGACGGCTCCACGGCGGAGGCCGACTTCCACAATGCGCTGACCTTCGCCCACGTCTACCGCGCGCCGGTGATCCTGAACGTGGTCAACAACCAGTGGGCGATCTCCACCTTCCAGGCCATTGCGGGCGGCGAGGGCACCACCTTCGCGGCGCGCGGCGTGGGGGCCGGCATCGCCTCGCTGCGGGTGGACGGCAACGACTTCCTGGCCGTGCTCTCGGCCTCGCGCTGGGCGGCCGAGCGGGCACGGCGCAACCTGGGGCCGACGCTCATCGAATGGGTGACCTACCGCGCCGGGGCGCACTCCACGTCGGACGACCCCAGCCGCTACCGGCCGGCCGACGACTGGCAGCACTTCCCGCTGGGCGACCCGGTGGCGCGGCTGAAGCAGCACCTGGTGGCGCTGGGTGCGTGGTCAGAAAACGAGCACGCGCGCACGCAGAAGGCGCTCGACGCGGAGATGGCGGCGGCGCTGAAGGAGGCGTCGAAGTTCGGCTCGGTGCAGGACGGCCACATCCCGCCGCTGGCGACGATGTTCGAGGACGTCTACAAGGAGATGCCGCCGCACCTGCACGAGCAGATGCGCGAGGC
>JALHOU010000438.1 GCA_022842825.1 Rubrivivax sp.
TCGAAGAGCAAGGGCACCACATCGTCGAGCGCGGCCAGCAGGTCGCGGCGCCAACGCGGGTCGAGCAGCCGCGTCGGGTCGTCGCACAGCCGGCAGTGATAGAGCCACAGGCGCCGGAAGGCCGTCGCGAAGGCGAGCTCGAAGTCCTCCGCCTCGGCGACGACACGGCTGGGCGGCAGCAAGGTGTGCACGAACTCGTGCAGCAGCGTGTAGCTCGACGCCGTGTCGCGGATCAGGATCGTGTCGCGCACCAGGCCGCAACAGCGCGCGTGCCGCAGCACGACGCGGCCTTCGTAGCTGTCACGGAACTCGGCCTGGCGCAGCACCTCCGGCGGCGCCGGCGGCAGGCCGGCGAGCAGCGGGTTCGGCGGCGCGTCCGGGGCGGTGCCGGACACACGCAGCACGTCGACGCCCAGGCCGGCGATCGTCGCCAGCAATCGAGTCGGCGCGCTGCGCGTGGCGGCACGGACCTTCGCCATGTCCAGCGTCTGCCCGAACGGCACGCTGACGACTGCCGCATCTCCGGCGGGCTGGGCGGGCGCGGCGGCCGGCCAAGCCAGCAGCAGCGCCGTGGCGAGCCGTGCCGCAGCTTCACGGCAGCGCGCCGCCACACGCATCATCGTCCTCCCGTCCAGATGCTCATCGTCTCGTCGTGATTGTCGTTCTCCTTTCGTCGACCTCGGCCTTTGCCGTGCCCCGCTTGCCGGTGTCCATGCCGGTGTCGGCTCAGCCGCCGAAAACGAGCTCCATGCGACTGTGCCACTCGACGAGGTCGTCCAGGTCCACGGGCCCGTACGCACCACGCGCCGCGGGACGCCAGCCGGCGCGCTGGTGCAGGCCGGGACCGATGGCCACGGCACCGTCGATCGGCTCGGCGGCGAAGTAGGCGCTGCGCGCCACCACCACCGGCACCTGCGCCTCGCGCGCTGCGGTGGCGCCGCCCGGCGAGTCCTCGATCGCCAGCGCTTCGTTCGGCGCGATGCGCAGCGCCGCAAGCGTCCGCTGGTAGGCCTCGGGATGCGGCTTCTTCTGCGCCGTGTCTTCGCCGCACACCACGATGTCGAAGCGTTGCCGCCACGCGGCCCCGAGGTGCGCGGCCATCAGGGCCTGAACGTTGGCGGTGCTGGTGGTGGTGACGATGCCCAGGCGCACGCCGCGCGCGCCGCATTCCTCCAGCAGCGGGCGCACGCCTTCACGCAACAGGATCGCCCCGCTCGCCACGATCTCGCCGTAGACGCGGTTCTTCAGCGTGTGCAGCCGCTTCGCCAGCGCCAGCCGCTCGTCCGGCAGCACCGGTGCGTCCGGGCGAGAGGCCATGTCGTGCAGCAGGCGCTCGCGCCCGCCCGTGACGCGCAGCAGCTCGCCGTAGCGCGGCTCGTCCCACCGCCACGGCAGCTCGAGCGCCTCGAAGGCACGATTGAAGGCGACGCGGTGGCCGTCGCGTTCGGTCTCGGCCAGCGTGCCGTCGACGTCCCAGAGCAGGGCCTTGAACATGTTCATCGGTCCGTCGTGGCGGCGTGTCAGGCGGCGTGCCGCGCTGGAGCGCTGCCGAGCACATGGCGGGCCACGTCGTCAAGAGATGCGAAGACGAGGTCCGGCCGCGCCGTGCCGATCGGCTCGCCGGCGTTGTAGCCATAGGGCACAGCCCATGCAGCCACGCCGGCCGCACGCGCTGCTTCGACATCGACGCGCGAGTCGCCGACGTGGGCCGTGCGCTCGGCACTGCCGCGGAAGTGGCGCACCACGTGGCGCAGCACGGCAGCGTCCGGCTTCTTCACCGGCAAGGTGTCGCCGCCGAGCACGAGGTCGAAGGCGCCGTCCAGCCCGTGGGCGCGCAGCACGCGCTCGGCATGGCGCGCCTCCTTGTTGGTGACGCAGGCCAGCCGCACGCCGGCGCGCCGCAGCGCCTGCAGCGCTTGCCGCGCACCGGGGTACGGCACGCCGGTGGTGCCGGTGGTGACAGCGTAGTGCTCGTCCATGCTGGCCAGCACTCGCTCGGGGCGGATGCGGTCGGCCAGGTCCGGGCGGTCCAGCATCGCGCGCGCCAGCAGCTTGAGCATCAGCTCGCGCATGCCGGCGCCAATCAGCAGCGTCACCTCGGCCGCCGGCCGGCGCGCGATGCCGTGCGACTCGAGCGCGCGGTTGGCTGCCTCGGCGATCTCGGAGGCGGTGTCGACGAGCGTACCGTCCAGGTCGAAGCTGACGAGATCCCAGCGCATCGCTGTCTACCCTGCCGCCGGCGCCTGGCCCGCAGCCAGCGCCCCGACCTGTGCGCGCGCCAACTCCACCAGCCGGCGAGCATCGATGCCGAAGTGCTCGAAGACCTGCGGGCCCGGGGCCGATTCGCCGAAGCTGTCCACGCCCAGCGCCGCCGCGCAGCCGTACTGCCCCCACCACGAAGTGACGCCAGCCTCGACACCGATACGCGGCATGCCACGGCCGAGCACCTCGGCCTTCCAGTCAGCCGGCTGGCGGTCGAACAGGGTGCTGCAGGGCAATGAGACGACACGCGCCGCCACGCCCTCGGCATCGAGCAGCGTCTGCGTCTGCATCGCCACCCCCACTTCGGAGCCGGTGGCGATGAGCACCACCTTGGGCTGCGGCCGGTCGGACAGGATGTAGCCGCCGCGCGTCACCTGCGCCAGTTGCGCCTCGGTGCGCTTGTACGGCGGCAGCCCCTGCCGCGACAGCAGCAGCGCGCTCGGCCGCGCGGCTTCGCTGAGGGCGTGCACCCACGCCGCCATCGTCTCGGCAGCGTCGCAGGGGCGCCAGACGTCGAGGTTCGGGATCAGGCGCAGGCTGGCTGCGTGCTCCACCGGCTGGTGCGTCGGGCCGTCCTCGCCGAGTCCGACCGAGTCGTGCGTGAACACGTGCACGACGCGCTGCTTCATCAGCGCCGCCATGCGCAGCGCGTTGCGCGCGTAGTCGCTGAAGGTGAGGAAGGTGCCGCCGTAGGGGACCAAGCCGCCGTGCAGCGCCACGCCGTTCATCATCGCGGCCATGCCGAACTCGCGCACGCCGTAGTGGATGTGCCGGCCGCCGGGCTGGCCGGCACGCACGGCGCCGCACCCGGGGAAGTCGGTCAGGTTCGATCCCGTCAGGTCGGCGCTGCCGCCGAGCAGCTCCGGCAGCAGCGGCGCCAACGCCGCCAGCGCCTGCTGCGAGGCCTTGCGCGTGGCCACCGCCTCGGGCGCCGCGGCCGCCTTCGCCAGCGCGGC
>JALHOU010000439.1 GCA_022842825.1 Rubrivivax sp.
GTGCTCAAGCGCCTGTCGCAGGCCGAGGCCGACGGCGACCGCGTGCTCGCCGTCATTCGCGGCAGCGCCGTCAACCAGGACGGCCCGAGCAGCGGCCTCACCGCCCCCAACGGCCCGGCTCAGGAAGCGGTGATTCGCAGCGCGCTGGCGCACGCGGGACTGCAGCCGCACGACATCGGCTGCATCGAGGCGCACGGCACCGGCACCCAGTTGGGTGACCCACTCGAAGTGCAGGCCCTCGGCCACGTCTTCGGCCCCGGGCGCGCCGAGGCGGGTCTGCCGCCGCTGATGCTCGGCTCGGTGAAGACCAACCTCGGCCACCTCGAAGCCGCCGCCGGCATCGCCGGGCTCATCAAGCTCGTGCTCGCGCTGCAGCACCGGGCCATCCCGGCGCATCTGCACTTCAAGCAGCCCAGTCCGCACATCGCCTGGAGCGAGCTGCCGTTCTCGGTGCCGGCTTCGCTGCTGCCCTGGACGCCCATCCGCGGCCGGCGGCTGGCAGGCGTGAGCTCGTTCGGCTTCTCGGGCACCAACGCGCACATCGTGCTCGAAGAGGCGCCACAGGCCGCACAGGCCCCTCTCGCCCCTGCAACGGCCACGGGCGCGGTAGCCCCCGCCGCCTTCGGCCCCGGGACCGAAGCGCCGCTGCACCTGTACACGCTCTCGGCCCGCTCTACCCAGGCGTTGGCGGCGCTGGCAGGCCGCCATGCATCGGCCCTCGCCGAAGCCGACGAAACCGCCCTGCCCGGCGCCTGCTATACCGCCAACGCCGGCCGGGCGCAGTTTGCGCACCGCGCGGCGATCACGGTGCGCTCGATGGCCGAGCTGCGGCAGGCGCTCGCCGCGTTGGCCATCGGCGCACCCGCGCCGAGCCTGCGCGTCACGCACCTGCAGCGGCGCGAGGCACCGCGAGTGGCCTTCGCGTTCACAGGCCAGGGCTCGCAATACGCGGGCATGGCCCAGGGCCTGTACCAGGCAGTCCCGGCCTTTCGCGCTGCGCTCGATGGTGCCGCTGCCGCGCTCGACCCACTGCTGCCGCGGCCCTTGCTCAAGCTGCTGTTCGCGCCGCCGCTGGACGGTGCGACCTCGCCGCTGGACGAAACCCGCTACACGCAGCCCGCGCTCTTCGCCGTCGAGATGGCGCTGGCACAGATGTGGGCGCACTTCGGCATCCGGCCTTCGGTGCTCATCGGCCACTCGGTGGGCGAGGTCACCGCCGCCTGCGTGGCCGGCGTCATGGACCTGGCCGGCGCCGCGCGCTTCGTCTGCGCCCGCGCCGGGCTGATGGGCGCGCTGCCGGCCGGTGGTGCGATGGCCGTGGTGCACGCTGCCGCAACCGACGTGGCCCCGCTGCTGGCTGCGCAAGCCGAGGTGAACGTCGCCGCCGTCAATTCGCCGACACAGACGGTGATCGCCGGCGCGGCCGCCGCGGTAGACGCGGTGTGCGCACAACTCGCCGCGCGCGGGCACCGCCACCAGCGCCTGAAGGTCTCGCACGCCTTCCACTCGCCGCTCGTCGAGCCCATGCTGGACGAGTTCGAGGCGGCGGTGCGCACCGTGCGCCTCTCGGCGCCGGTGCTTCGCCTCGTGTCCAACCAGAGCGGCGCGCTGGCCACCGCGGCCGAGCTCACCTCGCCCACCTACTGGCGACGCCATGTGCGCGAGACGGTGCGCTTTGCCGACGGCGTGCAGACGCTGCTGGCGCAGAAGCCCGACGTCTGCATCGAGATCGGACCTCAACCGGCGCTGCTCGGCTTCATCGCGCCGGTGGTGCCGCCCGACTCGAAGCTGGCCACGCTGGCCTCCATGCGCCGGGGTCGGGCCGAGCGCGACGTGCTGATCGAGGCGCTCGCCGGCCTCTACCTCGAAGGCGCCGCGATCCGCTGGCGCGCCGTGCACGAGGGCCAGGCGCGCACGCCGATCGACTTGCCGACCTACCCCTTCGAACGCGAGCGCTGCTGGTTCAGTGCCCGGCCCGCAGCGAATGCAGCGTATGCGACGAATGCGGCGCCGGACCGCACACCGGCCGCGGCAGGCGCGGGGACGACCGCTTGGGTGCACCCGCTGCTGGGCACCCGCCTGCCCGTTGCGGGCGAGATGAAGGTCTACCAGAGCCATCTCGATGCGCACACGCCGCGCTGGCTGGCTGCGCACCGCGTGCAGCGGCACGTGGTGGTGCCGGCCACGGCCTACCTCGACACCCTCCTGGCCGCCGCCGTGCAGGAACACGGCCCCGGCGCTGACACCGTCGACGACGTGACGGTGCAAGAAGCGCTGCTCGTGACCGAGCGCGCGCAGGACCCCGGATACCGCCTGCAGGTGGTCACGCATCGGGCAGACGACGGAGCGGCGCGGGTGCGGTTGTGCAGCCAGCCGGCCGATGCCGCCGTCGATGCGGCTTGGACTCAGCACGTCACCGCGCGGCTGCCCGCACCCGCCGGCCGGGCCGCTGCGGCACTGTCGCCTGCGCCGGGTGCGCCGGGTGCTTCGGGTGCGTCGCTCGACCAGGCCCGCGCGCACTGCCCCGATGCCATGGACCGCGATGCCTTCTACCAGCGCTTCGCCGGCTGCGGGCTCGACTTCGGCCCGGCCTTCCGGTCCGTGCAGCAGCTCTGGCGCGGCGAGCGCCAGGCCCTGGGCGAGGTGATGCTCGACGCCGAGCTGCAAGCCGAAAGCGCGGGCGCCGCGGGCTACCGTTTGCACCCGGTCCTGCTCGACGGCTGCCTGCAGGTCATGGCCGCCGCCGTGGCGGACGACACCGAGCGCGCCCTGTTCATGCCGCTGGCCATCGGCCGGTACCGGCTGCTGCGGCCGCCCGCCGGGCCTCGCTGCGTGGCGCACGCGCTCGCCAGGGGCACAGAGCCCGCGCAGGCCGAAACGAGGCGCGCGGACGTGCGCGTCTTCGACCTCGACGGCGGCTTGATCGCCGAGCTCGTCGATGTGCAACTCAAGCGCGTGGCCGCCGAGGGCCTGGAGCGCCTGCTCGCACGCCAGGTCGACGAACTGATCTACGAACTCGCATGGCGAGAGGCGCCGGCGCCGCGGTCCGCCCCGGCCGCTCTGCCGCTGCAAGCGATGGCCACGGCCGCGCGCGCGGCCCTCGAACGCATGCGCACCGAGGTCGGGCTGGCCCACTACGACGCCGAGTTGCCGCTGCTGGACCGGCTCTGCGGCGAGCTGGTGGCCTCG
>JALHOU010000440.1 GCA_022842825.1 Rubrivivax sp.
GTCGGCGTGGCGATGCGGCTGGTCAGCCGGCGCGTGACCCGCCAGGCGCCGAGCGTGCCGTCGGCGCCGGCGCAAAGCACCGCCGCCGCCGGGCCGAGCGCGGCCAGCGCGAGGTAGGTGCACAGGTCGGCCGTGCTGAGCGAGAACTTCGTGCGCGGGATGCGCACCGGGAAGCTCGATGCCAGCCCCGCCGCCAGCACGGCCAGCAGCGTCATCGGCCAGTCGGACGGGCGAGCCGCAATGTCAATCAGCGCCCAGGCCAGGGCGGCGGCGCCGGCCATGGCGATGGCCAACCAGCAGGCCGCGGCGGACGGCGGGTAGTCGAACAAGTGCGCCCGCTGCCACCGGGCCCAGGGCGAGAGCGGGCGCGGTGGCGGTGGCGGTGGCGGTGGCGGTGGCGGCCCCTGCGCGGGCCCCGGTGGCGACAGCTGCGGCTGCCCGGTGCCCGGTGGTCGGGCAGGCGGGGAACCGGCAGGGCGCTCGGTCGGGGAAGGGACGGGCATGGGTGGGCGAGGGCGGCGAGGCTTGTCCCTACATCGGCACCGGCGCGCGCATCTTGACCGGGCCGGGCGGCCCGGATGGAACAATGCCCGGTGCCGCTTCGGTTGCGGCCCGGGCCACGGTGCGCGGGAAGGCGGACGGACCGGTCGGCGACGATCCATCGCCGACGATCAACCGTCGACGTGGTTGGCGCGCCCCTTGTTGGCCGGGTCGGCGAGCGACTCGCTGAGGATGAAGCCCTCGCCGAGGATGAAGCCATCGCTCAGGCGCCATGCCGTTGGGGGCGATGGCGAGCAGCACACGCCATTGCTCGAGGCCCGCGCGCCCGCGCGACCACGTGCGCGCGGGCGCGCTCGCACCCGGGGCGGTGAGCGGCAGCAACTCCTTGGCGAGCTTGGCGTATGCCGTCTTCCCTCAGATGCCTTGTCGGTGTGAAGCGTCACCACGAGGCGCGCATTGCGGCGCACTCGTTTCCGGGTCGTCGGCCACTTGAGGGCCCTGATGGAGGGAAAAGCGGGGTGGTGATCGCGCCCTTCGTTACAAATGGCGCTTCATTTCATTCGCCGAAGACCGACGGTTCAGAAATGGCGTCCGCATGCCGAAGAAATGGCCGGGCCGCGCGGCTGGCCCGTCAGACCTTGCCGTGAAGACGACCCCCACCCACCTGCCAGACACTCGTGTCGCTGCGCCGGCCCTGGCCACGCCGCCCTTGATGCTGCCCTCGGTGTCCATCGTCGAGCAGACGATGGGCCAGGCGCGCCGCACGCTCGCGCAGGCGCTGGCCGGTGCGCTGCTGATCATCGTCGGCCTGACCGCCGAGCGCTGGTTCTTCTCGGCCGCGCACGGCAAGGCGGCCGAGCGGCATGCGCGTTCGCAGCGCCTGGCCGGCGAGCTGCGGCTCGCGGACCAGCGCCTCACCTCGGCGGCGCAGATGGCGGCGGTCACGGGCCAGCGCCTGTGGGTGGACCGCTACGACAGCCACCTGCCCGAGCTCGAGCGCACGCTTTCCGAGGCCCGCCGGCTGGCGCCCGCCTCGGTGCAGGAGCGGTTCGATGCGCGCACGCGCGCCGCCAACGCCGAACTGGCGGACATGCGCGAGTCGGCCTTCGAGGCGGTGACCGTCGGCGCCGCCGATGTGGCGCGCACGGTCTTCGAGGGCGAGCGCTACCGCCGGCACACGGCCGTGCTGGCCGAGGCGACGGCGGAATTCAGCGCCGCAACCGTGGCCACGACGCAGCAGGAGCTGGACGCGCTGCGACAGCGTTCGCTGCTCATCGGCGTGTTCGTGATGGGCGGCGCGGTGCTGCTCGGAGTGGCGCTGTGGCGCGGCCTGTCGGTGCGCCTGGCGCGCTCGCGCGGCGTCTTCCTGGACGCCGAGGACCGCATGCAGCGCCTCGCCTCGAGCGACCTGCTCACGGGCCTGGCCAACCGCGCCGCGCTGCACGACGCGATGGCCGCGTCGATGGCGCGCGCTGCGCGCGACGGGCGGGGCCTGGCGGTGCTGATGATCGACCTCGACCGCTTCAAGCCCGTCAACGACCGCCACGGTCACATGGTCGGCGACCTCGTGCTCAAGGAGGTGGCGCACCGGATGCGGCGCGTGCTGCGCGGCAACGAGCTGCAGTCGCGCTACGGCGGCGACGAGTTTGTCGTCGTCATCGAGGAGCACGGCGACCCGGCGGTGGCGCGTACGGTGGCCGAGCGCGTCGTGCAGGTGCTGTCCGAGCCGATGCGCCTGGGCGAGCTGGTGCTGGGCATCGGCGCCAGCGTCGGCATCGCCCGCTACCCCGACGATGCGCAGGACGGCGACGAGCTGCTGCGCCGCGCCGACTCGGCGCTGTACCGCGCCAAGGGCAGCGGCCGCGGCCACGTGTGCTTCTACGACCGCAGCGTCGACGAGCAGGTGGCCGAGCGGTCCATGCTGGAGCAGCAGCTGCGCGAGGGCATCGCGGCCGGACAGTTCGTGCCCTACTACCAGCCGATCGTGAGCCTGGCCGACCGGCGGGTGCAAGGCGTGGAGATGCTGTGCCGCTGGGCGCACCCGCAGCGCGGCCTGCTCGCGCCGGCGGCGTTCATCGCGTTGGCCGAGGACGCCGGCCTGATCGACGCGCTGCTCATCTCGGTGCTGCGGCAGGCCTGCGTCGACCTGCGGGCCTGGCCACCGGGCTGGCGGCTGTCGGTGAACCTGGCCCCGCAGCAGATGCTCGACGCGAGCGCGGTGCCGCAACTGCTGGCCGTGCTGCGCGAGCACGGTGTGCCGCCCGAGCGCCTGGACGTCGAACTGACCGAGACGGCGCTCGTCACCGACACCGCCCGCGCGCGCGAGGTGATGACGGCGATGAAGCGCGCCGGCATGACGGTGACGCTGGACGACTTCGGCACCGGTTACTCCAGCCTGTCGTACCTGGCCGAGATGGCCTTCGACAAGATCAAGATCGACCGCTCGTTCGTGCATTCGCTGCACGAGCGCGCCGAGAGCGCCAAGATCGTCGAGGCGGTGATCGGGCTCTCGCGCAGCCTGGGTGTCGATGCGGTGGCCGAGGGCGTGGAGAGCGAGCGCGACGCGTTGGTGCTGCGCGCGCTCGGCTGCGCCCAGGCGCAGGGCTACCTGTTCGGGCGGCCGGTGCCGGCTTCGCTGCTGCGCCTGCCCGGCCGCGCCGAGGGCGCCGCGGCGCCC
>JALHOU010000441.1 GCA_022842825.1 Rubrivivax sp.
TGTGGTGGCACAAGGCGCTCTTCCGGCTCGAGGCGCTGGACATCGCGGGCGTGTTGCGCCTCGTCGACAGCCATCTCTCGGGCGAAGCGCTGCAGATCACGCTGCAGCGCGTGGATGCCGCAGCCATGCTGTGGCGGCTGCACCTGCTGGGTGAGGACGTGGCCGCGCGCTGCACCGCGCTGCTGCAGGACTGGGACCTGCGCGAGCATGGCGAGCATGCGGCCGCCGGCTACTACGCCTTCAACGACGTGCACGCCGTGCTCGCCATGCTCGGCGCCGGCGAAGTGCACCGTGCCGAGGCCTGGGTGGCGCGTTGCGCCGAGCGCGCCATGGCGCCGGAAGACGCGCGCCGCACCAACCACCAGATGGCGCGCGAGGTCGGGCTGCCGCTGATGCGCGGCCTTCTCGCGTGGCAGCGCGGCGCGGCCAGCGCCGCCTGCGAGCAGATCTACCCCATCCGCACGATGGCGCAACGCTTCGGCGGCAGCCACGCACAGCGCGACCTGATCGACCTGACGCTGCTCGCCGCCGCCTCCAGCGGCGGCCACCGCGGCATGGGGCGCGCGCTCGTCAACGAGCGCCGCATGGCCAAGCCGGTGACGCCGCTCACGCGCCACTGGATGGAAGCGCTCGGCGACCCCGAAGGCGAGCGCGCCTGAGCCGCCGCACCGCGGACAAGGAGCAGCGATGAGCGAATCCAACGCGCAGCAGAAGAAGGAACAGCGGCTGCGGCTCGTCGAGGACGAGATCGGCCGCCACCTCGCCGAGAGCGAGAAGTCCGGCGAGCTGCGCTCGGCACCGAGCTTCGGCAAGCCACTGGACTTCGGCGACGGCTACGACGAGACGCCGGCCGAGTTCCGCATGCCGATGAAGGTGCTCAAGGACGCCGGCGTCGTGCCGCCCGAAGTGGAGGTGATGCGCGAGATCGCCGCGATGCAGGCCGAGCTCGAGACGCTCGATCCCGGCGCCGACGACGCCCCGGCGCGCGCCCTGCGGCAACGCCTGGCCGAGAAGCGCCAGGTTCTCGCGCTGCGGCTGGAGAAGCTGCGCGCGAGCGGCTCGCTATGAGATGAGCAATTTCGCGGGCGTCGGGCTGCGCTCGTGATCGCGCGCCGACAGTCGTGGCGCGCCAAGGCCACCGGGTGGTCGGCTCTGCTCGTGTCCTCTTTCGGCGGCCCTGCTCGCAAGCTTCGCAGGGCCCCCGAATGCCCCCTTGACCTCGCTGAGCCGACCACCCGGCGTCCTTGGCGGGCACCAGGGTTTGTCTTCGATGGTGTGCCACATCAGGTGCCGGATCGGGCCGATGGGGTGCCCTGCGCAGCGAAATCAAGGGGGCATCCGGGGGACCAGCGAAGCTGGGCCGCCGGAAGAGGACATTCGCGAAGCAGGGCACCCCGTCGGCTCGATCCCGCCACCGTTCGTTGGAAGGCGCTCCACCCCGACGTCTGATCGATCGATCGAAAAGTGGTATCAGACGAGAGGCGGTAGCAGCTTCTCGACCTCGATCGCCCTTTTCACCGCCGGCCGTTCCAGCATGCGCTGAAGGTACGGGCCGATGTGCGGATAGTCGCGCGCCGGCGGGCTGCCGACGAAACCGCGCGTCCATCGGCACAGCATGAAGGCGAGCGGATCGGCCGCGCTATGGCGCGTGCCCAGCAGCCACGGCCCGCAGTGGTCGGCCAGCAACTCGTCGAGCTGGCGCAGGCAGTCGCCGAGCCGGGCCTGCGCGTGCTCCTTCACCTGCGCGGCGGCCGCGGCATTCCCGGCATCGACGGACCGTTCGGGATAGAAGTACGTCATCATCGTGGCCTGCATCGTGTTGCTGAGCCAGAACAACCACTTGTAGAACATGGCGCGCTCGGCGCTGCCGAGCGCCGGCACCAGGGCCGCCTGCGGATGCGAGTCGGCCAGGTGCAGCAGGATCGCCGCCGTCTCATAGAGCACGAGATCGCCGTCGACGAGCACCGGAATGAGCCCGTTCGGATTGAGCTTCAGGTACTCGGGCGCCTTGTGTGCGCCCTGCGTGCGGTCCACGAGTTGCAGTTCGAAAGGCACCCCGAGTTCGCGCAACAGCACGTGCGGGGCGAAACTCGCATTGCTGGGAAAATAGTGAAGGATGACCACGCCCGAATGATCGCATGGCCCTTTGCGCCGCACCTTTGCGCCGCACCTTTGCGCCGCACGTTTACTCCGCACCCTTTGCTCCACACGCCGACTCGACGCGTCATTCAACTCCTCCACACCGCGCGGTCGTCGCGCGCGGGTTGTCGTTGCAGCCATCCCAGGAGATTTCCATGTCCGAGTACACCGCCCACGTGTTGTGGCGGCGCGATCCCCTTGAAGCCTTCAACGACAACAGGTACAGCCGCCGCCACACCATCCGCTTCGACGGCGGCGTCGACCTGCCCGCCTCCTCATCGCCCACCGTGGTGCCGCTGCCGCTTTCGGACGCCAGCGCCGTCGATCCCGAGGAGATGTTCGTCGCCTCGCTCGCCTCCTGCCACATGCTGTGGTTCCTGTCGCTGGCGGCGGCGGCCGGGCATCGCATCGAGAACTACGAGGATGAGGCCGTGGGCACCATGGCACGCAATGCCGAGGGCCGCGTGGCGATGACGCGCGTGCGCCTGCGGCCGCGCGTGACCTTCGTGTCCGGCACGGCAGGCGCATCGACCGCCGCGCTGCAGGCGCTGCACCACGAAGCCCATCAGAGATGCTTCATCGCAAGCTCGGTGAAAACCGAAGTGGTTTGCGAGCCACGCCATTGAACGAGCTTGGCCGGAGTATTGTGCGGCGGCGCCTTGATGGCTTTTCGTCGGGCCTAGAATCGCGCCCCGCAGCAATACAAGAACCGCGGGTGGCAAATCGAGCCACCGCCATCAGGGAGACTGTGTTTCTCTCATTTCCCGGAACCGCAATGACGAAAACTTACCTGCAGGTCCTCAAGCAAATCGAGGGCCTCAAGGCCCAGGCCGAGAAACTCCGACGCACCGAAGTCGACGGCGTCGTGACGCGCATCCGCGAGGCGATCGAGCACTACGGCCTGACCGCCGCCGATCTCGGCCTGAGTGGCAGCGGCGGCATCGCCGCCCCGAAGGCCGCCCGCAAGAAGCCCGGCCGCAAGCCCGGCCGCCCCAAGAAGGTGGTGGGCAAGACGAGCAAGGTGGCGCCGAAGT
>JALHOU010000442.1 GCA_022842825.1 Rubrivivax sp.
ATCGCCTGCTCCACACCCAGCGGCCGCGGCAGGATGCCGCTGCGCGTGGCCAGCCGCACGAAGCCGAGCAGCGCGGGCCACGCCAGGGCCACCGGCCCGTTGCGATAGGCCTCCTGCAGTGCGGCATGGGCCACCGCGTGCTGTTGCGCGCCGCGGTTCACCGCGTGCAGCAGCACGTTGACGTCGGGCAGGATCATCGACGCTGATCGTCGAGCTCGTCGGCCAGCGCCATGGCCTTGGTCAGATCGACCAGCGGCGCGCCCAGGTCGAAGCAGGGCCAGCTGGGCGCCGGGGCCACTGCCTTGCGTTGCACCTTCAGCCCGGCCCGCACCGCATCGTTCAAGACGCGCTTGAACGGTTTGCCGCTGCGCTGGCTGGCCTCGCGCAGCATGTCCTGAACGTCCGGCTCGAGGGTGACTGTGGTTCTCACCGCCATAGGGTACTCAGCGCTGCATCATGATGCCAACCATCTTAGCATCATGATGCGATGCGAGTGCCGCGTGCGCCGGGTGCCTCTTGCGCCGTTCACACATGAAGCGCACGACCGAGCGCTCGGTCAGTTCGGCGAACGGCACCTCGTAGGTGTCGCCCACGAACCGCCCGGACTCATGGATGACGCTTTCCGCAAAGGCCACCTCGATGCTGCTGGCCGCATAGCATGTGCCGAACGCCCCTGGATGGTCTGGGTCTGGGCCATCAAAGCGGTAGACCTCGGTCGACCAATGGGGCTCGGAGGTCGGATGCCGGCTCAGCCGCAGGAGCGACGCGATCTCGATCCTCGCCGGCGAAAGCAGGCTCTCGAAGGAACCGGGCTCAGGCCGCCGCAGCCGCGTTTCTGGCGCCATGCGCGGCTCCCCGCTCACGCGCCCACGCCGCCGCCAGGCGCTCTACCTTGGCCACGGGCGCGCCGGCCTCCAATGCGGCCGCGACGCTCTTGCCAGCCAGGGCACCGTGCTCGCGCAGCCAGAACATCAGCTTCTCGCTGGCGCCGAGGCTGCCGAGTGCGCGGCAGATGGCTGCCACAGCCTCGCGGTCCATCGCCAGGAACGCCTGCGGGTAGTACAGCCGGTTGCCGACCTTCACTGCGAAAACCTCACCGCGGTCTGCAGCCGGCGCCAAGGCTTGGCGCGTGAGCCCCCAGGCACGTGCGAGTTGCTCGCCGGGCACCACGAGGCCGGCCTTGACCCACTGGACGCGCGCTGCCTCGCCGCGCGCGGTGGCACCCGCCAGGCCGCCAGTGGCCTGCGCGTGCTGGGCGTTCGTGGTGGATGACTTGGAGGCTGCCCCTCGCGGCCGTGCACCCCGCGCCCTCGGCAGTCGAGGATGCACTCGCTGCGCTCGTGCCACTCGAACACCCGCGGCGAGCTAGAGGTTCCGAGAAGTGCGGCGGGTCCTCTTGGCGGCAGCGGCGCCCCCTGCCACGGCAGCCATCGACGCACCCACTTCTCCCACCACCCCCACCAACCAGGCGATACCCGCGTCCGATATCGCCGCCTGTGGCACGACCAGGCTCAGGTCGAACCGGGGCAGCGGCAGCGGCGGCTCCAGCACCACGAGGCCGAATCGCGGCGCGTGCACCGCGGCAAAGCGCCGCGGCACCGCGCAGACGAGGTCCGAGCCGGACACCACGGCCAGCGCGTACATGAAGTCCGGCACGGTCAGCGCCACGCGGCGCGCCAGGTTGCGACGCCTCAGCACTTCGTCGACGAAGCCGCGCGCCTCTCCGGTGTGCGAGACGACCAGATGCTGCGCCTCGCAGTAACGCGCCAGGCTCGCATCCTCGACGAGCGCATGCCCCGTGCGCACCACGAGCACGAAGTCCTCTTCGTAGAGCACCCGGTGCACGAAACGCGCGGGCGCCTCCGACACGGGCACGATGGCCAGCTCCAACGCCCGTGATTCGAGCGCCGCCCACACCGCACGCCACGCGCGGGCCGGGGCGGTTTCACCGGGCTCGGGCAGCAACTGTCGCAGCGCCAGGTCGATGCCCGGCGCGCGCCGATGCAGCTGCGCCAGAAGCATGGGCAGCAGCACGGCAGAGGCCCCGTCCGGTGCGCCGAGCACGAACCGCCGCCGGGACGTGGCCGGGTCGAATGGGCCGGCGTCGGCGACGATGCCGCGCACCCGCGCCAGCACCTCGGCAATCGGGGCCGCCAGTTGCATCGCCCGGTCAGTCGGCACGACGCCCTTGGGTGTCTTCAGGAACAGCGGATCGCCGAGCCACCGGCGCAACCGGCCGAGCCAATGGCTCACTGCCGATGGGGTGAGGTGCAAGCGCTCGGCAGCGCGCGCGACGTGCCGCTCTTCGAGCACGGTCTCGAACAGCACGAGCAGGTTCAGGTCGGCCCGGCTGAGGTCAATCTTGTTCAGCATGTCGCTGAAATCGTATCGCTGGATGAAGCAGCCGCCCCCGGCGATGCTTGCGGCACCGAGGTCATGCACCTCTGCCAGCTTCTTTTGGGACGTTTCCTCATGTCGACTTCACGCCGCCATCTTCTTGCCGCTGCCGCCGCGGGCATAGGATTGCACTCCGCCTCCTCCTCGGCCGCAACAGAAGCCCCAACCGGTGCCGCAATGAACCCGGTCGTCAGCGACCTGGTCGAGCGCGCCACGCAGGCGCACATCGCGCTGATGCAAGGCGACGTGCCGCGCTACCAGGGCTTCATCACGCAGTCCGACGACTTCACCTTGATGTCGCCATTCGGCGGCAAGCCGAGCCGCGGCGCCACGTTCACCCCCGAGCGCTGGCTCGAGATCGGCCGCTTCTTCCGCGATGGCCGCGACTCGACGCTCGAGCTGGTGGAGGCGTACCACACCGCCGACATGGTGGTGCTCGCCGCCATCGAGCGCACGCACGTGGCGGTGGGCCGCCTGCCGGCGCAGCCTTGGGCGCTGCGCGTGACGCTGGTGTTCCGCAAGGACGCTGGCGAATGGAAGCAGGTGCATCGCCATGCCGACGGGCTGGCGCCGGGGATCAGCGTGGAACAGGCCGCTGTACTGGCGAGCGGAGCCGCCCCTGGCCGGGTTTCTGACACACGGGGCGCGCTCAACGCCCCGTGAGGGGGTGCGCGGGCTGCGGCCGGGCTGCGGGCGGGCGATTCACTTCCACGGCCGGCGCGGCAAGGCCGCCTGCGCCGAGCCGCCGTCGGGGCTTAGGTCGGCGGTCTGCGCCC
>JALHOU010000443.1 GCA_022842825.1 Rubrivivax sp.
CCGGCCGCACCATCGGCATCAAGCTGCGCTTCGAGGACTTTCGCACGGTGACGCGCGACCTCACGCTCGACGCACCAACCGCCGACGCGAAAGCGATCCGCCGCGCCGCCGGCCTGTGCCTCAAACGCATCGATCTGGCGCGCCGGATCCGCCTGCTGGGCGTGCGCGCGGGGGCGCTGGAGCCGCTCGACCCCGCATTGCGCGGCGACGCGACGGACCTGCCGCTGCCCACAGCCTCGGCGCCGTGAACGCAGCGGGGCCGGCGCTGTGCCGGCCCCGCGTGGTGAGCGCCGATCAACGCCGCTCGTTCACTGCGCGGCGGTGACGTTGTGCACGACCTCGTCGCAGGCGGCACCGGCGCTGGGCCGCTGCATCACCATCACGTAGCGCACCGGGTCGATCAGCCAGCCGGCAGCGTGCTGCACGCCACCGGCACGCACGTCGATGTGGCCGGTGGATGAGACCGTCCACTGCGCCGACGATCCGGCGGCCGGCGTCAGCGCGCAAGGCGACGCGATGTCGATCGCCGATGTAACCGCCCCGGCCGCGTAGGCGGTGGTGCCGGTCAGCGTGACCGAGTTGACGAGCAGCGGCGGCATCGTCATCGCCGCAAACCGACCGACCAGATCGGCAGCGGCATAAGGCATGACCGCCTGCCGCTGCAGCGTGCCCGTCTGCACGCGCGCCGGGTTGCTTCCCGGCGCCTCCAGCAACAGCGCCTTGTCGGGGCTGACCATGTAGAACACCGCGCGCACCAGCGTGGTCGCATCGAGCAGGCCGCGGCCGTTCGCCGCCAGCGTGTAGCTGGCGCTGATCGGCTGCGCGCCGAGCGGCGACATCGCATAGTTGTCGTTGCGGTCGTACAGGCCATCGATGGTGCCTGTGCCCAGGCTGGTCAGCCGGCCGACGGTGGCCACCGCGGAGGTCGCCGAGTTGCGTGCGGTCAGATCGAGCACGTAACTGCCGGCCAGGGACGCGGCCGAGAACGGACCAGCGGACTGCCTGTAGGCGATGCCCGCCTGCAGCGGCAACGTCGCCGACACCAGGTCCACCGAGCTGAAGATCACCCGGTCGGCCGAGACCACATGCAGCAGGTAGTTGCGGCTGCCGAGCCCCGGGATCACGAACGTGGCCGTGCCGCGGCCACTGGTGCTGACGGTATACGTGCCGGTGAAGCTGCGGCTGTCGATCACGCCACTGGTGCCGTCGTTGGTGTCGAGCGTGCCGGCGCTCAGGCTGCCATTGCCGTCAGCGGTGAAGCGCCCGACGCTGGCGAGCGGCGTTTCGGCAGCACTCCAGCCATCGAACATGAACACGTAGTTGCCGGACAGTGCGGCCGTGGAGAATGCGGCCGGATCCTGGCGCAGCGCAACGCCGGTGCCGCGCAGCGGTCCGACGTAGAAGCCCTGCATGTAGAAATGCTCGCCCGCTGTCGGCACCGCAATCGAGAACGCGACCGGACTCGTCGCCAGCATGCCCTGGCCGTAGGCGCCAATGCTGTACGTGCCGCTCAACGGGTAATCGAGTGAGTGCGAGCCAGCGGTCCAGGTGCCATCCAGCACGCCGGCAGAGACGCCGCCCGCGCCGTCGAGCGCCACGCGGCCGACGAGATGCGCGGGATGCCCGGCGGAGTAGCCCCGCCACAGGTAGGCATAGGCGTGGTTCAACGACGCCGCATCGCTCGCCTGCAATGTCACCGTCGCCTGCGCAGACCGGCTCACGTCAGCCACCGCGGTGGCGCGCACCTGCACGGATGCGTCACCTGCCGGCACCTGCGCCGGCGCGACGTACACGCCATCGCTGCCCACGCTGCCGCATTGGGCACCGGTGCAGCCGGTACCACTGACGGTCCAGGTCGCACCCTGCTCGCTGCTGCCGGTGAGCATGCGGATGAACGGCCGGCTGCTGCCCACGGTGACCCGCGCTGTCGGCGGCCACACGGACACGGCGACATCCGAGCCGATAGTCAGCCCGGCGCTGCCTGTCCTGCTGGTGTCCGCCTGCAGCGTCGCGGTGATGAGCACCGCCGCCGGCTGCGGCACGATCTGCGGCGCGGTGTAGACCCCGCCGCTGGTGATGGACCCGCAGGCCGCCCCGGTGCAGCCGGCGCCGCTTGCGCTCCAGGTCACCGCGGTGTTGCCGGTGCCGGTCACCGTGGCGGTGTAGGTCTGCGATTCGCCGAGCTTCAGCGTGGCGCTTGCTGCCGTGACCGCCACGACGATCGTCGGCGGCGGCGGCGCGCTGCCGCCTCCTCCGCCGCCGCAGGCGGCAAGTGCAGTGATCATCGCCGCCAGGATGACGGCAACGCCGATGTGATGACTTCGAAACATGGTCGCTCCTTCCCCAGTCACCTGCTGGAGCGCGACCACCGGTCTCGTGGCGACCACCACGCCAGGGCGCGGCGGCAGGTGGTGTGCCGGACGACTAGAACAGCCGCTCCGACTGCATTCAAGCTATGCCTCGCAGGTTGCCTGCGCTTGCGCCAGCGCATGCGATGCGCGCCCCGTTGCTCGGCGCGCACGATGTGCGGTTGGTCAGGCAGATGTGAGAGCGGCACGGGCAGCACGACCGCGCAAGCGCGGCCGACGTGCCGTGCCGCTGCCGGACAGCGGCCGCGAAGATTTCGCGGCCGCGCGTGGCGTGAACCTAGAACCGGTACTGCACGCCCAGGCTCAGCAGATCGATGTCGAACTTGTCGCCATCCGTGAACTTGCCGCGGAAGCGTTCGAACTCGAGCCGTGCGCCGAAGTTCTTGGCGAAGTGATACGAGGCCCCCACGCCCCAGGCGACGTCGGTGTTGGTCTCGGACTCGTTGTCGCAGCCGAGGTTGGTCAAGCAGAGCTCGCCCTTCGCCTTGATCGACGCCATGCCGAGCTTGGCGAACACCGCGGCATCACCGATCGGATAGGCGCCCACGCCGTACAGCGCAAAGCCCGTGGCCTTCAGTGAGATGTTCGCCGTCACCGTGGTTGGCGACTTGCCATTGAGGATCGTGAAGGTCCGGCTCTCGCTGGCCTTGCCGAGATCTACCCAGCCACTCTCGACACCCAGGTACGGCATGAACATGTAGCCGCCGAACACCTTGTAGCCGGTGTCCTTGGTGTCGCAGGTGAACCCAGGATCGCAGTCGAGTTTGAAGTCGCTCTGTCCGATCGACCCGCCCAC
>JALHOU010000444.1 GCA_022842825.1 Rubrivivax sp.
TGCAATGCGCCATCGACTGGGACGCCACCATCGCCTACCGCCAGCGCCTGTGGCGCCTGGGCCTGGGCGTGGCCGAGGCGATGGACACGGCGCAGCGTGGCATGGGGCTGGACTGGCCGACTTCGCTGGAACTCATCCGCCGCAGCATCGATGCCAGCCGCGACGTGCCCGGCGCCTTCCTGGCCAGCGGCTGCGGCACCGACCACCTGTCGCTCGATGACGCGCGCAGCGTCGACGACGTCATCCGCGCCTACAGCCAGCAGATGGAGGCCATCGAGAAGCTGGGCGGCAAGCTCATCGTGATGGCCAGCCGCGCGCTGGCCCGTGTCGCCAGGAGCCCGGCCGACTACGAACGCGTGTACAGCCACGTGCTGAGCCAGGCGCGCGAGCCGGTCATCCTGCACTGGCTGGGCGACATGTTCGACCCCGCACTCGCAGGCTACTGGGGCAGCGCCGACACCGACCGTGCCACCGACACCGTGCTGGGCATCATCCAGGCCCATGCGGGCAAGGTCGACGGCATCAAGATCTCGCTGCTGGACAAGGACAAGGAAGTGGCGCTGCGGCGCCGATTGCCGCCGGGTGTGCGCATGTACACCGGCGACGACTTCAACTACGCCGAGCTGATCGCCGGCGACGGCGTGGGCAGCATGGTCAACCAGCGCCAGAGCGACGCGCTGCTGGGCATCTTCGACGCCATCGCGCCGGCGGCCAGCGCCGCGCTGGCCGCGCTGGGCCGCGGCGACGAAGCCGGCTTCCACCGCATCCTGGCGCCCACGGTGCCGCTGTCGCGCCACATCTTCAAGGCGCCCACGCGCTTCTACAAGACCGGCGTGGTCTTCATGGCCTGGATCAACGGCCACCAGGACCACTTCGTGATGGTCGGCGGCCAGCAGAGCACACGCTCGCTGCCGCACTTCGCACAACTCTTCAGGCTGGCCGATGCCGCCGGCCTGATCGAGCAGCCCGAGCAGGCGGTGCAGCGCATGAAGTCAATGCTGGCCCTGCACGGTGTGCACTGAGGCCGCAGACCATGCGCGACTTCAGCACCGACCATCGCTGGCTCTCCATCAACACCGCCACCGTGCGCCGCCAGCGCGGGTTGGACTGGGGGCTGCTCGACATCCTGGATGCCTGCGCGGCACGCGGCATCCGCGCCGTCGCGCCCTGGCGCGACCAGGTGGCCGCCGCCGGCCTGCAGAACGTGGCGCAGCGCCTGCTGGCGCACGGCATCGAGCTCAGCGGCTACTGCCGCGGCGGCATGTTCACCTACACCGACGCCGCCGGCCTGCAGGCCGTGCGCGACGACAACCGGCGCGCGCTGGACGAAGCCTGCACGCTGGGCGCGCCCTGCCTGGTGCTGGTGGTGGGCGGCCTGCCCGGCGCACTGGCCGGCAAGCCGGCGCACAAGGACATCGCCGGCGCACGCGAGCAGGTCACCGAAGGCATCGGCGCGCTTCTGCAGGACGCCCGCGAGCGCGGCATGCCGCTGGCCATCGAGCCGCTGCACCCCATGTACGCGGCCGACCGCGCCTGCATCAACACGCTGTCGCAGGCGCTGGACGTCTGCGATGCGCTCGACCCCACGCGCAGCGGCGCGCTGGGCGTGGCGGTGGACGCCTACCACGTGTGGTGGGACCCGCAGCTGCAGGCGCAGATCGAACGCGCCGGCCGTGAGCGGCTGCTGGCGCTGCACGTCTGCGACTGGCTCACGCCCACTACCGACCTGCTGGAAGACCGCGGCATGATGGGCGACGGCGTCATCGACCTGCCGCAGCTGCGCGGCTGGGTGGAAGACGCGGGCTTTGCGGGGTACAGCGAGGTGGAGATCTTCTCGCGTGCGAACTGGTGGCAGCGGGAGGGCGGCGAGGTGCTGGACACCTGCATCGAGCGGCATCGGCGCTGCGTCTGATCGGGTGAACGGCCAGGGGTGGCCAGTGTCGGCCAGGGTCTTTGGCGACGCGACTCCACGGCGGGTGTTGTTCGCGTAGCACGTTTGCTATACATTCAATCCATGCGTTCTGCCACCTTCCCCCCCATCCGCGTCGAGCCCGAAGTCCGTGCAGAAGTCGAGGCAGTCTTGCGCGAGGGCGAGACGCTGACCCAGTTCATCGAGGAGGCGGTGATCGCGGCCGCGGCCTGGCGCCGTGTGCAGTCCGAGTTCGTCGCGCGCGGCGAGGCGGCGATCGAGCGGTGGAAGCAGGGAGGCGGCGGTCACCAGGTCGAGGATGTCATGGCCGACCTGCAGTCTCGGCTCGATGATGCAAGAGGTCGGTCGGCAAAACGCGCAGTGCGGTGAACGTCAAGTACACGGTCACGCTGCTGCCCGAGGCGGTGGCGGACCTGAGGCGCCTGGAGGACTTCGCCATCGATCGCGAACTGGCGAGCGAGGCGCCGGACTGGGCCACGCCTCAACGGGCACTGGATGCCATCGGCGAAGGCATGCGCCTGCTGTCCTGGTCACCCTACACCTGTCGTCGGGCAGAACTGGGCAACGGTCGATCGCGCGAACTGATCGTCCCATTTGGCAGCGCGGGCTACATCGTTCTCTTCGAAATCGTCGACGACCAGGTGGTCGTCGGCGCGGTACGGCACCAGCGGGAAGAGGACTTTCGGCACTGAGGCGAGTCGCAACGATCCGTGGCGTGTGACGAGCTGGCTGAAGCACCTGCATCCACGCTGGGTCCCCCTGCAAAGGCGCCCCCTGGTCCTGCGGCACCACAGCGCCATGTCCTCACCTCCTACAACGGCCGCCCGCAGGGTCAAGGGTCAAAGGGGTCGGAACAGGCGCTGCACATGGCCTACACGCAAGGGGGCTTCACCATGACGGCGCTGGCACGCGAGGCCGGGCTTTCGGTGTCGCGCGTGAGCCGGCTGATCGCCGGGTGGGAGCGAAGGGTGGAGGCAAAGAACAAGACCTGACCCCGACAATCCCGGTGACTCGACGACTCATCGAACGCCATCGGCCCTGCGTCCGAGATCGGATCGGAAACGCGCCAGCGCTTCGAGGTATGATCTACATTCAACCATGTAGATCCTGGAGGCTCCGATGCAAGTGGCGAAGTGGGGCAACAGCCTGGCGGTTCGACTGCCGGCATCGGTGGTCGAAGCGCTCGATCTGAAGCCCGGAGACCAGATCGACATCCACGTCCGGGGCGA
>JALHOU010000445.1 GCA_022842825.1 Rubrivivax sp.
CGGCCAGCGCCTGCTGCAGCGGCTCATCGAGGGCCGCTGGCTGCAGGCGCACGGCGTCTTCGCGCTCCTGCCGGCCAACACCGTGGACGACGACACCATCGAGGTCTACACCGACGAGACCCGCTGTCAGGTGGCGCTGCGCTGGAACCCGCTGCGCCTGCAGACCGAGCGCCCGGTGGTCGATGGCCCGCACGGCAAGGTTCGGCGCCCCAACCGCAGCCTGGCCGACTTCGTGGCGCCGCGCGGCGTTGCGCCGGACTACATCGGCCTCTTTGCCGTCACTGCCGGCATCGGGGTGCAGAAGAAGGAGCGCGAGTTCGAAGCCGCGCACGACGACTACTCCGCCATCATGCTCAAGGCGCTGGCCGACCGGCTGGCCGAAGCCTTTGCCGAGCGGCTGCACCAGCGTGTGCGCACGGAGTTCTGGGGCTACGCCGCCGATGAGCAGCTGCCCAACGAGGCCCTCATCGCCGAGGCCTACCGCGGCATCCGTCCGGCGCCGGGCTATCCGGCCTGCCCGGCGCATGGCGTCAAGCGCGCCATGTTCGAGGTGCTGCAGGCCACCGAGATCGGCATGGAGCTCACCGAGAGCCTGGCGATGACGCCGGCCGCCAGCGTCAGTGGTTTCTATCTCGCGCACCCCGAAGCGCGCTACTTCAACGTCGGGCGCATCGGCGAGGACCAGCTCGCCGACTGGGCCCGGCGCGAGGGTGTGGCGGCCGAGGAAGCCCGGCGTGCGCTGGCGCCGGTGCTGTAGCGTGCTCTGAAGGATCCAGGAAGCGCCAAAGTGGGGGGCCGTCCGAGGTGCCTCTCGAGCCGCCACCGGTCTTTCCCGATGCGCCGCGCTCCGTTCCCGGGCGCGGCCCGCGCCGTTTGGCGCCGGTGTTTCATGCGCATCCGCGAGTAACGCCCGCTGCGCGCGCCAGCGTTTGGACACGTGAACACCATATCGTGACAACCACAATGCGTTTGTTTACCGCGCGGAGCCTGCGGCCATGAAGTTGATTCAATTCCGAACTGCCTTCCTGGCCATGGCCACTGCAGCAGCCCTGGCGGCCTGCGGTGGCGGGAGCGGAGGAGCGGAAGATCCAGGCGCGAGTCCGGCACCCGCTCCTTCGCCCTCGCCGGCCCCCCCGCCGCCCGACCCAACGCCCCCACCGCCGCCCGCGCCACCCGCCGTCGAGAAGCCCGCCACGCGCAACGAAGCGGCGCGCTTCCTGGCCCAGGCCACCTTCGGGCCCGTCGACGCTGACATCGACCGCCTCATGGACGTCGGCTACGCGGCCTGGATCGATGAGCAGTTCACCCGCGCGCCGGTGCAGACGCACCGCGCGCATTGGGAGGCGCGCGACGCCGAGATCAAGGCGGCCAACGCCGCCAACGCGGCCGGCCAGAACGAGTTCTTCGAGAGCTTCTGGAAGCAGGCCGTCACCGGCCCGGACCAGCTGCGCCAGCGCATGGCCTTCGCGCTGTCGCAGATCATGGTCATCTCGATGGTCGATGGCACCGTGGGCGACAACCCGCGCGCCGTCGCGGCCTATCTCGACATGCTGGCGGACAAGGGCTTCGGCACCTACCGCGACCTGCTCGAGTCGGTGTCGCGGCACCCGATGATGGGCGTGTACCTCTCGCACCTGCGCAACCAGAAGGCCGACGCGCGCACCGGCCGCGTGCCCGACGAGAACTATGCGCGCGAGGTGATGCAGCTGTTCTCCATCGGCCTCGTCGAGCTGAACGAGGACGGCAGCGTGCGCAGCGGCGCCGGTGGTGCGGCCATCGAGACCTACGGTCCGGCCGACATCACCGGCCTCGCGAAGGTGTTAACCGGCTGGAGCTGGGCCTGCCCCGATTGGCCCGACAACAACTGCTTCTTCAGCGGCAGCGCCAACGGCAACAGCGACCCCGACCGCGCCTTCAAGGCGATGCTCGGCTATCCGCAGTACCACAGCACCGAGAGCAAGGTGTTCCTCGGCACCACCGTGGCCGCGCAGGGCACGGCCGACCCCACGGCCAGCCTCACCGCGGCGCTCAACCGGCTTGCCGCGCACCCCAACGTCGGCCCCTTCATCGGCCGCCAGCTCATCCAGCGCTTCGTCACGAGCAACCCGAGCCCGGCCTACGTCGCTGCGGTCGCGCGGGCCTTCGCCGACAACGGCAGCGGGCTGCGCGGCGACCTGAAGGCCGTGCTGAAGGCGGTGCTGATGCATCCGGAGGCGCGCCGCATCACCGACGCCTCCGGCAAGGTGCGCGAGCCGGTGCTGCGTCTGTCGGCCTTCCTGCGCGCCTTCCCGCACACGAGCGACTCGGGCGCCTTCAAGGTGGGCAACACCGACAACCCGGGCACGCAGCTCGGGCAGTCGGCCCTGCGCTCGCCCTCGGTGTTCAACTTCTATCGCCCGGGCTTCGTGGCGCCGGGCACGCTGACGGCGGCGCGCGGCCTCGTCGCGCCGGAGCTGCAGATCGCCAGCGAGACCACCGCCGCCGGCTACGTGAACTACATGCGCGACAACGTCTCGGCGGGCACCGGCGTCACCGCCGGCGCGCCCTTCAACCGCCGCGACATCCAGCCCAACTTCAGTGCCGAGCTGGCGCTGGCCGCCGACCCCGCCGCGCTCGTCGAGCGGGTGGCCACGCGCCTCACCTACGGCGCGGCGGGTGCGGCACTGAAGGCGGAGATCGCCGGCGCGGTCGCCGCCATCGCCATTCCGACGCTGAATGCGGGCGGCACCAACCAGGCGGCCATCGACACCGCCAAGCGCAACCGCGTGAATGCGGCGATGCTGCTCACGCTGGCGTCGCCCGAGTTCGTGGTGTTGAAGTGAATCGGGCGAGGAGCCGGACATGAACCGAACCAAGACTTCCCGCCCGTTCCGCCCTGGTTGCACGCAGGGCCTGGCTGCCCCGGCGCTGCACTTCGACGCCTCGCGGCGACTCTTCCTGCGCCATGGCGCGGCGATGTCGGCGCTCGTCGGCGCCGGCGCGCCGCTGGCGCTCAACCTGCTCGCGGCCGGCTCGGCCGCGGCGCAAGGCGCGCCCGACTATCGCGCGCTGGTCTGCCTCTTCTTCTTCGGCGGCAACGACGCCTACAACATGGTGCTGCCGACCGACGGGCACAACGGCGCGGCGGCCCCGACGGCGGGCACGAGCTGGGC
>JALHOU010000446.1 GCA_022842825.1 Rubrivivax sp.
AGGTCGAGCGGGCGTGGGCGGCGAAGTCGGCGCAGCGGCTTGCTGCATCCGGCACGACGGCGGCTCCGGGCGGCGGGGTTGCGACCGTGGCTGTGGGCGGTGCGGCCGCAACTGCGGCCTCGGCGCCCAGGGTTGCCGTGCCCTCCGCGCCGCCGGCGCCGGCCGCACCTGCGCGGCGCATCTCGCCGGCGGCACGGCAGTTCGCTGCCGAACACGGTATCGACCTCGCTGGCGTGAGCGCGCCGCGCGGCATCGTCTCGCTCGAGGATGTTCAGGCGGCGCTGAGGGCGGGGCCCGTTGGCGCGGCACGGACGCCCGCAGTCGCACCCGCAGTCGCACCCATAGTCGCACCCACCACAACCTCCGCGCCGCCGCCGGTCACGGCACGGCCGCCGGCCGTTCCGTCTCCGGGTATTCCGCCATCGCCGGCTTCGCGCGCGCAGGCGATGCGCCAGACCATCGCCGCGGCGATGTCGCGCTCCAAGCGCGAGATCCCGCACTACTACCTGGCCGAGGAGATCGATTTCGACCAGGCCGCGGCCTGGCTCGCGCAACGCAACGCCAGCCTGCCGGCGGCGCAACGCCTGCTGCCCGCGGCGCTGCTGCTGAAGGCGGTGGCTTTCGCCCTGCGTCGCTATCCGGAGTTCAACGGCTTCTGGCGCGAAGGGGCCTTCGTCGCCGGCAGCGGCATGCACCTGGGCGTGGCGGTGTCGCTGCGCGAAGGCGGTTTGGTCGCGCCGGCCCTGCACGACGTCGACCGGCAGGACGTGGCCTCGCTGACGCGCTCGCTTCTCGACCTTGTCAAGCGCACGCGGGCCGGGGCGCTGCGCAGTTCCGAACTGGCCGATCCGACGATCACGGTCACCAACCTTGGCGACCAGGGCGTGGTGAGCGTCTTAGGCGTCATCTACCCGCCGCAGGTGGCACTGGTGGGCTTCGGTCGCATCGCGGCGCGGCCGGTCGTCAGCGAGGGCGGCCGCCTCGTGGCCGCGCCCATGCTGACGGCCACGCTGGCGGCCGACCACCGAGCCAGCGACGGCCACCGAGGTGCGCTGCTGCTGGCCGAGATGCGCGCGCTGCTGCAGGAGCCGGCGGCGCTGGACGGGGTCTGGGGCGAAGGCGGCAAGGAGCGAGGATGACAAACGATGAGCTGCTGGGGCAACTCCTGGCTGTGCTGGGCGAGATCGCGCCCGAGGTCGAGCTTGGCGCGCTGGACGCGGCCCGGCCGCTTCGACAGCAGGTCGACCTCGACTCGGCCGACTGGCTCAACTTCCTCGTCGCCGTGCACGACAGGCTCGGCGTGGACATCCCCGACGCCGAGGCCGGCCGGTTGCGCACGCTGGCGCAGATCGTCGAGTACTGCGCGAGCCACGAGGCGCGCCACGTCCCCCCTGCCACCCACCTGAACGGAACCCTCCCATGACCGTCGCCGCCATCTGCTCCCGCGATATCGTGAGCCTGCACCACGACGAGCCGCTGCAGCAGGCGGCACGCCTGATGCGCGACCACCACGTCGGCACCGTCGTCGTCACCGAGGTGCGGGCCGACGGCACGCATGTCGTCGGTGTGGTCACCGACCGCGACCTCGCCATCGAGGCGCTGGCGCGCGGGCTCGAGGGGGGTGCGGTGTCCATCGGCGCGCTCGCCGGCCCCGGGCTGCTGCTCAGCGTGGCCGAAGACGCCGACCTCGGCGAGGCGATCGCCATCATGCATTCCGGTGGCGTGCGCCGCCTGCTCGTGCGCGACGCCGAGGGGCATCTCGTCGGCGTGTTGTCGTTCGACGACGTGCTGCGCGTGTGCGGCGCGCAGATCGCCGGCCTGGCCGGCATCCTCGGCAAGGGGCTGGAGCGCGAAAGCGCCAGCGCCGTACCGTTGGGCCCGACGACCACGCCTGCCGCGCCGCCGCGGCAGCCCGTCCCGGCGGCGCCGCGACTGCGCGTGCCGGCCATGGGTACCGCGGGCTGGCATCTGCCGACGCAACTGGAGCGCTGAAGCGCCGTTCGTGGGTGCTGCAAGCGGCGGCCGGCGCGCCCTCGCGCGCGGGCTGTACTACGGCAGCTGCGCGCGTTGCTTCACGCTGCCGCACCAGGTCAACGCCAAGGGCTCGACCGCGGAGCTTGAAGACGGCGTGCTCACGCTGCGACGGCCACCGGCGAGCGAGAGCGCGAGCCGGACGCAGAAGATCGAGTGAAGGCCGCGCGGGGGGCTGTGGCGCCCTTGTGCGCTTCGTCCAGCGGGCCCCGTGTGCAGTGCGCGTGTGCGCGCAGGCCGGCCATGTCGACGATCTCGACGTCGCGGTTGTCCACCTGCAGGTAGCCGCGGTCGGCCAGCAGGCCGAACGAGCGGCTCACGGTCTCGTGGGCGACGCCGAGGTGGCTGGCGATCTCGCGCCGGTTCATGCGCAGGCGCAGCCGCCTTGGCGACAGGCCCTGCTCGACCATGCGCGCCGAAAGGTGCAGCAGGAAGCGCGCCAGGCGCGCGTCGGCCGCCACCGCGGACATCAGCTCCGCCAGTTCGATGGCACGGCTGATCTGGCGCGACAGCGTGACCTGCAGCGCGCGGTCGAAACCGGCGTGTCCATGGCGCAGGCTGTCGAACTGACGCAGCGGCAGCGTGAAGACGACGCTGTCCTCCAGCGCGATGGCCGCCGTCGCGTAGTGCCCGCTGGCCAGCCCGTCGTAGCCGAGCAGGTCGCCGCGCGTCGCGAACCCGAGCACGTGCTCGTAGCCGTCCTCGCCTGTCTTCACGCCCTTGAACGTGCCTGCGTACACGACGCAGACCTGGCGCGCCGCCGCCCCTTCGTACAGCAAAGTGGCGCCGGCGGCCACACGCTGGCGCATCGGCGGTGCGGAGTCGAGGCACACCACGCGCTCGCTGCCGAGCGACTGCAGGGCCTGCAGCAGATCGGTGTCGCTGGGGTTCGGGTGGGCCGGGCGGGTCGGCGGCGTCACGACGATGGGGTCGCGATCGGAGAGCGTGTGCAGCATGGTCCGGGCTCCTGGCGGGTTGCTTCGTTCTCTGGGGCCGCCGCGCTGGCGTGGCCGATGAGGAACTTTCGCCTGCTCGGCGAGGCCGGGCAATCGGCCGCAGGCTTGCGCGCACGCAGTCTTGTGGCGCGACGTCGCGTCAGCGGATTCGTGTC
>JALHOU010000447.1 GCA_022842825.1 Rubrivivax sp.
GATGCCGACCAGGACATGCGCTTCGTGCTGCGCGACTCGTACACGAGCGACCTCGAGCGCACGGACAAGAGCCGCAACCGCCTCTCGTCGCTGTACTTCGACTACAAGGCCCTGCCCGGCGGCTGGGGTGTGAGGCTGGGGCGCCAGTCACCGCAGGGCGGTGGCGTGCTCGGGCGCTTCGACGGCGCCGCCGGCCAGGTGCTCGTGCACCCCGGCATCAAGCTCAGCGCCGTGGCCGGCGAGCCGGTGGACAAGTTCTTCGCCTCCAAGCGGCGCTTCGTCGGCGGCGCCATTGACGCCGACGGCCTCGTGCGCGACCTCGGTCTCGCGTTCTACGGCATCGAGCAGAAGATCGACGCCGAGATCGACCGCCGCGCCATCGGCCTGGAGGCACGCTACTTCAAGGACGGTGCCTCGGTCTTCGCGCAGCTCGACCACGACCTGCTGTTCAAGACGATGAACATCGCCACCGTGCAGGGCACCTGGGTGTTCGCCGATGGCGGCGTGGTCAACGTGCTGTACGACAAACGCGCGCTGCCGCTGCTGGCCCTGGGCAATGCGCTCACGTTCGAGGACCCGGCCCTGCCCGGCGTGCGCTTCGAGCGCATCGGCGACAAGCTCGCCACGACGACGCTGGAGGCGCTGCGCGAGCAGGTGCGCGGCACGACGCCCTTCGTGACGCAGGCGCAGCTCGGCTTCACGCGGCCGCTGGACACCACCTGGCAGCTCGGCGCCAACGTGCAGCTCACGAGCACGGGCGCCATCCCGCCGGTGCCCGGCGTGGCCGGCTACGAAAACGGCCAGCCGGCGAGCGGCAACTTCTACGCGCTCAACGTGCAGGTGGTGGCCGCCAACCTGTGGACGCAGCGCGACACGCACGTGTGGTCCACCACCGTGCTCAACGGCCGCTCCATCGAGGGCGTGCTGCTGAGCTACAACCACTCGAGCTACCTCGGCCCGGCCTGGCAGCTCGAGCCCTCGTTGCAGGTCTACCGCGACAAGACGCCCGAGGGCAGCACCAACCAGCGCGTCACGCCGGCCCTGCGTGTCACCTGGCGCGGCATCAAGCCGTGGACGGTGGAGAGCAGCCTCACCTACGAGATCGGTCGCGCGACCCGGCTCTCGCCCGACCCCGCCGACCCGACCATGACGCTGACCACGCGCGAGTCGACGCGGCGCGTCAACTACCTGCTCGGCACGCGCTACGAGTTCTGAGGGCAGGTCAACACGGGCATCGGACGGAGGGGCCGGCGTGGAACTGTTGTGGGTGTACGCCGCGCTGATGACGCTGGCCTGGGGTGCCTACGTGTGGCGTCGGCGGCACGTGGACCGGCGCAGCCGGGCGGCGCTGAAAGAGTCCATCGAGGCCGGGCTGGCCGAGCCACCTTCGCTGCACCCGGCGGTGGACCCGGGGCGCTGCCTCGGCTCGGCCTCCTGCGTCGCCGCGTGCCCCGAGGGCGCGCTCGGCATGGTGGGCGGCAAGGCGGCGCTCATCAACGCCTCGGCCTGCATCGGCCACGGCGCCTGCGCCGCGGCCTGCCCTCTCGACGCGATCAAGCTCGTCTTCGGCACCGAGCGGCGCGGCATCGAGATCCCGCGCCTGACGCCGGACTTCGAGACGAACGTGCCGGGCCTGTTCATCGCCGGCGAGTTGGGCGGCATGGGCCTCATCCGCAAGGCGGCCGAGCAAGGGCGGCAGGCCATGGAGGCCATCCGCAAGCGCCGAGGGGCAAGGGCGCCGAACGGCGCCCTGTCGCAGGACCGGCCCGAGTACGACGTGATCATCGTCGGCTGCGGCCCGGCGGGCCTGTCGGCCGGACTGGCGGCGATCGAGCACAAGCTGCGCTACCTGCTGCTCGAGCAGGAGCCTTCGCTCGGCGGTGCCGTCTTCCACTACCCGCGCCACAAGGTGGCGATGACGGCGCCGGTGAGGCTGGCACTCGTCGGCATGATGCGTTTCACCGATGTGCGCAAGGAGAAGCTGCTCGAGTTCTGGCAGGGCGTGGTCAAACGCACGGGCCTGCAGATCCGCTTTGGCGAGTGCATGGAGAACCTCGGCCGCGAGGGCGACGGCTTCGTCGTCACGACGCCGCGCGGCAGCCATCGCGCGCGCAGTGTGCTGCTGACGATGGGTCGGCGCGGCACGCCGCGCAAGCTGGGCGTGCCGGGCGAGGACAGCCCGCAGGTCGTCTACCGTCTCATCGATCCGGCGCAGTACGACGGCCAGGCGGTGCTCGTGGTGGGTGGTGGCGACAGCGCGCTCGAAGCGGCCATCGCGCTCGCGGAACGGCCGGGCACGCAGGTGACGCTGTCGTACCGCAGCGCCGCCTTCTCGCGCGTCAAGGCGCGCAACCGCGACGCGCTGGCGGCGTTGCGGGAGGCAGGGCGCGCGGCCGTGGAGCTGGAGTCGAACGTGCTGGCCGTGGAGAACGGGCAGGTGCGCCTGCACACCAGCCAGGGCGAGCAGGCGTTGCGCAACGACGCCGTCATCGTGTGCGCGGGTGGTCAGTTGCCGATCGGCCTGCTGCAGCGCGCCGGCGTCGCCTTCGACGTGCACCAGGGGCAGGTGCCGGCGCGGGCCGCTGCGGGCCCGCGCGTTGGGGCTGGATGACGGTGCAGGCGAGAGGCCGCGGCTTGCGATGCCTTGGCTCCAGGTTGATGCGGTGGGTGACGGTCCGTGGCATGCGCCACGAATCGGGGGTGGGTCACCCCCCGGCAATGAGGTGTGCGCGGCGGGCTGGCTCGGCGTCGCGGTCCGGATAATCGTTCGCAGACAACGCCCCCACCAGCGACGCCGGCACACCCGGCGCTCGAAGGTGGCGGCAGCGCGAGGTCGTCACGACATGAGAACGAACAGGGAGCTCGACGCTCGGCGTCGCCGCATTCTGCAGACGCTGTGGGTGACCACGATGGCGTCGACGCTCGCCGCCTGCGGCGGCGGGGGCGGAGACGCGCCCGCGCCCGGCCCCGTGCCGCCTTCGCCGCCACCGGCCTCTCCGCCACCACCGCCACCACCGCCACCGCCACCACCGCCACCGCCACCACCGCCA
>JALHOU010000448.1 GCA_022842825.1 Rubrivivax sp.
GGGTGTGGCGCGTGGGCGCCGCGGGTGGCTTGGGCAACAACGACGTCGAGCAGCCGCCCAGCACCGCGAGCGTCGCCAGCCAGAGCCTGAAGCGAGGGCTCATGGCCTGGCGCCTTCGCCCGGGCCGGGCCGCGGCGCCGGGCCACCCACCAGCAGCGCGCTCGGATGGGCGCGGGTCTGCTCGCTCAGGCGGCGCAGCGACGCCGAGAGCTCGTTCACCTCCGCCATGAGGCGCACGAGGTCGGGCAGCGTCTCGCCGTTCAACTGCTGGAGGCTTCCGGCCGCGGCGCTGGCCGCCCGTCCGGCGCTGGCACTGGCGCTGCGGGCCTCGTCGGCCATGCCCTGCACGGCCTCGGCACTGCGGCCGATGCGCTGGAGCGTCGGCGCCAGCTGTTCGCCCGCCCGCGCCGCGAGGCGGGCCGTGCGCGCGGCGTCGGCGATGCCGGCTTGCAGCACGCCCTGCTGCGCCACCAGGGCGCGGGTCAGCGAAGCCGTGTCGGCCAGCACCGCCTTCAGCGCGGCGCGGTTGTCGGCGTCGAACATCGCGTTCAGGTTGTTCGACACCCGCTCCACCGTGGCCAGTGCGTTGGTGAGCACGTTCTCCAGCCGCGCGCCGAGCGACAACTTGAACGGGATCATCGGCGGCGCGCCGTCGGCGCCGGCCACCAGCGGCGGCGCGCCCTCGCTGCCCCCGGTCAGCTCGACGTAGGCGATCCCGGTGAGGCCCTGCGTCTTCAGCACGGCCTGGGTGTCGCGCTTGATGGGCGTGCCGCGCTCGACGAGGAAGTGCAGGCGGACCTGCTGCGAGTTGCCAGCGTCGATCGCGATGCGGCTGACCTTGCCCACGTCCACGCCGAGGTACTTGACCGGCGCATCCACATTCAGGCCGGCCACCGATTCCTGGATCACGGCCTGGTAGGGGTCCATCGCGCGCTGGTGGCCCAGGCCGGCGGCCAGCCAAAGCACACCGGCCACCAGGGCCGCGCCCAGCACCAGCACGAAGGCACCGACGAGCGAGTAATTGACCTTGTCTTCCATGGGATCGGCGCCGGCGGCTGATGGCTCAGTGCGATTGAAGAGCAGACCGCGGTGACGGCTTCGGCGCCCCGCGACGGTTGGTGAAGTAGGCGCTGACGACAGGGTGGCTGTGGTGCGACAGCTCGTCCATCGTGCCGAGCGCGAGCACGCGCCCTTCACCGAGAACCGCCACCCGGTCGCTCACCTGCCACAGCAGGTCGAGGTCGTGCGTGACGACGACGATGGTCGGGCCGAACAAGGCGTGCGTGCGCAGGATCAGCTCGTCCACGCCGGCCGAGCTGGCCGGGTCGAGGCCCGAGGTGGGTTCATCCAGGAACAGCAGTTCAGGGTCGAGCGCGATGGCGCGCGCCAGCGCGGCGCGCTTGAGCATGCCGCCGCTCAGTTCACCGGGCAGCTTGAGCCCGGCTTCGGGCGGCAGGCCGGTGAGTGCGAGCTTCCATTCGGCGATCTGGTCGATCAGCGTGTGATCCAGGCCGGTGTGCTCGCGCAAGGGCAGGCCCACGTTCTGCCGCACGGTGATCGAGCCGAACAAGCCGCCGCGCTGGAACATCACCCCCCAGCGGCGGCGCAGGCCCAGCGCCTGCTCGGGGCCGAGCGTGGCCACGTCAGCGCCGAAGAGCCGGATGCGGCCGGCGCTGGGGCGTTGCAGCAGGATCATCTCGCGCAGCAACACCGACTTGCCCGAGCCGCTGCCACCGGCCAGGCCCAGGATCTCGCCGCGCCGCACGCTCAGGTCCAGGCCCTCGTGCACGACATGGCTGCCGAAGCGCGTGCCGATCTGCTGCATCTCGATCACAGGCTCGGCTTCACCGGCCAGATCAGCGTCCACGTCGGCGTCCACATCAGAGCCCACGTCACCGCCCACGTCAGAGCCCCAGCACGTTGAAGGCGACCGAGAACAGCGCGTCGGCCACGATGACGAGGAAGATGGCCTGCACCACGCTCAGGGTCGTCTGCCGGCCCACGCTGTCGGCACTGCCCTCGGTGCGAAAGCCCTGGAAGCAGCCCACCACGACGATGATGAACGCGAAGACGAACGACTTGCCCAGGCCCAGCAACAGCGCCGAGCCCTGCATCACGCGGCCGAAGCGTTCGGCGAATTCGCTGAACCCGATGTCCAGCTGCGAACGGGCCATCACCATGCCGCCGGCCACGCCGGCGATGTCGGCGAACACCGTCAGCAGCGGCAGCGCGATGGCCATCGCGATGAGCTTGGGCAGCACCAGCCGCTGCAGCGGATCGATGCCGATGGTGCGCATGGCGTCGATCTCCTCGGTGACGACCATGGTGCCGATCTGCGCCGCATGCGCCGAGCCCGAACGCCCGGCGATGATGATGGCGCCGATGAGCGGCGCGAACTCGCGCAGCATCGCGTAGCCCACCAGTTCCACCACGAAGACGTTGGCGCCGTAGTGGCGCAGCTGGTCGGCGCCCTGGTAGGCGACCACCACGCCGAGCAGGAAGGCCGTGAGGCCGATGATCGGCAGCGCGTCGAAGCCGCCGATCTCGATCTCGCGCAGCACCGCGCGCAGGCGCAGGCGCCGCGGGCGTCGAATCACGTCGGCGGTGGCCACAGCCACCTGGCCGACGAAGGCCACGAAGGCCGCAGCCTGCCGCCCGCCGGCCACCGCGACGCGGCCGGTGCGCTGCAGGAGCCCCGGCTGCGGCGGCCCGGCCAGCGGTGAGGCGCTGTCTGCCCGCACCTTCCGGACCTCCTGCATCAGCCCGAGCGCGCGTGCGGGCCAGCCGCGCAGCGCCGGAGCTTGTGACGGCGCTTGTGACGGCGCTTGTGACGGCGTTTGAGTCGGCGCTTGAGTCGGCGCTCGTGACGCCGCCTGTGACGGCGGGCGTGCCTCCTGGCGTCGCGGCCTCCCCGGCGGCCCGCCTTGCAGCCAGCGCTGCAGCACCCAGGCGCCGGCGCTGTCGAGGGCGGCCAGGGCAGTGCCGTCCAGCACTGTCGGCGCCGCAGCGGGGCCCGCCGTGGTGCTGCGCGGCGCCGGTCCGTCGGCCA
>JALHOU010000449.1:0-593 GCA_022842825.1 Rubrivivax sp.
CCGGCCGGCGAAATCGTGCTGGAGTGCGATGCGGAAAAGGGCGAGATCTATGTCCGCCCGGTCGGCGGCCTGGGCAAGCCGGTCAACCTGTTCATCTCCTCGCAGCACGCGACCTACACGTTGTTGCTGCGCCGGTCGGACACGCCCGCGGACACGATCGTCATCCGCGACAAGACGCCGCGGCAGGCACGGGCCGACCAGGCAGCTCCCGCGCCCGCTTCTCGTCAGTCCATCCACATTCGCTCACTCAAGGCAATGCTGGTGGCAATGGCTTCCGACAGTGTGCCGACCGACGTCCGCGTCGAGGAAGTCAACCGGCCTATCCAGCTGTGGGTCGAAGCCCGCTTCGCGATGACCCGCGTCTACGAGGGTCGCGGCCTCGTCGGCGAGCGCTACCTCCTGACCAACATCAGCACCCAGAACATGGTGCTGGCCGAGCAGGAGTTCGACCGTGAGACAGGCGGCGTGCTGGCGGTCGCGATCGAGAACCACAACCTGCGCCCGGGTGACAGCACGACGGTCTTCGTGATCCGTCAGGGGGGCTGACCATGGGCCCGAGCATCAGGGACCGCGCGTCCACGCTCATCGAGCGG
>JALHOU010000449.1:603-3047 GCA_022842825.1 Rubrivivax sp.
TGGGTTCCGGCGACTCGCCGCAACGCAGCGCGGTCGCGGCGGGCGCCGGCGATCTGAAGCCGACCAACGTGGACCTGATGGCGCCGGGCGCGCAGGTGCGCGAGGTCGAGGCCTGGGTAGGCCAGGCCGGCAAGAAGCTCGCGCAATACGAGAGCGAGCGAGACGACCAGCGACGCATCAACCGCGAACGCAAGGAGGCCGAGGACAACCTGATGCGGCGTTTTGCCGATCTCGAAGCCCGCCTGAAGGCCTCTCCGGGTGAACCGGCCCCGGCCGCCTCGGCGCCGAATGCTGCTGCCCCTGCCGCAGCGAACCGCCTCCCGCCGGATGCAGCGCTCGCCCGGACTGCGCTGCCACCTCCGCCGCCGCCGCCGCTGCCGACGTCGCGAGCTGGCATGCCGCCCGGCACGCCATCTCAGGTGCCGCCCTTCGGAATCGACGCATCCGCTGCACCGCCGCAGCCAACGCTGGTCCGGGTGGCGATCGCCCAGCCAAAGGCGAGCGATGCCGCCCCTGAAGGATCGGGCAAGGCGGCCCCTCAGACCATCGACACGTACCTCCCCGTAAGCTTCACGCGCGGGGTCCTGCTCGGCGGCCTCGATGCGCCCACTGGCGGCCAGTCGCAGACCAACCCGCACCCCATCCTGATCCGTCTGTCGGACAACTCGGTGCTGCCCAACCGTTTCCGGGCCGAGTACCGTGAATGCTTCGTCATCGCCGCCGGCTACGGTGACATTAGCTCGGAGCGAGCCTACCTGCGCACCGAGTCGCTCTCCTGCGTGCGCGCCGACGGCACGGCGCTGGAGGTCCGAATCCAGGGCAGCGTGTACGGCGAGGACGGCAAGGTCGGCATGCGAGGCCGCCTCGTCACCAAGCAGGGCCAGATGCTGGCCAACGCCCTGATGGCCGGCGTGGTGAGTGGAATCGGACAAGGCATTTCGACTGCGAACACCACCTACAGCACCTCGGCGCTGGGGCAGGTCGCAACGACCGGCGGGAGCGACGCGCTCCGCGCCGGCCTGGGCAGCGGTGTCGGCAAGGCACTCGATCGCCTGGCCCAGTACTACATCAAGCTGGCCGAGCAGACCTTCCCGGTCATCGAGGTCGATGCCGGACGCGAGATCGACGTCGTCATCACGAAGGGTGTGCGCATCGAGGGTGTCGATACCGCCAAGGCATCTCCCACGTCCTACCCACGGCGAGCCGACCCGGGCGAACGCTACATGAAGGTCAACGATGATGAAGACTGAAGCCCTCATGCGCCTGTCCGGCGCAGCGATCACGACTACGGCGCTCTTGTTCCTTTCGTCACCGGTTCAGGCCGCACCGAATGCGCAGGAAGCGCGCTTGCTCGCCACGTTGCAGAAGGCGAATCCCGGCACGAGGTTCACCTCCGTGCAGCAGAGTGCGGTTCCGGGCCTCTACGAAGTGTGGATGGGGCCGAACGTCGCCTACGTTTCCGCGCGCAACCCGCGCTACTTCATCTTCGGGCGCGTCATGGACACCGTCACCATGACCGACCTGACCGGCCCCAAGCTCGCACTCGCCGAGCGCATGCGTGCCGACACGGAAGTTGCAGCCAGCGCGCAGGCAGTCGCGGTGGACATGCTGCCGATCGCGGATGCGATCAAGACGGTGCGCGGCACGGGCAGCCGCAGCCTCTATGTCTTCAGCGACCCGGCATGCGGCTTCTGCAAGCGCCTCGAACCGGAGCTGGAGAAGCTCCAGGACGTGACGGTCTATACCTTCCTCGTCCCGTTTCAGGGTCGCGCGCTGCCGCAAGCCGTGTGGTGTTCGGCGGACCGAACGAAGGCCTGGCACGACCTGATGCTGCGCGGCGATGCAAGTGCACTGGGGGCGCAAGCCGACTGCACGACGCCGCTGGACCGCAATCTCCAACTCGCCCGCCAACTGAAGGTCAACGGCACGCCGACGCTGGTCTATGCCGACGGTCTGCGCACCGACGGCTATGTGGATGCGCAGGAAGTGGAACGCCGACTCGCCGCGGCCACGGGACGAAGCGGGGCGCAGGCGTCGGCCGGGACCGCGCCAGTCCAGGAGAAATCGCCATGAAGCTCCGCATCCACCCGACGGCTGTCGGCGTCATTTCGATCTGCGCAGCACTGCTCGCCGGCTGCTCCAGCATCACCGGCCTGGATGGTTCATCGCAGTACGCCTGCAAGGCGCCCGAAGGCGTCAAGTGCGACTCGGTCTCGGGCAACTACTACAACGCCCTACAGAACAACCTGCCCGCGCAGCGCAAGTCGACGGGCGCAAGAAGCCCGTCCGGCCTGCCGGAGCCACAGGGCGCTCCTGCAGTCCGGAGCACTGCCCGCTCTGGCCCGGCATCGATCCCCACCGCGGCCCTATCAGCCGCCCCAGCGGAAGGATCCGCCTACATGGCCGCTCCGCTGCGGGCAGGTCCGCGCGTACTGCGGCTCTGG
>JALHOU010000450.1 GCA_022842825.1 Rubrivivax sp.
GCGGGGCGTGCGCAGGCCGAGGCCGACGCGCACGTCGCGGCGCGGCGGCTCGCTGCGCGGGGTGCGCGCACGCTGCTCATCGACACCTCGCCACGCCCGGCCGAGGCCGCGTCGCGGCTGGCCGCGGCCTTGCATGCGCGGTACCTGCCGCTGCCGCATGTGCGGGCCGATCTGCTCTCGGCGGCGGTGCGCCAGCTCGGCGCTTGAGCCGCCGCGCGCAGCGCCTGGCCCGGCCACCATGCACCGCCCGCAGCCCCTGGATTGGTCGCGCGACGCGCCGTTCTGGCCGCACGCAGGGGCGAGCCGCTTCGTCTCGGCGGGCGGCTGGCGCTGGCACGTGCAGCAACTGGGCGCCGGGCCGGCCGAGCGGGTGGGCCAGCCGGGGCAGGTCGCGCCCGAGGCCGAGCGCCCCGTGGTGCTGCTTCTGCACGGCACCGGCGCTTCATCCCACTCGTGGCGGCACCTCGCGCCCCTGCTGGCGCGCAAGCACGAGGTGATCGCGCCCGACCTGCCGGGTCATGCCTTCACGCGCGCCGAGGGCCGGCGCGAGCTGACACTGCCTGCGATGGCCGCGGGCGTGGCGGCGCTGCTGCAGGCGCTGCAGCGGCGGCCGCGCTGGGTGATCGGGCACTCGGCCGGCGCCGCCGTCGCGGTGCAGATGGTCCTGCAGGAGGCCATCGCGCCGCGGGCGCTGGTGGCCTTGAATGGCGCGCTGCTGCCGCTGCAAGGGTCGGCCGGCACGCTGTTCTCGCCGCTGGCGCGCTGGTTGGCGCTCAACCCGCTCGTGCCGCACCTCTTTGCTTGGCACGCGGCGCAGCCGGTGGTGCTGCGCCGCCTGCTGCAAGGCACGGGCTCGCGTCTCGACGCGGTGGGGCAGGCCCTCTACGGGCGGCTCGTGCGCGACCCTTCGCACGTGGCGGGTGCGCTCGGCATGATGGCCTCGTGGGACCTGCAGCCGCTCGCGCACGGGTTGCCGCGGCTGCGCGTGCCGCTGGAGCTGCTGGTGGGCGAGGGCGACCGCACGCTGCCTCCGGCGCAAGCCGAGCGCGTGCGGGCGCTGGTGCCGGCCGCGCGGCTCACCCGCCTGGCCGGCCTCGGGCACCTGATGCACGAGGAAGATGCGGTCGGCGTCTGGAAGGCGCTGGTGGCCCTGCAACCAACGCTCGGAGGGCGGAGCCGGGCGCACGCCGGGCACCCTTGCGAGAGCGCGGACGCCGGCGCCTGAAGGGCCCGCGATCCGTGGCGCGCCGCGGCGCGTACGCCGGCCGCGTCAGAACGTGGCGGCGAAGTCCGCGAACACCGCCAGGGCCGCTGTGAGCGCGACGAGCGCCCACACCGTGTCGGCGGCCGGCACGAGGCGGCGCCACGCCGGGGGCTCGCCGCTGGCGGCCGTGCGGGTGGTGGCCGCCGCGGCGCTCGCGGCGTGGGTGGGGCGGGCGGAGTGGGCGGATCCGCCCGAGGCACGCCGTTGTGCCGGGGCATGGCGATGGGACAGGGCCATGGGGGTGCCTGGAAGCGCGGCGCGCAGCGCCGACGACGAACCAGTGTGTGCCGAAACGGCACCGAGTGTCTAGTCCTATTGACACTAATAATCGTCACGTACACATTACCTCCGCATCAAGTCCTCGCGGAGTCGCGTGATGTCCATCCAGCAACGCATCGATCGTGCCCTGGAAACCGCCGTCGGCGCCTGCGAGGCGCGCGGCGCGGCGCCTCGCCTGGCCGCGGCCATCCGGCACGCCGTGTTCCCCGGCGGCGCCCGCGTGCGGCCGCAGCTCTGCCTTGCCGTCGCCGCTGCCTGCGGCGACGAGGCGCCGCCGCTGGCCGACGGCGCCGCCGCGGCGATCGAGCTGATGCACTGCGCCTCGCTCGTGCACGACGACCTGCCGTGCTTCGACGACGCGGCGCAGCGCCGCGGGCTGCCCTCGGTGCATGCGAAGTTCGGCGAGCGCATCGCGGTGCTGGCCGGCGACGCCCTCATCGTCGCGGCCTTCGACCTGCTGGGCCACGCCGCCGAGGCGTCCGGGGCCTCCGCGCGCCGCCTGCCGGCGCTGATGCGCGTGCTCGCGGCGCGCGTCGGCGCGCCCTTCGGCATCGTGGCCGGCCAGGCCTGGGAGTGCGAGGACTGGGTGGCGCTGCCCGACTACCAGCGCGCGAAGACCGGCTCGCTGTTCGCCGCCGCCACCGAGATGGGCGCGCTCGCCGCGGGTGGGCAGCCGCAGCACTGGCGCGAGTTCGGCGAGCACTTGGGCGAGGCCTACCAGGTGGCCGACGACATCCGCGACGTCGCCGCCGACGAGCAGTGGCTGGGCAAGCCGGTCGGGCGCGACCACAAGCTCGGCCGCCCCAACGCCGTGGCCGCGATGGGCATGGCCGGCGCGCTGACGCACTTCGACACGCTGGTGCAGCGTTCGGCAGCGGCCGTGCCGGCCGGCCCCGGCTCCACGGGCCTGCGGCAGTTGCTGCGCGCCGAGGCCGAGCGGCTGCTGCCGCCGGCCCTGGTGGTCCGCTGCGCGGCCACCCGGGAGCGCAGCGCCGCCTGACGGGCGGCTCCCGTGCCAGCGGGCCGGGGCGCTGCGGACCGATGCTCAACCGACGCCTTCTTCCATGACCGCCGCCCTCGGAGCCGCCCGACCGCTGCGCGAACGCTGGCTGCAGCGGCGCGATCGCTGGCTCGCCGATCCGGTCTTCCGCGACCAGGCGAGCCGATGGCCGGGCACGCGTGCACTGGCGCGCCGGCAGGCCGGCGAGCTGTTCGACCTCATGGCCGGGTTCGTCTACTCGCAGGTGCTGTTCGCGTGCGTGAAGCTGCGCTTGTTCGACCGGCTGGCCGCGGGGCCGCAGGGCCTGCTTCAGCTCGCCGGTGCGGCCGGCCTGCCCGACGACGGCATGGCGCGCCTGCTCGAGGCCGCCGAGGCGCTGGAGCTGGTGCGGCGCGCCGATGACGACACGGCTGCCGCGGGCGCGGGTGGCCATGCGCGAGTCGCGCGCTTCGCCCTCGGGCGCCTGGG
>JALHOU010000451.1 GCA_022842825.1 Rubrivivax sp.
GGGATGAAGAGGGCGATGACCAGGGCACTGCGCCAGGCCGGCCGCTGCGCGGCGTCGGGCGAGGTGGCGGGCGAGGCCACCGGCGCCACGGCGGCCAGGCCGTCCTCGCGTTGTCTGCGGTCGAGCTCGGCCTGTGTCTCGCGGGCGCGCTGCGCGTCGAGCCAGCCGGCGGCGACATCGGCGTCGACCTCGCGCCGCTGGTCGTCGAGCACGATGGCCCCCACCGCCGCCGCACTGAGGCCGCCCGAGCGGGCCTGCAGCAAGGAAGGCAACAGCAGGAGCAGGGCGCCGGCCAGGAAGAGCGCGACGACGATCCAGAACATCAGCACGGCCGTGCCCTCCACGGCGCCGGAAGCGCTGCCGGGCGCGGGAACGCCTTCCCGGAACTGGGAAGGGCCACGGCGCACAGGGCCGCCGCGCGAAGCAGGCCCGGCGACGCTAGGCATCGGCGCGCGGTGCGCCGCTCGGCTGGCAGCAGGGGCGGAGCCGGCGGACGCTGGAGACCGGGCGCGGACCAAACGTTCATGCCCTGGCCCCAAGCAATTCAGCGGCCAGCCGTTGCCGCGGGCGCGCGCGGGCCGGCCGGCGCCGACGCTGCGCCCGCGCGCACCTGCTCCCACTCCCACAGCGCGGCGCGCGCGCGGCGCAGGTGCTGGGGGCGCTCGTCGCCGGCCAGGTGCAGGTAGCTGCGCATCGCGCCGGTGGCCATCGCGAGGTCACCGACGGCCTCCCAGGCCAGCGCCAGCCCGTAGTAGGCGTTGGCCTGTCGCGGTTGCAGCGCGATGGCGCTGTCGAAGAAGTCGCGCGCCTCCTTCGTGCGGCCGAGCCCGAGCAGGGCATAGCCCATGTTCACGTGCGCCTCGGGCATCGTCGGCGCGAGGGCGAGCACGCGGTGCAGGGCGACGAGCGCGTGTTCGTGCTGGCGGGCATGCAGCATCACCACCGCCTCGTCGAAGCGGCGCTTCACTTCGGAAGCATGCGGCATCGGCGGGGAGGCCGGCAGCGCGTGCGCCGCGCGCGACGCGTGCGCTGGATGTGCCGGGTGCGGCGCCTGCGGCGAAGGTGCGACCAAGCCTCCTGCGGCGGCGGCATCGGAAGGCGCGGGCAGCGGCCTGCGCCCATCGAGCGCCGCACCGCCGGCCAGGATGAACGCCAGCGTGAGCAGCGCCGCCGCCCGCCGCCGCCCGCGCGGGGGTACCGCGCGCATCGCGGCCGACCTCACAGCGCCCCCTTGTGCGGCGAGGTGCTGACAAAGGGCACGCCGAAGAAGGTGAGGAAGGCGACGATGAAGACGCCCGCCAGCCACAGGCCGTGCACCCAGGCCGCCGGCCGCAGTGTGGCGCGCGCGTGCAGCGCGGCGACGAGGCCGAGCCAGGTCGCGAAGGCCCAGGTCTCCAGCGGGTCCCAGGCCCAGTAGCGGCCCCAGGCGTCCTGTGCCCACGCTGCGCCCACCACCAGCATCAGCGAATCGGCGACGAGCGCGAACGCGGCGAAGCGATGCGCCAGCTCGTCGAGCCGGCGGTCGGTGCCGGCCGCCGCCAGCCAGCCGGCGTTGCGCCGCAGGTGCCGCAGCAACGGCACGCCCGAGAGTGCCACCGCCACCAGCAGCAGCCCGAGGAACGCCTTGCCCAGCACCGCGTGCAGATAGAGCAGCGGCGTGGCGTAGGTGGGCAGGAAGTGCCCGCGACCGGCCGGTGCCCAAAGGGCCCAGGCGGCCAGCACCGCCAGCACCGGGGCCACGACGCGCCAGGCCTGCCGCACCTCGCCCACGCCCCAGGCGGCCAGTGCCAGCACCAGGGCCAGGCTCCAGAGGCTGGAGCTGAGCACCTCGTGCATCGTCGTGAAGGGGCCGTGGCCGTGTTGGTGCCACCGCCACAGCAGGGCCGCCGTGTGCAGCACGAGCGCCAGCGCCGCGGCGGCGCCAACCCACGCGCCATGCCGGCGCGGCGCGAGCCAGGCGGCCGCGTAGCTGCCGAGTGCCGCCTGCAGGAGCCAGCCCTCAGCCATCGACCCACTCCATGCGGCGTGCGGCCGAAACTGGCGTTGCCCCCGGCGGGGCGGCGGCGGGTGCGCCGGTCGTCAAGACGGCCGCCTCGCCCACGGCACTCGCGGCACCCGAGGCACCCAAGGCACCTGCGGCACCGGCCGTGCCCGCAGCACCCGCCGCCCGCGCGGCGGCGCGAAACGTTGCCACGTAGTGCCACAGCAGGGCCAGCGCCGCCAGCAAAGACGACACCAGCAGCCATGGCAGCGTCGGGTCATAGGCGACGCGGTAGCCCATCCAGGTGGAAAGCCCCTCGTAGGTGAGCACGCCGCCGGCGACGGCGACGGAGGCACCGGGCGTGAGCTCATGCCGCTCGGCGCCCAGCCTCAGCACGAGGCGGTGCACCTCGGGCCGGCGGAAGCGCGCGGGTGCTTCCGGTGGGATCAGCGCCTCGTCGAAGGCGAGCATCACCCAGGCCTCGCGCCCGTCGGGCAACATCCACGGGCGCGACTGGCGCAGCTCGTGCATCGGAAAGCTCGGCAGGTGCACGGCGCCGCGCACGGCTTCGCCCCCCTCGGGTGCCCAGCGCAGCAACGGCGCGAAGCCCTTGTTCGAGCTCGTGTAGAAGCGGTGGCCGTCCAGCACCAGCGGCACGTGGTCGCCGATCACCGCCCGCTGCACGCGGCCGCCGGCGTCGACCCAGCTGACCGCGTTGCGCGTCGCGCCGCGCTTGCGCCCCGGCGCGTAGTCGATCTCGAAGCCGTGGTGCGTGAAGCGCAGCTGGCCCAGGCGCTCGCGGTGCAGCGCGCCGCTGGCGCGGTCGAGCAGCTGGCCGTCGAAGGGCACGCCTTCGGTGAGCTCGAAGCGGCCGTCCAGCGCCAGCAGTCGCCCGAGGCCGGCGGCCAGCACCAGCGCCAGCAGCGCCAGGTGCGCCACCAGCAGCGCGAAGCGGCGCCGGAACGCCGGGTGCACGACGATGGCGGCGGCGAGGTTGAGCGCCAGCGCGACCATCACCAG
>JALHOU010000452.1 GCA_022842825.1 Rubrivivax sp.
GATGAGGCGCGTGCGCTCCTCCTTCGAGCCGAACTTCTTCAGGTCGTAGTCGACGAACTTCATCTGCGCCGCCGGCGGCATCTGCGGGTGCAGCGGCGTGTCCTTGCTCGAAGGGATCGTGAACGAACCCGACGCCGCCGCCAGCGCCTGCGCCGGCGCGGTGAGCGACCATTCATAGAAGCGGCGCGCGTTGTCGAGGTTGCGCGCGCCCTTGACGATGCTCATGGCGCCAATCTCGTAGCCCGTGCCCTCGCAGGGCACGAGCGTCTTCAGCGGCAGGCCCTGCTTGATCTCGCCGGCGGCCAGCGCCAGGAAGCCGATGGCGATGCCGGTTTCGCCCCGCGCCGCGTTCTTGACCGGGCCTGCGCCCGAGCGCGTGTACTCCGAGACGTTGCGGTGCACCGCCTTCATGTAGTCGAAGGCGGCCTCCTCGCCGAACAGTTGCACGAAGGTGGCGATGGCCGTGTAGGCCGTGCCCGAGCTGTTGGGGTTGGAGTTCTGCACCTCGCCGCGGTACTCGGCCTTGGCGAGGTCCTTCCAGCATTGCGGCACCGGCAGCTTCTTGCGCGCCAGCACCTCGGGGTTGTAGGCGATGCCCAGCGGCCCCAGGTACACCGCCACGGTGCGGTTGCCGGAGGCCGCCGCGAGCCCGCGCGCCCAGTCCTGGAGGCGCGGCGCCAGCGGCGAGACGTGCGGCGCCGTCAGGTCCTGCTCGGCCGCCTGCAGGTGCGGGTCGCCGGTGCCGCCGAACCACAGGTCGTTCTTCGGATTGGCGCGCTCGGCGTTGAGCTGCGCGAGCACCTCGCCGGTGCTCTTGCGGATCATGTTGACCTTGACGCCCGTCTCCTTCTCAAAGGTGCTGGACATGAGCGCGCACCACTCGAGCTCGACGCTGCACAGGATGTTGACGCTGCCCTTGTCCTGCGCGGGCACCGCACCGGCCCAGGCCATCAGCCATAGCGCAGCGATTTTCAACTTCATCTTCCAGCTCCTCGGTTCGTGGTCTTCGTTCTGCTGTGATGGCTCGGCATCGCGTTCAGCCGGCCGCCGGCTCGGCAAAGCCGAGCACGACGCGCCGCGTCATGGCGCTCTTCTTCTCGATCTTGGTCACCACCACCGCGCCCACGTCGCGCGTGTTCCCCACGTGCGTGCCACCGCAAGGCTGCAGGTCGACGCCTTCGATCTCGAGCACCCGCACCCGGCCCAGGCCGCGCGGCGGCTGCACGCTCATGCTGCGCACGAGGCCCGGGTTGGCATCGAGCTCCTCCTCGCTGATCCAGCGGTGGCGCACCGGGTGCGCACCGGCCACGTAGCGCGCGATGCCGGCGGTCAGCGCTTCCTTGTCGAGCGGCTCGTTCATGTGGAAGTCGAGCCGCGCGTAACCCGCGGTGATCGAGCAGCCGTTCACCGCGTGCGGCACGAGCGCGCACAGCAGGTGGGTCGCGGTGTGGAAGCGCATGTGCGCGCGGCGCCGCGCGGCGTCGACGATCGCAGTGACCGTGGCGCCCGGCGCGAAGCGGCCGCGCAGTGCTGGGTCGGCATCCACGCCCGGCACGTGCACGATCACGCCGGCGCGGTCGGGGTGCTTGCGCGTGTCGGCGATCGTGAGCGCGGTGCCGTCGGCGAGCACGAGCCGGCCGGCGTCGCCCGCCTGGCCGCCGCCCACCGGATAGAAGACGGTGCGTTCGAGCTCGATGCCCATCTCGTCGGCGGCGACGATGCGCGCCTCGCACTCGAGCAGCGTCGCATCCTCTCGGAACAGCTCTTCGGTCATGCACTCTCCAGGGTCACCGGGCCGCGTGGCGTGTCGAACGTCGCCCGCAGGGCAGGCGGCGACTGTGCCACGAAGCGCACGCCGCCCAGACCGAGCGCGGCGACGGCTGGATGCGGCAGGCCGCCGAGCGTGAGCTCGCGCAGCCGCACCAGGGACGTCGCCATGGCCCGCGTCGGGTGCGGCCCTTGCCATTCGATCAACGTCGGAAGCGCCCCGCCGTGCAGCAACCGGCCATCGGGCCGCACGGCAATGCGCCACTGCAGCAGCCCCTCGGTGCTCTGGCGCGAGGCCGCCAGGGCCTCTCCGGCATCGATGCCCTCGACCGCCAAAGCCGCGAGGCGGGCATCGAGCGCCGCCGTGCGCACCACGACATGCAGCAGGCCCGGGCCGTGTTGGGCCACACGCTGGCGCGTGGCTGCCTCGTCGAGACCGAACCAGCGCGGGTGGGCCGGCGCCGGAGCATTCGGGTCGAGGGCGATGATCTCCAAGTAGACGCCTGGGAAGGCCTCGCTCTCCACCTTCATCAAGCGGTTGTGCGTGCCGAAGAGGGCGTGCTTGCCGCCCGGTCCGGGCGTGGCGCCGAGCGTCGCCTCGCACCACGCCACGCCCTGCTCGAGCGTGGCGGCGGCGATGACGAGGTGGTCGACTTCGGCCGCGACCGCGGCAGTGGCCTCGGCCTTGGCGGCGACATCTGCCGACCGTGGCGGCGGTACCGTCCCCTTCGTCAAAGGCTCAGTTCCCCTTGCACGCAGCGCACGACGTCGCCGCCGACCCAGATGTCGTCGCCCTCGCGATGCACGTGCACGCGGCCGGCACGCCGCAGCGCCGTGCCCTGCGCCGCGACGTAGGCGCCGCCGGCCACGCCGGTGCGCATCAGCCATTGCGCGACGCTGGCGTTGAGGCTGCCCGTGACCGGGTCTTCGAACATGCCGCCGCCGATGAAGGCGCGCAGTTCGAAGGCGGCTTCGGCGCCCGCGCCGTGCGGACCGACGACGCCGAGCTTCAGGTCGCCCAGCGCCGGCCAGTCGGGCCGCAGCGCCAGCACGCGCTCGGCGCTGTCCAGCAGCACGGCGGCCCAGCCGGGGCCGTTGTCGACCCACTGGTGGTCGCGCACCGTGCCCGCCGGCAGGCGCAGCGCGCGCGTGATGCGATCGAGCACCTCGGGCTCCAGCGGCCCGCTGCGCCGCGTTGGCGGCGCGGCGAAGGCCAGGCGCGCGGGCC
>JALHOU010000453.1 GCA_022842825.1 Rubrivivax sp.
GGACGCGGCGACGGCGGCTACGAGGCGGCCGCCGGCGCTGCTGCCAGCCCGCACGGCGGTGCGGTCGCGGCGCCCGCGCCGAGCGGGCCCCTGGCCGAGCAGAGCTTCGACCTCGACCGTCCGTTGCGCGAGGCGCGCGACGCTTTCGAGAAGAGCTACTTCGAGTTCCACCTGGCCAAGGAGGGCGGCTCGATGACCCGCGTGGCCGAGAAGACGGGGCTGGAGCGCACGCACCTGTACCGCAAGCTCAAGCAGCTCGGCGTTGATCTCACGCGCAACAAGCGCAACGGCGGTTGAGCGCGACCCTCGCCATCCCGGCCGTGGCGGCCGCCCGGGGCCGCATGTCGGCCCTCTATAATCTCTGGCTTTGGCCTGGTAGCTCAGTTGGTAGAGCAGCGGATTGAAAATCCGCGTGTCGGTGGTTCGATTCCGCCCCAGGCCACCATCTCGTAGGGGAGCAGCGCGCGCGGACACCGGGTGCGCCAGCGGCCCGGCAACAACAAGAGCCCGCCGGACCACGATGTCTTGCCGACGCCGAGGCAGCCTCGCTGCTCTCATCTGGCTTGTACTGAGCCTCGCGGCCAGCGCCTCGCACGCCGGCCCGTCGCTGCTGCATGCGACAGCGCGCGACCGCGCGAGTCAGGACCTCCCCTGGAGTACGCTGACCCCCTTGATGCCGCCCTCCGGGGTCACGCTGGCGGCGGGCGGCTGGCGCGCCAGCGAGCCCGCGCTCATCGGCGAAGAACTGCCGGGCCTTGGAGGCTTGCGCCTACAAGTTGCCGCAGCGGCGCGCGGCCCATGGCGCTGGCAGCCGGGGCTGACCTGGCACGAAGGCCGCGAGCCGCGCCTGGGCTTCGAGGGCAGCGCCATCGCGTACGAGCTCGGCGAAGCCGTGCACAGCGAGTTCTACGCCTCGGTGCAGCGGCGGCATTGGGGTCCGGGTTGGGCGGGCAGCCTCATCCTCGACGGCGCCGCCCCGGCGATCCCGGCGCTCGGCTGGCGGCGTGCGGTCGTGCAGGCCAGTGACAGCCCCTGGCTGTCGTGGCTCGGGCCCTGGGGGGCCGACGTCTTCGTCGGTCGCCTGCAGGGCCACCGCGAGCCGGCCCGGCCCACGATCATTGGCATGCGCGCGCAGCTGTCGCCGACCCGCCGCCTCGACATCGGCCTGTCGCGCACGATGCAGTGGGGCGGCCGTGGGCGGGACGAGAGCACGAGCTCGCTGCTCAACGCCCTGCTGGGCAACGACAACGTCGGCTTCAGCGGCATCACGGCCGAGAACGAACCGGGCAACCAGCTCGCCGGCGTCGACCTGCGCTGGCTGCTCGACCCGGCATCGCAGACCTCGATCTACACCCAGGTCGTCGGCGAGGACGAGGCGGGTCACCTGCCCAGCCGCAACATGGTGCTGCTGGGGGTTGACGCGCGCGTGCCCACCGAGGCGGGCGCGTTGCGCTTCTTCGCCGAGTTCGCCGACCTGCTGGCCGGGCGCGTCTCCGGCGACCCGCGGCCGCTCGCCGCCTACCGGCACTTCATCTACGCACAGGGCTACACGCAGCAGGGCTTCTCGCTCGGCCATCCTGTCGGCGGCGACGCCCGGTTGGCCACCGCCGGTTGGCTCTATCGGCGCGGCCCGTGGCAGACGATGGCCACGGTCTCCGCCGGCCGTGCCGAACCGACGGCGCAGTTCTTTGCCCCCGGCCGCATCCTCGGCGCGAATGCGTCGCTGCAGTGGCAGCTGGACGCCGACCACCAGCTCGGTGCTGGTGCGGGATGGTGGAGCGACCGGGCCAGCCGGCGACATGTGCTGCAGGTCTGGTGGCGCGGCCAGGCCTGGTGAGGACGCGAGGCGCCCGGGGTTCGACCGAGGGGAGGGCGAGCCGACTTCCGGCTCGGCCACCGTTGTCGCGCGCCAGCACCCCACCGTGCCGGTACGCAAGCGCGCCCGGGTGACGAATTCACGCCGGCCGATCCGGCGTCCCGTCACGCGGCGAGCAGCAGCGACCGGGCGCGGTGCAGGCGCACGAACAAATTGTTCTCGCTGATGCCGAGCTCGCGGCACACGTCGGTGCTGTCTTCGTCGGCGAGCACGCGGCGCTCGAAGGCATGGCGCAGGGTGTCGGGCAAGGCGCGGATGCGCCCCAGTGTGCGCGCCAGCCGCTCGCGCTGCTCGGCCACCTCGTCGGGACGCGGCTGCGGGCACTCCAGTTCCAGGGCCGTCTCGGCGTCGCCCTCGACGCCCCAGCCGCTGCGGGCGTCCAGGCTCTCGTGCCCCTGCCGAGCACGCACCAGGTCGACGATCTTGTGCTTGAGCACGGCAGTGAGCCAGGTGCGCAGTGACGATCGGCCGTCGAAGCGGGCGCGGCCGCAGACGACCGCTTCGAAGACATCGTGCACGAGGTCCTCGGCCAGGCTGGGGTCGAGCAGGCGGCGGCGCGCAAAGCGCACCAGGGCCGCGCGCTCGGCGACGAGCGCACACCAATCGGGGGTTGCCGCAGCCGGGGTCGCTCCAAGGGCCGCTCTCGCGCCGCGCGCCGTGGCGGCAGGGGCGGGCGCCGCGGCCAGGGTGGCGAACAGGGAACGCGGGGTGGGCCGGCGGGCGGGCATGGCGGTGGGGGCAGGGTGCTTAGGCGAAGTGGGTGCCGAGTGGGGGGGATTCCCTCGGCGCGTCGATGGCTACACTGTTCCGCGCCCGCCTCGCGGCCTGATCACCGAAGATCACAGCCAGATCACATTGCGCTGTCGGATTCGCACCGCCGCACCGCCGGGCCGGTAAGGCCAACGACCCGCCGCCCGACCGACATTCCCATGGTTTTCAGCCACCCCTCCTCGCTGCCGTCGGCGTCGGGCCCGCACATCCTGGTGGCCGAGGACCAGACGGACATCCGCGACCTCATCGTCCTCAACCTGCGCGGCGCGGGCTACGAGGTCCTGGCGGTGCCCGACGGCGCCGCGGCACTGGCCAGCCAGGCCGAGCGTCAGAGCGACCTGCTCGTG
>JALHOU010000454.1 GCA_022842825.1 Rubrivivax sp.
CGGCGGCGAGGGCGGCACGGGGCCGGGCGCGGGCGCGTCTCCGCCCCCGCCGCCGCAGGCGGCGAGCGTCGACGCCATCGTGGTCACCCACAGCGTCTGCAGAATGCGGCGACGCCGAGCGTCAAGCTCCCTGTTCGTTCTCATGTCGTGACGACCTCGCGCTGCCGCCGCCCTCGCGCGCCGGGTGTGCCGGCGTCACTGGGGGGCGTTGTCTGCGAACGATTATCCGGACCGCGACGCCGAGCCAGCCCGCCACGCACACCTCATTGCCGGGGGGTGACCCACCCCCGATTCGTGGCGCATGCCACGGACCGTCACCCACCGCATCAACCCGGAGCCAAGGCATCGCTAGCCGCGGCCTCTCGCCTGCACCGTCATCCAGCCCCAACGCGCGGGCCGGCGGCGGGCCGCGCCGACACCTGCCCCTGGTGCACGTCGAAGGCGACGCCGGCGCGCTGCAGCAGGCCGATCGGCAACTGACCACCCGCGCAGACGATGACGGCGTCGTTGCGCAGTGCCTGCTCGCCCTGGCAGGTGTGCAGGCGCACCTGCCCGTGCTCCACGGCCAGCACGTTCGACTCCAGCTCCACGGCCACGCGCCCCGCCTTCCGCAACGCCGCCAGCGCGTCGCGGTTGCGCGCCTTGACGCGCGAGAAGGCCGCACTGCGGTACGACAGCGTCACCTGCGTGCCCGGCCGTTCCGCGAGCGCGATGGCCGCTTCGAGCGCGCTGTCGCCACCGCCCACCACGAGCACCGCTTGGCCGTCGTACTGCGCCGGATCGATGAGGCGGTAGACGACCTGCGGGCTGTCCTCGCCCGGCACGCCCAGCTTGCGCGGCGTGCCGCGCCGGCCCATCGCCAGCAGCACGCTGCGCGCGCGATGGCTGCCGCGCGCCGTGCTGACGACGAAGCCCTCGCCTTCGCGGCTGATGTTCTCCATGCACTCGCCAAAGCGGATCTGCAGGCCCGTGCGCTTCACCACGCCCTGCCAGAACTCGAGCAGCTTCTCCTTGCGCACGTCGGTGAAGCGCATCGTGCCGACGAGCGCCAGCTTCACCGGCGCCGTCATCGCCACCTTGTGGCGCGGGTAGTGGAAGACGGCGCCGCCGAGCGAAGGCTCCTGCTCGAGCAGCAGGTAGCGCAGCTTGTGCTCCATCGCCGCGAGCCCGGCCGACAGCCCCGCCGGGCCGCAGCCGACGATGATCACGTCGTACTCGGGCCGGTCCTGCGACAGGGCACCGTTCGGCCCCCGCGAGCTTCGGCGCTTGCGGATGGCCTCCATCGCCTGCCGCCCTTGCTCGGCGGCCTTGCGGATGAGGCCCATGCCACCCAGCTCGCCGGCGATGAAGAGGCCCGGCACGTTGGTTTCGAAGTCCGGCGTCAGGCGCGGGATCTCGATGCCGCGCCGCTCGGTGCCGAAGACGAGCTTGATCGCATCGAGCGGGCAAGCGGCCGCGCAGGCGCCGTGGCCGATGCAGGCCGAGGCGTTGATGAGCGCCGCCTTGCCCCCGACCATGCCGAGCGCGCCCTCGGGGCACGCGGCAACGCACGAGGCCGAACCGAGGCAGCGCCCCGGGTCCACCACCGGGTGCAGCGAGGGGGGCTCGGCCAGGCCGGCCTCGATCGACGCCTGCAGCGCGGCGCGGCTGCGACGGTCCACGTGCCGCCGCCGCCACACGTAGGCGCCCCAGGCCAGCGCCATCAGCGCTGCGTACATCCACAACAGTTCCACGCCCGCCCCTCCGCCCGCTGCCCGCGTTCGACCTGCCCTCAGAACTCGTAGCGCGTGCCGAGCAGGTAGTTGACGCGCCGCGTCGACTCGCGCGTGGTGAGCGTCAGCGCCGGGTCGGCGGGGTCGGGCGAGAGCCGGGTCGAGCGCCCGATCTCGTAGGTGAGGCTGCTCTCCACCGTCCACGGCTTGATGCCGCGCCAGGTGACACGCAGGGCCGGCGTGACGCGCTGGTTGGTGCTGCCCTCGGGCGTCTTGTCGCGGTAGAACTGCAGCGAAGGCTCGAGCTGCCAGGCCGGGCCGAGGTAGCTCGAGTGGTTGTAGCTCAGCAGCATGCCCTCGATCGAGCGGCCGTTGAGCACGGTGGTGGACCACACGTGCGTGTCGCGCTGCGTCAGCAGGTTGGCGGCCACCACCTGAAAGTTGAGCGCGTAGAGGTTGCCGCTGGCCGGCTGGCCGTTCTCGTAGCCGGCGACGCCCGGCACCGGCGGGATGGCGCCCGTGCTCGTGAGCTGCACGTTGGCACCGAGCTGCCAGGTGGTGTCCAGCGGCCGCGTGAAGCCGAGCTGCGCCTGCGTGACGAACGGTGTCGTGCCGCGCACCTGATCGCGCAGCGCCGCCAGCGTGGTGGTGGCAAGCTTGTCGCCGATGCGCTCGAAGCGCACGCCAGGCAGTGCCGGGTCCTCGAACGTGAGGGCGTTGCCCAGGGCCAGCAGCGGCAGCGCGCGTTTGTCGTACAAGGCGTTGACCACGCCGCCGTCGGCAAACACCCAGGTGCCCTGCACGGTGGCAATGTTCATCGTCTTGAAGAGGAGGTCGTGGTCGAGCTGCGCGAAGACCGAGGCGCCGTCCTTGAAGTAGCGCGCTTCCAGGCCAATGGCGCGCCGGTCGATCTCCGCGTCGATCTTCTGCTCGATGCCGTAGAACGCGAGCCCGAGATCGCGCACGAGGCCGTCGGCGTCGATGGCGCCGCCGAAGAAGCGGCGCTTGGAGGAGAAGAACTTGTCCACCGGCTGGCCGGCCACGGCGCTGAGCTTGATGCCCGGATGCACGAGCACCTGGCCGGTGGCGCCGTCGAAGCGGCCGAGCACGCCGCCCCCCTGCGGCGACTGCCGCCCCAGCCGTACGCCCCAGCCACCGGGCAGGGCCTTGTAGTCGAAGTACAGCGACGAGAGGCGGTTGCGGCTCTTGTCCGTGCGCTCGAGGTCGCTCGTGTACGAGTCGCGCAGCACGAAGCGCATGTCCTGGTCGGCATC
>JALHOU010000455.1 GCA_022842825.1 Rubrivivax sp.
CCATCGGCAGCGCCATCGCGCGCCGCCTCGCCGCCGACGGGGCGCACGTGCTGCTGCACGGGCATTCGCGCCCCGAAGCCCTGCGCCGGCTCGCCGAGGACATCGCGCGCGACGGCGGCACGGCCGAGCCGGTGCTCTTCGACCTCGGCGACGACGCCACGGTGGCGGCCGCCTGCGTGTCGATGCTCGCCGGCGGGCCGGTGCAGATCGTCGTCAACAACGCCGGCATCCACGACGACGCCGTCTTTCCGGGCATGCGCGCCGCGCAGTGGTACGGCGTCATCGACGTCTCGCTGCACGGCTTCTTCCGCGTCACGCAGCCGCTGACGCTGCCAATGCTGCGCACGCGCTGGGGGCGCATCATCAACATCAGCTCGGTGGCCGCACTGGCCGGCAACCGCGGCCAGGTCAACTACGCCGCGGCCAAGGGCGCGCTCAACAGCGCCACCAAGGCGCTGGCCATCGAGCTGGCCAGCCGCGGCGTGACGGTGAACGCCATTGCGCCGGGCATCATCGAGTCGCCGATGGCCACGGCCTCGGCCGGCCAGGGTGGCGCCTTCGACGCCGGGGCCATCAAGCGCCTCGTGCCGGCGCAGCGCGCCGGCACGCCGGAAGAGGTGGCCGCGCTTGCCGGGTTCCTCGCGAGTCCGGGCGCCGGCTACATCACCGGCCAGGTGATCTCGGTCAACGGCGGCCTGTACTGACCGCTGCCAGGCCCGCCGCCAGCCACCCTTCGCCTCCCCCTGCCACCCCACCCCCCATGGTCCGTGCCACGCTCCGGCGCCGCCCCCTCTTGCGGGCCGTGGCGGGGCTCGGACTCGGAATCGGGCTCGGGCTGGCATCCAGCGGCTGCACCTCCTGGCCCACGCCGACGGTGCCGATGCCCGTGCGCCGCGTGGCGGCGCGCTGCCCCGCACGCGCGCGCTGCGTGCTGATGCCGGGGGTCTACAGCCGCGCCGACGACTTCGTGAGTGAAGGCTTCGTCGCCGACCTGCAACGCGCCGCCCCGGCGTGCGAGGTGCTGCTGGCCGACGCGCACCTGGGCTACTTCGTCGAAGGCCAGTTGCTGCAGCGGCTGCGCGAGGACGTCGTGCAGCCCGGCGGCGAGGCCCGCGGCGCGCGCCCCTGGCTCGTCGGCATCTCGCTCGGCGGACTGGCCGCCCTCGCCTACGCGATGCGCCACGGCGACGAGATCGCCGGCGTGCTCGCCATCGCGCCCTACCTGGGGCGCCGCGAGCTGCTGCGCGACATCTCGGCGGCCGGCGGCCCGCTCGCGTGGAGCCGGCTGCCGGTGGCGCCGGCATCGCCGGGCGAGCCGCACGCGGCGATCGAGGACGCGCTGTGGCGCTGGCTGGCGCGCCCCGGCATCGGCAGCGCCGCGAGCGGGCCGTCGATCTACCTCGGCTACGGCGGCGACGACCGTTTTGTCGATGCGCAGCGCACGCTGCAGGCACTGCTGCCGCCGGGCCACGGCGATGTCGTTGACGGCGGGCACGACTGGCCCCCCTGGCGCGCGCTGTGGCAACGCTGGCTGCAGCGCGGCCTGCTCGCCGGGCCGCCCGCCGCCTGCGGGGACACCACGTGAGCGCCACGCAGGCCACGACGGTGCCCTCGCGGATGGACCCGGTGCGCATCCGCACCTTCAGCACCGTCAGCGCCGCCGGGCTCGGCCAGGCCGCGCTGCTGCAGGCGCTGCGCGATGGCCGCACGCGCCTGGCACCCAACCGCTACGGCGAGCCCACGCTCGAGACCTTCGTCGGGTCGGTGGCTGCGCTCGACCGGGCCGACGCCGATGCGCTGCTGCCCGCGACACTGGCCGCCCGCTGGGACGCGCGCGCCACCCGGCTGGCCTGGCTCGGACTCGTGGCCGACGGCTTCATCGAAGCCGCAAGCGCCGCCGTCGCCCGATACGGCGCGCCGCGCGTCGGCCTGGCCCTGGGCACCTCGGCGGCGACGATCGCCGTCACCGAAGCGGCCTACCGCCACCTCGCGCTCGACGGCGGCTTTCCGGCGCCGCTGCGCAGCGAACACCTCAACACACCCCACGCCCCGGCCATGTTCGTGGCCGAGGCACTGGGTCTCGCGGGGCCGGTGCTCACCGTCTCCACCGCCTGCTCGTCGAGTGCCAAGGTCTTTGCCGTCGCCGAGCGCTGGCTGCACCTCGGCCTCGTCGATGCCGTCGTGGTCGGCGGCGTGGACGCGCTCTGCCAGAGCGTGCTCTACGGCTTTGCGGCGCTGGGCCTGGTGTCGGCCACGCCGTGCCGGCCGTTCGACCGTCGCCGCAACGGCATCAGCATCGGCGAGGCGGCGGGCTTTGCGCTGCTGGAGCGGCTCGATGCTGGCGCGGCCGGGGTGCCCGCCGCCGCCAGCGGCGCATCCGGTCACGGCCCGCTGCTGCTCGGCCACGGCGAAGCCAACGACGCCTTCCACATGTCGAGCCCGCACCCGCAGGGCCGCGGCGCCGTGCTGGCGCTGGACGCGGCGCTGGCGCGCGCCGGCCTGGCCGACGAGGCCGTGGACTACGTCAACCTGCATGGCACCGCGAGCCCGAAGAACGACGAGGTCGAGGCCGCGCTCCTGGCGCGCCGCTACGGACGCGGCACCCTCGCCAGCGCCACCAAGGGCCTCACGGGGCACACGATGGGCGCGGCCGGCATTCTGGAGGCGGCCATCTGCCTGCTCGCCCTGCAGCATGGCCTCGTGCCTGGCAGCACCGGCTGCGAAGAGCCCGACGATGGCGTCGATGCGCGGCTCGCACTCGCCGGCAGCGAGCGGCCGCTGCGCGTCGCCGCGAGCCACTCGTTCGGCTTCGGCGGCAGCAACGCCGTGCTGGTGTTCGGGCGCGGCAGGGGAGACGCCCGATGAGCCGGCGCGGGGCCTTCATCGACGGGATCGCGCTGTGGTCCCCGGCGCTGCCCGGCTGGGAGCAGGCCGCGCCGGCCCTGCGCGGCGATGCCGTGCCCGGCGCCGCCCC
>JALHOU010000456.1 GCA_022842825.1 Rubrivivax sp.
TGCGCGCCTGGGCGGCGCTGCTCGCCGCGGCGCGCGGCGAACGCCGCGAAGCAACCGACACCGCCGGTGCCGCCCCGCGCGCACGCAGCGACCCGCTGACCGCGCGCGAGCTTGAGGTACTGGCGCGCATTGCCGCCGGCGACAGCAACAAGCTGATCGCGCGTGTGTTCGACCTCAGCCTGCACACCGTCAAGCGGCACGTGGCGAACATCCTCGGCAAGCTCGGCGTCGACTCGCGCGGCCAGGCGGCCGCCTGGTATCGCAGTTTTACGTAATCCTCGGCCATGGCTCTCGGCGCCCGGCGGGCATGGCTCCTCGGGCCGATGCGGCGCATCGCGGCGATGACGACACTGTCCGTCATCGATCCACGCTGTTTGCGCTGCCGTCATGAAGCTCCTGATCCTCCTCGCCGGAACCGTTGCCGCCGTCGCGTTCGGCGCCGCGGCGCTCGAACCGCGGGCCTTGGCACTGCCGCTGCCGAAAGCGGCACCTGATCGCGCACCGACACCGGCCACCGCGCCGCTGCCGCCGACGCTGGCCGCGACGGGCCTGTACGGCGCAGACGGCGAACTCGCGCCGGACCTGATCGCCTTCTCGCCGCAGTACCCGCTATGGACCGACGGCCTGCTCAAGCGGCGCTGGCTGGTGCTGCCGCCCGGCGCGACGATCGACGCCGTCGACGCCGATGCCTGGCAGTTCCCGCCCGGCACGCGGCTGTGGAAGGAGTTTGCGCGCCCGACCGACGGCCGGCCGGTGGAAACGCGCTTCGTCGAGCGCCGCGCCGACGGCACGTGGCACTTCGCCACCTACCTGTGGAACGCGCAGGCAGGCGCGGCCGACCTGGCGCCCGAAGACGGCGCACTCGTACCCGTGGGCGGCGACGCGCAGCACGCCGTGCCCGGGCGGGCCGACTGTCTTGCCTGCCACGACGCCGGTGCCGGTCCGGTGCTCGGCGTCAGCGCGCTGCAGCTGTCGGCCGACCGCGACCCGCTCGCTCCGCATGCGGAGTCTGTGCCGGCGACCGACCTGGGCATGCTCGCGTCGCGCGGCGTGCTGCGCGGCCTGCCGACGGCGCTGGTGTCATCGCCGCCACGGGTCGCTGCCGCCACCGCGACCACGCGCGCCGCGCTCGGCTACCTGCACGGCAACTGCGGCCACTGCCATAACGACGCGGGGCCGCTCGCGTCGCTCGATCTGTCGCTCGCGCAGTCCGTGGCGCAGCCGGCGCGCAGTGCGCAGCGCACGCTCGAGTCGCTGCTCGGTCACGCAAGCCGGTTCCGTGCGCACGGCTCGGCCGCCGCCGCCCGCGTGGTGCCCGGCAGCCGCGACGAAAGCGTGCTCGCCGAGCGCATGACCACCGACAACCCGTTCGCGCGCATGCCGCCGCTCGGGGTGCGCACGCCCGATGCCGACGCGCTGGCGCTGATCGAGCGCTGGATCCAGACCGACCTTCCCGCTTACCCGGCGGCGTCGCGCGTCGCGCTCGACCGCCGCTGAAGCGCCTTCCCCAACCAGGCCGCGCCTGCGTGCCGGCCTCGATCACCCAGGAGAACTGCGATGACCCATCGCCCCGCATCCCCCCGCTGCTTCACCGGTCCGGCGCTGCTTGGCGCGCTGCTTGCGCTGGCCGTGCCGCTCGCCGCGCCGCGTGCGCAGACCGCCGCACCGGCGGCTTCGCCGCTGGCCGCGCCCGAAGGACGCCATGCCGCCAGCGCCGTCGAGCGTGGTCGCTACATCGTCACCACCTCGGGCTGCAACGACTGCCACACGCCGTGGAAGATGGGCGCCAAGGGCCCCGAGCCCGACCTGAGCCGGATGCTGTCCGGCCACCCGGAGGGCATGGCGCTGTCGCCGCCGCCGAAGGCCGACGGTCCGTGGATCGTCGCCGCATCCGCCACCAACACGGCATGGGCCGGGCCGTGGGGCGTGAGCTTCACCGCCAACCTGACGCCCGACCGCGAGACCGGCCTCGGCAAGTGGACGCTGCGCAACTTCGTCGAGACGATCCGCACCGGTCGCCACATGGGCCGCGGCCGCGAGGTGCTGCCGCCGATGCCGATCCCGATGTACCGGCACATGACCGACGACGACCTGGCCTCGGTGTTTGCGTTCCTGCAGTCGATCCCCGCAGTGAAGAACCGCGTGCCGGAGCCGCTGCCGCCGGCGGCCAGCGTTGCCAAGCGGTGATTCGCGAAGCGGTGATCGGCACCGGCCGCGACGCGCCCGCTGCCATCGGCAACTGACGGCGGGCGGTTCGGCGGGCCGCGCTCGACACCGCTCGCGGCGCGCTGCCGCTGGCGACGCGTCAGCGGCCCGCCGCCGCCTGCTCGAACGCTTCCGGCGCCCAACCGCCGCCCAGCGCCTTGTACAGGTCCACCAGCGCCGTCTGACGGTCGCGCGCGGCATTCAGGTGCGCGCGTTCCGCGTCGAGCAGGTTGCGCTGCGCATCCAGCACTTCGAGGTAGGTCGAGTAGCCGCTCTTGTAGCGTGCCTCGGCCAGTTCCAGCGCGCGCACCAACTGCGCGCGGCGCTCGTCCTGCGCGGCCAGCGTTTCGCGCGCGCTGCGGTGCGCGACCAGCGCATCGTGGGCGTCGCGGAAGGCCGCCTGCACCGCCTGCACATAGCCCAGCTCCGCCTGCTGGCGGCGCGCGGTCGCGGCATCCACCTGCGCGCCGATGCGGCCGGCGCCGATGATCGGCTGCAGCAGGCTGCCGGCGATCGACCACACGCGCGCCGGCGCGCTGAACAGGTCCGCGAGGTCGGCGCTTTCGCCGCCGAATCGCGCGGTCAGCACCAGACCCGGGTAGTACTGCGCGCGCGCTTCACTGATGCGTGCGTTGGCGGCCATCAAGTCGGCCTCGGCGCGGCGGATGTCGGGGCGGCGCGCCAGAAGGTCGGCGGGCAGGCCGGCCGGCACCTCGGGTGCGGCGGTCAACTTCTGCAGGTCCGGGCCGCGCGCCACGACCGGCGT
>JALHOU010000457.1 GCA_022842825.1 Rubrivivax sp.
CGGTGGGGCGGCGCTGGCCGGTGCGCTCGCAGGCGCCTGGGCCGACACCGGCGCGCCGGCCAGCGCGCCCGCGAGGCAGGCCCCGGACACCAGCCGCCTGAGCGTCGCCTGGGGCGTGGCCTTGGGCCAGGCCGGGCCGAGGGAGTGGGGCAAGCGTCGCTTCATGGTCATCCGATCGAAATGACGGCGTGCGCGCCCTGGCGCCGCCCGATGATGTTCAGGAGGTTGTTCAAGGCTGCCTCCGAACCTGGCGCTGCGCTGGCCTGGCCACGAAACCGCAACCGCCCGGCGGCGAACTGACCGTTGCCCGTGAGTTGCAGGGCGCCGGCGGTGGTGGTGAGCAACACACTCGTGCCCTCGCGCTGCGCGCCGTCGCCGGCGAGGGTGAGGCGATAGCTGCCGAGGATGTCGAGGGTGGAGATGCGCGAGGCCAGCGATTGCAGTTCGAGATCGGCGCGGCCGCTGAAGGTCCAGCGCCCGCTGGCCGATTCGAGCACGATACCGGGCGTACTGAACTGCAGCGCGCCGGAGAGCTGCAAGGTGTTCCAGGGTGTGCCGAGGCCGCTCAGCCAGGCCGCAGGCCACTGCCCGAGCGGGCCGCCGCTGCCCGAGGGCAGCAGTTCGACACGCAAGCGCCCGAGCCCGGGCACGATGCGCAGGCGCTGCTCGCCCGAGATGCAGCAGTCCTGGCGCAGGCGCACGCCGATGGCCAGGCCGTCGAGGCCGACGTTCCACTGCAGCCGCCCGGGCAACGCGCTGGCGTCGCGGCTGCCCTCGCCGCCGGTGAGCACGAGTACCGCGGAGCCCGACCAGACGCTACCGCGTGCATCGCTGAGCATGAAGTAGCCCGAGCTGAGGCTGGCCACCATGCCGGCCAGCCACGCGGCCGGCGCGAAGACGACCAGCGCGACGAGCGCGCCGACCGCCGCGCCGAAGGTGAGCCAGCGCTTCAAGACCCGGCCCCCATGCCGACGACGACGGTGCCGGTGAGGCCGGTGCTGCCGCGCGAGAGGTTGGCCTCGATGGTGCGGGCGCGGGCGCCGGAGCGGGCCTCGGCCAGCCAGTCGCGCAACGCCACGCTGCTGACGCCAGCCACGGTGAGCACGGCCCGGTCGCCCTGCACGGCCAGCCGCGCCTTGTCGCCCAGGCGGGCCGTGGCCGCCTTCAGAACGTTGCCGGCCTGGTCGGCCGGCACGGGCGTCACGCCGCGCAGTTCACGCGCCTCGGTGGCCAGGCGCTGCATGAGCTGCAGCTGCGTCTCGGCGGCATCGATCTGCGTGGGCGCGCGCTGCAAGGTGCGCAGCGGCGGCGCCAGCACCACCCACCACAGCAGCGCGACGGCGACGAGGGTGGCGCCGGCGATGAGCAACCGGCGCTCGCGCCGGGCCAGGCCCAGCCACCACTGGCGCAGCATCTCGCGCGGCGCCCGCGTCGCGGCGGCGAAGGATTCGTTGTCGGTGCTCATCGGTTTCCTGCCCTGCGCGACACGACCACGCGCCCCTCTGCGAACTCGGCCGCCAGGCCGGCGGCGGCGAGCCGCTCGCGCAGCTGCTTGACCTGCGCCTCACCCCAGCCGGGCGCGGCCAGGGTCAGCTTGCCAGGCTCGTAACGGACGGTGGTCGATGGGCCGGCGCCATCGGGCCAGGCGGCCGCGGCGGCCCCGAGCAGCGACTCGAAGTCGCCCTCGCCGGCGCGGCCGGCCAATGCTCGCGCACGGTCGGTCTCGCGCTGCATCTGCAGCGGTGCATCCAGCACCGTGCGCACGCCGGGGAAGGCCGAGCGCAGCGTCTCGTTCATCGCCTCGCGTTTGCGCTCGAGCACGCGCTCCTGGTGCCAGGCATAGGCATTCAGGCCGAACAGCTGCATCGCCAGCAGCGCGCCCAGGCCCCAGCGCACGGCGCGCCACTCGGGCAACAGGAAGCGCCGCCCCACTTCGCGCAGCGCACGCATGCCGCGATGGCGCGGCGCCAACTCGTACTGGCGCAGGTTGGTGGCGCCGCGGCAGGCGAGCATGGCACGCTCGGCCTCGGTGAGCACGGCCACGCGCGAGCCGAGCCAGCGCTCGGCATGCGGCGCGGCAGCCGGAGTGGCTGTCCAGCGCGCCAGTTCGCCGGCGCCCACCACCAGGCTCTTGGCGAGCGCGCCGTCGAGGTTGACGCAGTTGACGCCGTCCTTGCGCGCGAAGACGAGGAAGACGCTGCCCTGGTTGCCATCGCCGGACTCGTCGACGAAGAAGTGGCCCACCGGCTGCGCCACCGGCGCGCTGGCGGGCACGACCTTCTCCACGTCGGTGCCGGCGGCCTCGAGCGCCGTGATCACGGCCGTGAGCCAGGGCTTGTGCGCCACCGCCACCCAGCCGGTGCGGCCGGCCTGGCCACCCGGCGCCAGCACCAGGTGAAGCGCGCCCTCGTCGTCGAGCAACGTCTCCTCGAGCATGCCCATCAGCGCCGCGCGCAGCTTGGCCGGCGGCGCCTTGGGCACCTTGATGCGGTGCCAGCTCACGTCGGCGTCGGCGAGCACGACGATGACGCGGTCGGCCTTGGGCAGGAGCGAGGCGGCCGTGCGCCCCACCTGGGTGACCACGGTGCCGTCGGCGCTGTAGACGAACGAGAAGTCGTCGGGCACGCGCACACCGGCACCGGCATCGCCGCCCGACTGGGCCGCGATGCGGTCCCGGGGCGCGAGGACGAGGGCGAGGACGGACATGGCTGGGACGGGGCAGTGGGGGTGGCGCTAGGGCTGGGCCGGAGGCGACTGCGTATTGTGGCCGTCAGTGCGGCCGTCAGCGCGGCTCGGACAGGTTGATTCGTTCACGCCGGCGCACGACCACATCAGCATCGCGCCGCTCGACCAGCGAGCGCTCCTCGAGGACCCGCTCGTCCAGGCGCAGGCGGCCGGAGATCACGAACCAGCGCGAGGTGACGGACAGGCGCGCCGCATCGAGCGGCGT
>JALHOU010000458.1 GCA_022842825.1 Rubrivivax sp.
CGGCGCACTCGGCGCGCCCTATACGCCGCCCGCCGGCTGGCCCAGGCTGGCGGCGGCAGCGTAGCAGCGCACGCCGGCCGGCAACGGCACCGGCTGGCGGCGGTCGGCGCCGCGTGCAAAGCGGTCGCGGCCGACCCAGTCCTCGTCGAGCAGGTTGCCGTGGCGCAGGTCGGTGATGCCGGCGCTGCGCACCTTGCCCAGGCGCGCGAACGGCGCGGCATAGGGCGTTGCGCCGAGCACGATGTCGACCCAGTGGCCGGCGCGCTCCAGCGGCGCCCCATGGTGCGGCGTGCCGAGAAAGACCATGTCGCCGAGCACCTGGGGCCAACGGTGGCCGCCCAGCAAGCCGTGGTGCACGGCACTGCGCGCCAGCAGGCCGCCCATGCTGTGCCCGAGCAGCACCAGCCGCCGCACCGGCTGCGGCCAGGCAGCGAGCAGTTGCTCGAGCTGCTGCGCCAGCGCACGCCCGTTGATCGAGATGTGCAGGCCGCTGTTGTAGAGCAGGTACACCGGCGTGAGTCCGAGGTCGCGCGCCAGCGCGGCGCCGTGGTCGTGGCCCTCGCGTTGCCACTGCAGGTCGCTCATGCACAAGCCGTGGATCAGCACCACGACGTCCGCGCCGGCATCCGGCAGGGCGGCGGCCCGTGCCGCGCTGTCGGTCGCCAGCGCCTGGCCATGCCGCCGCCACACCATCGGCGTGGCCAGCGGGTTGCCCGTGGCGGCGAGGTAGTCGCCGAGCACGCCGTTGAGCGCCGCGATGAGTGCTTCGCGCTGCGGCACCGGGCGCGCCGCCCCGAGCGCCGGCTCGAGTTGGCCGAGCAGCGCCCCGATGCTGCCGCCCACCACGCGCGTGACGCCGCGGATCGTCTTGTAGACCAGGCCGGTGATGCCGCCGGTGCGCCCGTCCAGGGTGGCGGGCGCCGCACCGGGCAGGCGGGCGATGCGCTCGTGCAGCGCCTCGACAAGGTCGGTGAGGCCGGCGGTGGCGTCGGTGGCCAGGCGCGCGGCGCCTTGCAGGTCGGAAGGGCGGATCGGCAAGCCTCGGGCCATGGCGCCGATTCTCACCGGCCCGGTTACCCGGTCGCGCAGAGCGGTGTCGCTGCCGGACCCTCGTCGATCGGGCCGGCGTGGTGCAGACCGCGTCGACGACCGTTCAGCGCCTGCCGGCCTGCGAAGCCTCGCGCGCGGGCGCGCCCGCACCCACGCGGGGGGCGAGCATGGCCTGCACCAGATCCTGCGCATGGCCAAGGGTCTGCTCACTGCGGCGCAGCAACTCGGCAGGACTGCCCGGTGCCGGTGCCAGCAGCAGTGCGTCGTAAGCCGGCCAGTGCCGGCGGAGCACGGCCGCGGCCGCGACGGCAGGCGGCGCGAGATCAAGGCGCTCCACCTGCACGAGCAGCGCCGTGAAGTGGGCGCGCGCCAGGTGCAGTTCCATGCCGGCCGCCGCGGCGCTGAAACCGCCATGGCGATACAGCCAGAACTTCGCCATGCGCTCCGACAGCATGCGCAGCCGGCCGGCCAGCAGCAGGCCGCGGATGGCCGTCGACGCGTAGGCCGCTTCGAGGGCGATGGCAACGCGGTGTGCCGCCGACTCCAGTTCGTCACCGATCCGGTACAGCGCCTGCGCACCCGCGCGGTCGGCGGGCCGCTGCAACACCGCGCGGCACTCGGACCAGCGTTCGCCGACGTCGGCCAGCCGACGCGCGGAGTCCGCGGAGGTCGACACGCCCTGCAGCCAGGACAGATGCCGTTCGAACGCGGTGCGCGACTCGTCCAGAAGACGCGCCCCCAGCGCCGGTTCGATGCCCAGGGCCAGCATCAGGTAGGACTTGGTCACCCGCTGCGACAGGGCCCGCAAGAACGCGGCGCGCTCGACGGCCTGCGCCCGCTCCTCTTCGACTGGTGTCGCCGGCGACTGCGCCCGCAGAGCGCCGCAGAGCAGGCCCAGGGCCAGCACGCAGCGGCGCCGCCCGATGCCTGCCTGCCCACGCGCCGCGAAGGTGGTGGCAGCCATCGGCCGCTCGCGCGGGATCAACCGGCCGCCAGCGGCCGCAGGCGAGCGGCCATGGACGGCGTCAACCAGTGCCCCTCGGGTGTGGCCACCATCGCCGCAACCTGAGGCCGACGGGCGAGCCAGGCTTGTGCCGCCGGCAGCCCTGCCACCATGATCGCCGGGCCCAGGCCATTGACGCTGTCGATGTCGCGCGCGCAAAGCGCCACGCCGTGCACGCCGCGCGTGGGCCACCCTGAAGCCGGGTCGAGCACGTGGTGCCAGAGCCGGCCGTCCTGCTCGAAACGGCGTTCGTAGTCACCCGACGAGGCGACGACGCCATCGCCCAGCGACAGCACGCCCAGCAGGCGGTCGGGCGAGCGCGGATCGCGCACGCCGACGCGCCATTCGCGCCCGAGCAGCCGCCCCCGGCACAGCACGTCGCCGCCGCCGTCGACCATCGCATCCGCCACGCCGTGCGCGTCAAGCGCCTGCAGCACGGCGTGCAGGATCGGCAGCTTCGCGACGCCACCGAGGTCCAGCGCCATGCCCGGGCGAGTCAGGCGCGCGAGGCCGCGCCTGACGTCGAGCTCGACCGCGCGCCAGTCCACGCGCGCACGCTGCGCCAGCAACACCGCCGCGTCCACGACGCGCGGCGCCGCGCCCGGCTCGAAGTGCCAGTCGCGGTAGGCGCCGACCGTGGCGTCGAAGGCACCCGCCGTGAAGTCGGAGGCGCGGTGCGCCGTCTGCAGCACCTGCAGCAGCGGCTCGGGCACCCGTTGCCAGGCACCGCTGCCGGCTTGTTCGGCCAAGGCCTGCAGCGCATTGCCGGGGCGGTACCGGCTCATCGCGTCGGCGAGCGCCTGCAGGCGCGACCAGGCCGCATCGAGCGCTTGCCTGCGCACAGCGGGTGACGCGTGCACGACCGTGATGCGCACGCGCGTTCCCATCGC
>JALHOU010000459.1 GCA_022842825.1 Rubrivivax sp.
CGTGCGCAGCCTGCGCGCCCAGGGCCGCGAGGTGGCGCTGTGCGAGGCCGGCGAGCGCTGTGCCGTCGGCCTGGTCGGCGTCTCCAAGGTCGATGTGTGCCGCGGGCAGTGGCTCGTGGCGCCGCCGGCGGTGCTGGCGGGGCGCGACGGCGCACAGGCCGGGGCGTCGCGCCTCGACGTACGCCTGGCCCTGTGGCACGAGGAGAGCAAGCCGCTGCGCTCGGGCACGGTGGTGCACGTGCACCTGGGCTCCGAAGACAAGCTCGGCACGGTGGCCGTGCTGGAGGGCGGTGACAGCCTCGCGCCGGGCGCCTCGGCACTGGTGCAGATCGTGCTGCACGAGACCGTCGGTGCCTGGGCCGGTGACCGCGTCGTGCTGCGCGATGCGTCGGCCACGCGCACGGTGGCCGGCGGCGTGGTGCTGGATCCGCTGGCACCGTCGCGCTATCGGCGCACACCGGAGCGCCTGGCCGAGCTGGCCGCGCTCGGCCTGGCCGGCGCCGGGGAGCGCCTGGCTGCGCTGCTGCAGGCCTCGCCGCTCGGCCTGGACCTGCGGCGGCATGCCAGCGCACGCGGGCTGGAGGCGTTGCCGGGCGGCACGCTGCTGCAGCCCGACACGTTGCGCGATGGCGACTGGGCGCTTGGCGGGTCGCATGCCACGGCGGCGCGCGCCACGCTGCTGGAGGCACTGGCGCGCTACCACGAGCGGCAGCCCGAGGAGGCGGGGCCCGACGCGGCGCGCCTGCGCCGGCTGGCGCTGCCGCGTCTGGCCGAGCCCGTGTACCGGGCCTTGCTTGCCGGCCTCGTGCGCGACGGCCGCGTCACGGTCCGAGGAGCCTTCGTGCACCTGCCGGAGCACGGCGTGCGCCTGTCGGCGAGCGAGGAACGCATCGCGCAGAAGGTGGCGCCCAAGCTCGCCGGGGCCGGCTTCGAGGGCGCCTGGGCGCGCGACCTCGCGCGCGACAGCGGCGAGGGCGAGGCGCTCATGCGCACGACGCTCGCGCGCCTCGCCCAGCGCGGCGAGTTGCATCAAGTGGTGAAAGACCTCTACTACCCGCAGGCGACGATGGCCACACTGGCCGGCATCGCGAGGGGGGTGGGGGCGCGGCACGACGGGGTGGTGACGGCGGCCAGCTTCCGCGACGCCACGCAGCTGGGACGCAAACGCGCGATCCAGGTGCTCGAGTACTTCGACCGCATCGGCCTGACGCGCCGCGTGGGCGACCTGCACCGCGTGCGCGCCGATTCGACGCTGTTCTCCACCGAGGCTGCCAAGCCGGCGCCGCGGCAGGGGCGGGCATGAACGACAGTGAAGGGAACATGGAGAGGAAACGATCCTGGTGGGTCGGCCGGGCTTCAAACCCGGTGGGTGGCGCCATGCGTTGCCGGGAGGGTTCGACTCCCTCTCCTCTCCGCCACGGGCATTCGCTCGGCTGCTGCGCGGCCGCATCTTGCGACTGCGATGCTCGCCGTACGTCCGTACGGCTGCGCTTCTCTTCGCAACCTGCGGCCGCTCGCGACGCCGATCGAACGCCCGTGAGGCATCGCTGCGCTCGCCCTTCGACCTGGATGCAGGCGGTGGGGAGCCGGTCGTGCTGATCAAGGGATTCCTCTTCCCCGACGAGCTGCACTACCTCGTCGAGCACCAGGTGTGGGCGCGGCTGGAGGACGATGGCGCGGTGGCGCGGGTGGGCATCACCTCGCTCGGCATCCACCTCGCCGGTGGCGAGATCTACATGGCCCGCCCGAAGATGGTGGGGGCGTTGGTGGCGCAGGGCGGCTCGATCGGCGTCGTGGAGCTGGCCAAGTCCATCGTGTCGGTGAAGTCACCGGTGAGCGGCACGGTGGTCGAGGTCAACCCGCGGCTGGCCGGCACACCCGAGCTTGTGCACGCCGACCCCTATGGCGAAGGCTGGCTGGCGCGGCTCGCGCTCGCGGACTTCGCGGCCGATGCGGCGGCCCTGGTGGTGGGCGAGGTGGCGGTGCGGCCGGCGATGGAATACCACGCCTGGCTGAACCAGGCCGGCTGACGAGGCCGCGCGAAGGAGCCGGGCATGGCGGGATTCATCGAGCAGCAGGCCGAGGGCGTCGCCATCCTGCTGTGGGCCTGCGAGCCCGAGGCGCCGCACCGGTTGGTGACGCCGTTCTTCCATGCGGCGGCGGCGGCGGCAATGGACATGCCGGTGGAGATCTACTTCACCGCCGCTTCGGTGCGCCTGCTCGTGCCCGGCGTGGCGCAGGCGTTGCGGGCCTCGCCGCACCACGACAAGACGGTGCTCGACGCGATGCGCGAGGCGGTGGGGCAGGGCGCCGTGCTGTTCGCCTGCACCGATGCGCTGCATGCGCAAGGGGTGGATCCGGCGCGGCTCATTCCCGAGTGCAGCGGGCGCGGCGGCGCGGTGCAGTTCATGGCGCGCGCCGCCGACCTGCGCTGGCGGACGTTGGTGTACTGAGGTGGAGCCGGAGCGCATGGACGGCTTGCCCGCGTCGCTGGCCGCGCTGCTGTCGAGGCACTCGCTCGGCGGCAAGCACCTCGGGCCGCCCGGCCCCGACGACCAGGCCTTGCGGTGGATGGTGCAGGCGGCCTTGCGCGCGCCCGACCACGCGGGCCTGGCGCCGTTCCGCTTCAAGCTCGTGCGCGGCGAGGCGCGCGCGCGCATGGCCCGCTTGTTCGAGAGCACGGCGCTGGCCGCCGGCAAGGACGCCGACGAGGCGCGCATCGACGCCGAGCGGGCGCTGCGGCCGCCGGTGACGGTGGCGGTGCTGGCCCGCATCGACTTGGGCCACCCCATCGTGCCGGCCCACGAGCAGTGGGCGGCCGTGGGGGGCGCCATCGCCAACTTCCTCAACGCCGCGCACGCGCTGGGCTTCGCCGGCAAGATGCTCTCGGGCCACAAGGTGCGGCAGCCGGCGATCCAGGCCGCCTTCTGCGG
>JALHOU010000460.1 GCA_022842825.1 Rubrivivax sp.
CCTATTGCCGTGCCACGAAGATGCAGTTCTGCGGGCGAGGCGAGTCGAGCACCGACACCTGGCCAAAACCCGCATCGGCCAGGTACTTTCGTGCGGTCTGCTCGCCCCAGACCGTGCCGAGCCCCTCACCATCCAGGGCCAGCGACACGGGCATGCAGTGCATCAGGCTGAAGCCGTAGAACATCGGCGCGAACGGATTGCCGACGTTCTCCTCCACATGGCTGCTGAACTTGAACTCGATCATCACGAAGGTGCCGCCCGGGGCCAGGGCTCGGCAGGCGCTGCGAAGCACTTCGGCCGGCGCGCGCTGGTCGTGGATGGCGTCGAAGGCGGTGATGAGGTCGAACTTCGGGTCGGCCGGCAACGCGGCGACATCGACCACTTTGAATGACGCGTTCGACAGCCCCATTTCCCGGGCCTCTTCCCGCGCCTGCGCGATCGCATCCTCGGCAAAGTCGTAGCCTGCAAACTGCGACTTCGGGAACTCGCGCGCGAGGATGTTCATGGCGTGCCCGGTACCGCAGCCGATGTCCAGGACGCTGATGCCCGACTTCAATGCCTCGGTCAGGCCCGGGACGGCGCCGATGAAGCCTGACACCAGAAGGTTGTCGTAGATCCGCCGCCAGGAATCGTCCATGCACTGCGTGAAGACGGGGCGGTAAGCGGCGTAGGCGATGCCGCCGCCATCGCGGAAGCAACCCACCAGGCGCTGGAGTTGCGATCCGAAGTGATTGATCATCCGGCTCATCGGCGCCGTGTTGGTGTGCGCGTTCCCCGTCAGCAAGACCGCGTGTTCCTCGGGCAGCCGGTACTCCCGGGTCTTCGCGTCGTACAGGAAGATCCCGCTCGTGACCATGGCGGCGAGCCATTCGCGAACGTACCGTTCTTTCAGCCCGGCCCGTTCAGCGAGCGCGTGGCTGGTCGCCGCGCCCGACTTCGCGGCCTCGAACAGGCCCACCTGGTAGCCCAGGTCGATGAGCTTGGTGAGGACGCCGCCGGTGTAGATGCCGAGCAGCCTGGCGCCAAACTGCTTGACCAATTCGGGGTCGGGCATGTTCCCTCCTCTGCCTCAGATGACCTGCAGCGCAGCCTTCCCGCCTGGCACGACCTCTGTGGCCAACCTGGTGTCCATCGTGGCGAGCCGTCCACCGTTCGCGTGCGCCAGGGCGAGCAGGTAGCTGTCGGTGACGCGCGCGTGGCTGGACAAGAGCGCCGTCGCGAAGAACGCGGGGTCGGCGACGCTGACCTTGTCGGGCCAGAAGTGGTGCCCCGGCAACCCGCGGATGGCGACGAGCGATTGAACCACCGTGCTCGGCGGCCCCGGTGTGTTGGGGTACTTCGGGTGCCCGACGATGCGGATGAGCCCGTTCTCGGTGAGCGGACAGGTCGCGAAGCTCTTGCGGCCCGTGCGCGAGAACCAGTCGTGGGCCTGATCGTGCTGAACGTGCGCCGGGTCCACCAGGGCGATCAGGACGTTCACGTCCAGCAGATAGATCGTCACGGCGCTTCGTCGCGCAGCTGGTTCACCAGCTCCATGGTCACCGGCGAGGCGCCACGCCGAGCCGGCAGAAGCGGCACACCGTTGCGCTCGGCCCGGCTGCCGCGCGAAGAGCGCGCGAGGCCCTGCCGCGCGAGCGCGGAGATGACCTCGCCGACGCTCTTCTGCTCACGCTGCGCGAGGTGCTTCGCCGCGGCGAGGATGTCGTCATCGATGGCGAGCGTGGTCCGCACGGCGGGCTCTCCCGGGTGGGTGTCAGATGCGATGCATCATACATCACGCATCACCGACGTGGGCAGGTCAGTGCACCGCACCACGCGCGCGGGTAAACTAGTCAGACTTCTAGTCAGCGAGGAGTCGCCCATGAGCACGTGGCCCGTGCAGGACGCGAAAGCGCGATTCAGCGAGTTCCTCGACCGTTGCTTGTCCGAGGGCCCTCAGGTCGTGACAAGGCGCGGAGCCGAGGCGGCGGTGCTCGTTCGGGTGGACGAGTGGCGGCGTTTGCAGGCTGGCGCGCGGCCGGGCCTGAAGCAATTGCTGATGTCGCCCGGTGCCCGGGCCACCCTTCCGGTGCCGAAGAGGGGGGCGGCGCGTCGACGCAAGCTGCCTCCACTGGACTGAGCCGTGTACCTGCTGGACACCAACGTTGTCTCGGAGCTCAGAAAGCCGCGCCCGCACGGCGCAGTGGTGGCCTGGGTCGAGTCGGTCGAGGACGCCCACCTGCATCTTTCGGCCGTGACGATTGCGGAGATCCAGGCGGGGATCGAGATCACCCGCGACCAGGACGAGGCCAAGGCGGCCGAACTCGAGGCCTGGCTGGACCAGGTGGCCGCCGCGTACAACGTCGTGCCCATGGACGCCATGACCTTCAGGGCCTGGGCCAGGCTGATGCATCGACGTTCGGAGACGCTCTACGAGGACGCGATGATTGCCGCGACGGCGCGGGTGCACCACCTCACCGTCGTGACGCGCAATCTCGGCGGCTTCCGGCCCTTCGGGGTGAAGGTACTCAACCCGTTCAAGGCCGCAGCGGGCGGTGGTTGAACAGCCGCGGGCCTGCTCACGGCGCAGGCGTCATGCCCTTTGCCCGAATCACGTCGACCGCTTCAGGTCAGGCGCCGTCAGCGTTTGCAGGAGCACCCGGGCCGCAGCGGCGTAGCGGCTCTTCGCGGAGACGCCGGCCGCATAGGTGGCCGTCATCAGCGACTCGACCGCCTTCAGTGCCGCCTTGTAGTCGGCCTTGGTCTCGATCGGCTTGATCTCCATCGTGTATTCCTCTGCCATTCAGATCGATTGCGCATCGATGGCGTCGTACGAGCCGAGCCACTCGCCAGGCACTTCAGTGGTAGTCGTCTTCGAGCTGATGGCGCACGGCCAGGACCATCACGTGGGCGGCATCCTGGATCTCATACAGCGCAACGTAGCCCGCGCC
>JALHOU010000461.1 GCA_022842825.1 Rubrivivax sp.
CGGACGTGGCCGACCGTCGCGCCGCGCCCGGTGCCGGCCTGGCCACCCGCCCCGGCAGCCACCTCGAGGCCCCCCATCGCGCCGTCGCAGGCCCCTGCGACGCGACCCACGCCGCTTCCGACGACCGCTCCGACGGCCCCACCCACGGCTCCTCCGACGCCGCGGCCGACGCCGGCTCCGACCCCCGCGCCAACTCCAGCGCCAACTCCGGCCCCGACCCCGGCACCCACCCCTGCGCCCACCGCGGCCCCGACGCCTGCGCCGACTCCCGCCCCGACTCCATCGCCCACGCCCGCGCCAACCCCGGCACCCACCCCCGCGCCAACTCGTGCGCCCACCCCGGCACCAACGCCTGCGCCGACGCCCGCCCCGACTCCATCGTCCACGCCAGCGCCAACCGCGGCACCCACAACCAGACCGACCCCGGCCCCCACACCGGCCCCGACACCCGCACCGACGCCGGCGCCCACACCCGCGCCGGCTCCACCTCGGACGGCCGCGCCCGTGGTGGCACCCGTGGCCTACCCCGAGGAGGCGTTCGTCGTGGGTCTGGAAGGCGCGCCGGCCTCAGCGCCGACGGCCATCGGGCAAACCGACCAGGTCGCCGCGGACGACGAGTTGCGCTTCGAGGCAGCCGATGTCGAGATCGTGATCCTCGGCGACGACGGCGCCGCCTCGGCGCGCACGGCGCGCTCCGCGGCAGCCGACGGCGTGGCGGGCGGGGGCGAGCAGCAACTGCTGCTGCCGCTCGAAGTCGACGCGGCGGGGGTGGCGGACATCCGCAGCGATCCGGTCGACACGCCCTCGTTCGTGCGCCAGGCCGAGCGCGAGGCGCGCTGGCGCAGCCCGCGCATGCGCGCCGCCCTCGCGCTCGCCAGCGTCGCGGCGGGCCTGCTGCTGGCGGGCCAATGGCTGGTGGCGCAGCGCGACCTCGTCGCGGCACGCACGCCGGCGCTGAAGCCGATGCTCACCGCGGCCTGCGGCCTGCTCGGCTGCGAGGTGCAGGCGCCGCGCGCCTTGGAGGCCCTGCGCGTAGAGAGCAGCGGCGTCGTGCGCGTGGACAAGAGCGACCTCTACCGGCTCAACGTGGCGCTGCGCAATCTGCGCGCGCACGAGGTGGCGCTGCCGGCCTTCGAGCTCGCGCTCACCGACACGCAGGGCCAGCTCATCGCGCGGCGCGTCGTGCGCGCCGGCGAGCTCGGCGCCCGTGTCGCCGCGCTGGCCGCCGGCGCCGAACTCGCGCTGCAAGGCACGGTCCAGGTCACATCCGGCACGGTGGCGGGCTATACGATCGAACTCTTCTACCCGTAGTGCCCCCACCCGAGAAAGCTCCCGCCCCATGCCGGCTCTGATCTGCGGCTCACTCGCCTTCGACACCATCACCACCTTCCCGGGCCGCTTCGCCGAGCAGATCCTGCCGGACCAGGTGCACATCCTCAACGTCTCGTTCCTGGTGCCCACGCTGAGGCGCGAGTGGGGCGGCTGCGCCGGCAACATCGCCTACAACCTGCAGGCGCTCGGCGGGCAGCCGGTCATCATGGCCGCGCTCGGCGTCGACGGCGGCGAGTACCTGCGGCGCATCGAGGGCTGGGGGGCCGACACCTCGCTCATCTGGCGCGACGGCGACCTGCACACCGCGCAGTGCCACATCACCACCGACCGCGACAACAACCAGATCACCGCCTTCCACCCCGGCGCCATGAGCCATGCGCACAAGATCGCAGTGCCGCCGCGCTCGGTGCGCAGCGACCTGGCCATCGGCATCATCGCCCCCGATGGGCGCGACGCGATGTGGCAGCACGCCAATCAGCTTCACGACACCGGCATCCCCTTCATCTTCGACCCCGGCCAGCAGTTGCCGCAGTTCAATGGCGAGGAACACCGAGCCATCCTCGGCAAGGCGAGCTGGGTGGCGCTCAACGACTACGAGGCCCGCATGCTCGAAGAGCGCACGGGCGAGTCGACCGAGGCGATGTCGCGCCGCCCCAACCTGCAGGGCGTCGTCGTCACCCTCGCCGCCGAGGGCTGCGAGGTCTGGGTGAAGGGCGAGCGCACGCACGTGCCGGGCGTCAAGGCCGCAGGCGTCGTCGACCCCACCGGCTGCGGCGACGCCTTCCGCGCCGGCCTGCTCTACGGGCTGGAGCGCGGCTGGACGCTCGAGCGCAGCGTGAAGCTGGCCAACCGCATCGGCGCCATCAAGATCGCCAGCCGCGGCCCGCAGAACCACAGCCTGGCAGGCGTGCTCGAGCAGGCCTGAAGCACCGCAAGCCGGCAATAAGAAGCGGGGCCCGCAGGCCCCGTTGTCTCGTGCGCCGGCGGGGGCCGTTCAGGCCACGACCTGGCGCAGTTCGCCGCTCGCGTAGCGCCGCGCCACCTCGCCCAGCGGCATCGCCTGGATCTTCGCGCCCTGGCCCTCGCACCCGAACTCCAGGTAGCGCTGCTTGCAGATCTTCATGGCGGCCTCGCGCGCCGGCTTGAGCCACTCGCGGGCGTCGAACTTCTCCGGGTTCTCGGCCAGGAACTTGCGCACCGCGCCCGTCATCGCGAGGCGGATGTCGGTGTCGATGTTGATCTTGCGCACGCCGTACTTGATGGCTTCCTGGATCTCGGAGACCGGCACGCCGTAGGTCTCCTTCATCTTGCCGCCGTACTGGCGGATCTGTTCGAGCAGGTCCTGCGGCACGCTCGAACTGCCGTGCATCACGAGGTGCGTGTTCGGGATGCGCCGGTTGATTTCCTTGATGCGGCTGATGGCCAGGATGTCGCCGGTGGGCTTGCGGCTGAACTTGTAGGCGCCGTGGCTGGTGCCGATGGCGATGGCCAGCGCGTCGAGCTGCGTGCGCTTGACGAAGTCGGCGGCCTGCTCGGGGTCGGTGAGCAGCTGCTCGCGCGTCATCGTGGCGTCGGTGCCGTGGCCGTCTTCCTTGTC
>JALHOU010000462.1 GCA_022842825.1 Rubrivivax sp.
AGGCCCGGCGCCGGCGACTCCTCCAGCACCTTCTGGTGCCGCCGCTGCACCGAGCAGTCGCGCTCGCCGAGGTGAATGACCTGCCCCTGGCTGTCGCCGAACACCTGGATCTCGATGTGGCGCGGGCGCGTGACATAGCGCTCCACCAGCACGTGGTCGTCGCCGAAGCTCGCCTTCGCCTCGCGTTGGCATGACGCGAGCGCGGTCGCGAAGTCGTCGGCGCGCTCCACCCGCCGCATGCCCTTGCCGCCGCCGCCGGCGCTGGCCTTGATGAGCACGGGGTAGCCGATGCGATCGGCCTCGCGCGCCAGCAGAGCCGGGTCGTTGTCGCGCCCGTGGTAGCCGGGCACGAGCGGCACGCCGGCCTTCTCCATCAGCGACTTGGCCGCGCTCTTGCTGCCCATCGCAGCGATGGCCGCAGGCGGCGGGCCGATGAAGACGAGCCCGGCATCGGCGCAGGCCTTGGCGAACTCCTCGTTCTCGCTGAGAAAGCCGTAGCCGGGATGGATGGCCAACGCGCCGGTGGCGCGCGCGGCTTCGATGATGCGCTGCCACTGCAGGTAGCTGTCGCGCGCCGCCGCGCCGCCCACGTGCACGGCCTCGTCGGCGGCGCGCACGTGGCGCGCCCTCGCATCCGCATCGGAGTACACGGCGACGGTGCGCACGCCGAGGCGGCGCGCGGTGGCCATCACTCGGCAGGCGATCTCGCCGCGGTTGGCAATGAGGATCTTCTTGAACATCGCTACGCCTCCTTCACTTCAATCAACGGGCTGCCCATACCACTTCGTCGTCGACGGCATAGAGCCGGCAGGCCAGCCCACGCAGCCACTGGCAGTTGCCGAGGGCACGCCCGAGCGCCCAGTCGCCGCTGGCCCATGCGGCGATGCCCGAGGGGCCGATAGCGAAGGCGCGCGGCCGCGGCGCGGCCAGAAAGGCCCGGTACAGCACCTCGCGCCGCGTCGCGCTCACCGGCACCTTGTCGGCCTCGTCCACGCTTGCGAAGTCGGTGGCCGGCGGCCGCGGCACGAGGCCACTCGCAGGGAAGCCCGCATCGGCCAGAAAGAGCTCGACGAGCGGCACCCAGCGGTCCATGTCGCGGGCGATGCCGAAGTGACCGTCCACCGGTTCGCTGTTCCAGGGCGGAAGCTGGTGGAACTGCACCTGCCCTCCCCCCTCGCGCCAGGCGGCGGCCCAGTGGCGGGGATGCTGCTCGCCCCAGTAGCGGTCGTGCGCCCAGTAGATCCACAGCGTCGGCGCCGTGGCGCTGGCCGCCTGTGCGCGCCACAGGCGCGCCAGGTCGTCGGGGCCGCAAGGGTCGCCGGGGCGGTTGACGGGGTCGCCGCCCGAGCCGCCCGCGAAGTTGATCGCCGCCACCAGGCCCGGCGGCCTGCGCGAGGCCACGGCCAGTGTGGCGAGGCCGCCCACCGACTGGCCGAGGGCCACCCAGCGCCGCGTGTCGACCCAGGGCGTCTTCTCGGCACGGGCAAGCGTCGCCAGCACCTGGTCGCTCGCGGCCACGGCCATAGGCTCCCATCGCTTGGCGCTGCAGCGTCCGGAGTCCTCCGGGTCGAAGCCGCGCCCGAAGGTGTCCCCGTAGCCGAAGCGCGTGGGCACAAAGACGGCGAAGCCCTTGCTCACGAGATAGCGTGCCAGGGTCTCGAAGCGCTGCCGGCCCTGCTTGGCGCGCTCCTGCGCTTCGCCGCGGCCGTGGCTGATGATGGCCAGCGGGAACGGCCCCGCGCCAGCCGGGCGGTAGGTGGTGAGCGCGATCGCGGCCTCCTCCTGGCGGCCATACAGGTCTCGCACGCGGACGTCGATGCGCTGCACCTCCTCGCGCAGGTCGGCGGCGATGCGGTCGGCGATCGGCTGCGCCGAGACCGGCATGAACCCGGCGAGCAGCAGGGCGGCGACCGTCGCCCTCAGTGCTGCTGGTGCTGCCAGCGCTGCCCGTGCAGCCCGTGCCGCCCGCGCGGGCAACGCAGGCCGATCGGCCAGCGCCGCCTGCCCGAAGCGCGGGCCCAGAGGCATCAGGCCGCCGCCCCGGCCGCCGGCGGCGTGGGCGCGCCACCGCGCAGCCGCCGCACGATGCCGCGCAGGAAGCGGAAGAGCACGAACACCAGCACCAGCGACAGCAGCACCAGCACCGCCAGCACCGGCCAGAACCACACCGGGTGCTCCACCGCCAGCCACAGCACCGCCGGCACGAAGGCGTCGCCCGCCAGCGACAGCGCAATGTTGGAGAACGGCTCCGGCGAGGTGTTGGCGGCCGCGCGCGTCGTCGTCTTGGCCGCGTGCGAGGTGGCCGCCAGCGTGCCGCCGGCGAGCGCCGCCACCAGCGCCCAGGCCGTGCTGTCGCCACCGAACACACCCGCCGCCAGCGCCGCGCCGGCGGGAATGCGGATGAAGGTGTGCACCGTGTCCCACAGGCTGTCCAGCCCCGGCACCTTGTCGGCCACGAACTCGACCACGAACATCGCGAAGCTCGCGATCAGCACCACCGGGTGCTGCAGCAGCTTCAGGCCCTCGGGCAACGGGATCCAGCCGAGGTAGCCCGCGGCGCCGGTGATGAACACCACCGCATAGAGGCGCAGGCCGCTCGCCCAGCCGAGCGCGGCGGCCAGCGCGGCCAGCTGGCCAAGATCCATGGCGGAAAGTTGGGGGACCATCGCGGGCGCTCCTTTCGAAAGACGTGCCGAGCCGTGCCGTCAATAACGCTTGGCGGCCTCGTCCAGCATGACCTCGGTGGCGCCGCCGCCGATGGCCAGCACGCGCGCGTCGCGCCACAGGCGCTCGATCGGCGTGCCGGTCATGAAGCCCATGCCGCCGTGCAGCTGCTGGCACGCGTAGGTGACCTCGTTCACGAGCTCGCCGGTGAGCGCCTTCAGCATCGACACGTCCTGCACCACCGCGTTCGT
>JALHOU010000463.1 GCA_022842825.1 Rubrivivax sp.
CCCGCTCGGCGCGCCGTGGCACGGCGGGCGCCGGCCGGGGCGCCGAGGGCGGCATCGCCATCATCGGCATGGCCGCCCGGGCCAGTGGCGCAGCGGATGTCGAGGCGCTGTGGCAAAGCCTCGTCGGCGGTGCCGAAGGCATCCGCCACTTCGCGCCGCACGAGCTCGATGCCTCGGTGCCGGCGGACTGGAAGAACCGCCCCAACTTCGTGGCCGCGCGCGGCGTGCTGCAAGGGGCCGGGCGTTTCGACGCGGCCTTCTTCGGCATCTCGCCGCGCGAGGCAGTGCTGCTCGACCCGCAGCAGCGGCAGGTGCTCGAGCTCGCCTGGAATGCCCTCGAGCATGCGGGCATCGACCCCGGCCGCGTGGCCGGCCGCGTCGGCGTCTACGCCGGCACCGCCAACAACAGCTACGGGCCGGCGCTGCGCGCCGAGCAGCCCGACCTCGTGCGCCAGTCGGGCGAGTTCGCCGCCATGCTGGCCTCGGAGAAGGACTACGTGGCCACGCGCGTGGCCAACCGGCTCGACCTGCGCGGGCCGGCGCTCAGCATCCACACCGCGTGCTCGACCGGCCTCGTCGCCGTGGCGCAAGCCTGGCATGCCCTGGCCAGCGGGCAGTGCGAGGTGGCACTGGCCGGCGGCGCGACGGTCATCGTGCCGCAGGAAGGCGGCTACCTGCATGTCGAAGGCGGCATGGAGTCGGCCGATGGCCACTGCCGCCCCTTCGACGCTGCGGCCAGCGGCACCGTGTTCGGCAGCGCCGGCGCCATGGTCGTGCTCAAGCGCCTGGCCGACGCGCTGGCCGATGGCGACACCATCCACGCCGTCATCCGCGGCGTGGGCCTCAACAACGACGGCGCCGAGAAGGCCAGCTTCACGGCGCCGAGCGTGCGCGGGCAGGCCGAGGCCATCCGCGAGGCGCTCGACCACGCAGGCGTCAGCGCGCGCAGCATCGGCTATGTCGAGGCGCACGGCACCGGCACGGCGCTCGGCGACCCGATCGAGGTCGCGGCACTCACGCAGGCCTGGCGCGAGGACACGGCCGACCGCCAGTACAGCGTGCTCGGCTCTCTCAAGGGGAACTTCGGCCACACCATCGCGGCGGCCGGCGTGCTTGGCCTGATCAAGGCGACGCTGGCGCTGCAGCGCGAGACCATCCCCGGCACGCTGCACTTCAGCCAGCCCAACCCGCACATCGATTTCGCGGCTTCGCCGTTCCGTGTCAGTGCGCAAAACCAGCCCTGGCCGCGCACCGGTGAGCCGCGCCGGGCCGCCGTCAGCAGCTTCGGGGTCGGCGGGACCAACGCGCACGTCGTGGTGGAAGAGGCGCCGCTGCCCGTGGCCCGCCCGCACGAGACGCCAGAGGGCGAGATGGCGGGCCGCCGCTGGGTGCTGCCGCTGTCGGCCCGCACCCCCGAGGCCCTGCGCGCGCGCGCCGAGTCGCTGGCCGCGCATCTCGAACGGCATCCGAACCTCCCGATGCCGGAGGTGGCGGCCACCCTCATGCGCGGTCGCAAGGCCATGGAGTCGCGCCTGGCCGTGGTGGCTTCGAGCGTGGCCGAGGCCGCCGCAGCATTGCGCCAGCCCCGCCCGGCGGTTGCTGCCCTCGCCGCGCCGCGCCTGGTGTTCTTCTTCCCCGGGCAGGGCTCGCAGCACCCGGGCATGGCCCGTCGCCTGTACGACGAGGCACCGGCGTTCCGCGAGGCGCTCGACCGCTGCCTTGCGCTGGCAGCGAAGCACCTGCCGCAGGCCGACTGGCGCCACTGGCTGCTCGAGGCCGAGCCCGGCGACGAAGCCGCCGCCGCGGCGCTCGCCCACACCCTGCACGCACAGCCTGCGCTGTTCAGCATGTCGTGGGCGCTGGCCGCCTGGCTCGAAAGCCTCGGCATCCGCCCGCACGCGATGATCGGCCACAGCATCGGCGAGTACGCTGCGGCCTGCCGCGCCGGTGTCTTCAGCGTCGAAGATGCGATGGCCGCCGTGGCGGCCCGGGCCCGCGCCATGGCGGCGCAGCCGGGCGGTGCCATGCTGGCCGTGCGCTGCAGTGCGGCCACGCTCTCGACCCACCTCGCGCCGGGCGTGGAGATCGCCGGCGTCAACGCGCCCGAACTCACCGTGGTGGCCGGCTCGCCGGCCGCCATCGACGCCCTCGCGCAGCGCCTCGAAGCGGCGGCCCTCCAGGCCACGCGGCTGAAGGTGTCGCACGCCTTCCACAGTGCCAGCATGGATGGCGCCCTGGATGCGGTGGCCACGGGCCTCGCCGGCGTGAGCTTGTCTGCGCCGAGGCTGCCGGTGTACTCGTGCATCAGCGGCCGCCCGCTGCAAGCCGGCGAGGCCACCGATGCGCGCTACTGGGCACGCCAGGTGCGAGCGGCCGTGCAGTTCAGCGCCGCCGTGTCGGCCGAGCTGGCGCAGGACGCCGCGTCCGTCTTCGTCGAGGTCGGTCCGGGCCAGGCGCTGTCGGCCCTGGTTCGCCAGCACCGTGGTGCCGCAGGCACCGCACCGCGCGCCGTGCCTTTGCTCGGCGGTGCCCAGCAGCCCGGCGATGCCGCGGCCCATGCACTGGGCGCCGTCGGCGCGCTGTGGTGCGCCGGGGTCGCGGTGGGCTGGCCGGTGGCCGCCACCGCGCGCCGCTGCCCGCTGCCGGGTTACCCGTTCGCCGGCGAGGATCACTGGTTCCGCCGCAGCGCGGCCACCGCCTCGGCCCCCCTGACTCTGCTTGCTTCCAGCGACGCGGCCGCTTCAACAGCCGCCGCCGTCGTGCCCCCCATGCCCATGCCCGCCGTACCTGCCATGAACCGACTGCCCCGCATCGAACAGGAACTGAAGCAGATCCTGGCTGACGTCTCCGGCGTCCCCGCCGACGAACTGGTCGCCCAGGCCAGCTTCGTCGACCAGGGGCTCGACTC
>JALHOU010000464.1 GCA_022842825.1 Rubrivivax sp.
GGCGGCATCGTCGACCAGGCCCGCGGCGGCAGCCCGCGCAGCGAGGCGCTGGCGCAGTTGCGCGGCCAGGGCGAGCGACAGATGCGCCTGCGCGACGTGATCGCCGTGCTCGATGCCGCGGCGCAGGACGAGAAGGTGACGCAGGCGCTGCTGCTGCTCGACGGCCTCGATGGCACCGGCCTCGTCACCCTGCGCGAGGTGGCTGCGTCGATCGAGCGCTTCAAGGCGGCGGGCAAGAAGGTCGTGGCCTGGGGCGGTGAGTACGGCCAGCGGCAGTACTACCTGGCGGCGCACGCCAACGAGGTGTGGATGCACCCGATGGGCCACGTCCTCATCGAAGGCTACGGCCGCTATCGCAGCTACTACAAGGAGGCGTTCGACCGCCTGGGCGTCAGCGCCAACGTCGTGCGCGCCGGCAAGTTCAAGAATGCCGCCGAGACCTTCTCGGCCAGCGGCCCGAGCCCCGAGACGCTGGAGTCCGACCGCGCCCTCTACGGTTCGCTGTGGTCGAGCTGGCTTGCCGGCGTCGAGCGAGCGCGCGAGCTGCCGGCCGGCAGCGTCATGGGCTACGTCGACGGCCTGCCTGGCTCGCTGCAGGCGGTGGGCGGCGACGGCGCCCAGCTGGCATTGAAGAGCAAGCTCGTCGATGGGCTGAAGACGCGCGACGAGATGCGCAAGACGCTCATCGAGCGCGGCGCCGAGGACGCGGAGATCAAGACGTTCCGGCAGGTCTCGTTCGGCGAGTACCTGGCGCGCGTCGAGCCGCGCAAGGGCACGTCCAAGAGCGACAGCATCGCGGTGGTGGTGGCGCAGGGCGAGATCGTCGACGGCCGTGCCGGCCCCGGGCTGGTGGGCGGCCTGTCCACGGCCGAGCAGATCCGCCGCGCGCGCGAGGCCGAGGACGTGAAGGCGCTCATCCTGCGCGTCAACTCGCCCGGCGGCAGCGCGGTCGGCAGCGAGCTCGTGCGCCGCGAGCTCGAGCTCACGCGTGCCGCCGGCAAGCCGGTGGTGGTGTCGATGGGCGACCTCGCGGCCTCGGGCGGCTACTGGATCTCGATGGCCGCCGACGAGGTCATCGCCGACGAGGCCACGGTCACCGGCTCCATCGGCGTCGTCGGCATGATGCCGAGCGCCGAGGAGGCGCTGGCGAAGGTCGGCATCCGCAGCGCCGGCACGGCCACCACATGGCTTGCAGGGGCGGCCGATGTCAAGCGCAACCCCGACCCGCGCCTCGTGGCCACGGTGCAGTCGGTCATCGACCACGCTTATGCCCAGTTCATCGGCCTCGTCGCGAGCGCACGCAAGATGCCGCGCGAGCAGGTCGACGCGGTGGCGCAGGGTCGCGTGTGGAGCGGCAAGGACGCGCAGGCGCGCGGCCTCGTCGACCGGCTGGGTTCATGGAGCGACGCCGTCGCCGCCGCCCACAAGCGCGCCAAGCTCGCCGAGGGCACGGTGGCGCGGCTGCGCTACTTCGAGGCCGAACCGGGCCGGCTGCAGAGGTTGCTCAAGGGCTTCGGCCTGAGCGAGGCCGGCGCCGCGCAGGTGGACGCGCGCGTCTCGTGGCTGCTGCTGGGCGAGACGCCGCCGCAGGGCGCGTCGCTTGGCGCCGTTGCCAGCGCCGGCCTCGGCCTCGTCAGCCCCGAGCTGGCGGCCGCGTTGTTGGCCGACCTCGACTGGCTGGGCGAGGTGGCGACGCGGCGCCAGCCCTTCGCCACGGCCACGCACTGCCTGTGCGCGGCGCCATGATGGGCCGGCGTCTGCTGGCGTGGACGGGCGGCTCGCCGCTGCGGGCCATGGCGGTGGCCATGTTTCTGGCGGCGGCGGCCGCTTCGGCGCAGGACGAGGTGCCCTTCATCACCACCCCCGATCGTGTCACCGTGGCCATGCTGGAGCTGGCCGGCGTCGGCGAGCGCGATCATGTGCTCGACCTGGGCTCGGGCGATGGCCGCATCGTCATCACCGCGGCCAGGCGCTTTGGGGCCAGGGGCCTTGGCGTGGAGATCGTGCCCGAGCTCGTGCGCAAGAGCCGCGAGCATGCGCGCGCCGCCGGCGTCGAGGCCCGTGTCGAGTTCCGCGAGCAGGACCTGTTCACCACCGATCTCGCGCGCGCGACCGTGGTGACGATGTACCTGCTGCCCGAGGTCAACCTGCAGCTGCGACCGCGTCTGCTGGCGCTGGCGCCCGGCACGCGCATCGTCTCGCACGACTGGGACATGGGCGAGTGGGCGCCCGACCGCTCGCTGACGATCGACGTGCCCGACAAGGCCATCGGGCGCGAGAAGGAGTCGCGCGTCTTCCTGTGGATCGTGCCGGCGCTTGTGCACGGCATCTGGTGCGCGGGTGATGCGCGGCTGGACGTGACGCAGCGTTTCCAGCGCTTCTCGGCCACGTTGCAGATGCGCGGCCACGCCGCGCCGGTGGCCGTGTTCGACGGGCGGGTCGAAGGTGCGGTGCTGCGCACCGAGGGCGGGCCGGCCACGCAGGCGCAACTGCGCTACGACGCACGCCCAGCGGGTGCGGTGCTGCAGTGGGTGCAGGCGAGTGGCGTGGCCGGCGCCCAGGCTGGGCGCAGCTTCGTGCGCGCCGCCGCAGCGGGGTGTTGAACCCAGGGCCGCGTCGGCGCGCGGCCGCGAACGCCGGCAGGCCGGGTGAAGGAGCCCTTCACCCCCGGCAGGCGCAAGTCACTTGATCGCGAAGTCCTCGAGCTTGCGGCCGCCGGCCAGCGCGTCGCGCAGCCAGATCGGGCGCTTGCCGCGGCCGGCCCAGGTGTTGCCGTTCTCGTCACGGTACTTCGGCGCCACCTTGCTCGTCTTGCCCACCACCTTCTTGGGGCGGCCGGGCTTGCGGCCGGGCTTCTTGCGGGCGGCCTTCGGGGCGGCGATGCCGCCGCTGCCACTCAGGCCGAGA
>JALHOU010000465.1 GCA_022842825.1 Rubrivivax sp.
GGCGGCATCGTCGACCAGGCCCGCGGCGGCAGCCCGCGCAGCGAGGCGCTGGCGCAGTTGCGCGGCCAGGGCGAGCGACAGATGCGCCTGCGCGACGTGATCGCCGTGCTCGATGCCGCCGCGCAGGACGAGAAGGTGACGCAGGCGCTGCTGCTTCTCGACGGCCTCGATGGCACCGGCCTCGTCACGCTGCGCGAGGTGGCCGCGTCGATCGAGCGCGTCAAGGCCGCGGGCAAGAAGGTCGTGGCCTGGGGCGGTGAGTATGGCCAGCGGCAGTACTACCTGGCGGCGCATGCCAACGAGGTGTGGATGCATCCGATGGGCCACGTCCTCATCGAGGGCTATGGCCGCTATCGCAGCTACTACAAGGAGGCGTTCGATCGCCTGGGCGTCAGCGCCAACGTTGTGCGCGCCGGCAAGTTCAAGAACGCTGCCGAGGCCTTCTCGGCCAGCGGCCCGAGCCCCGAGACGGTGGAGTCCGACCGCGCCCTCTACGGTTCGCTGTGGTCGAGTTGGACCGCCGGCGTCGAGCGCGTGCGCAAGCTGCCGGCCGGCGGCGTCATGGGCTACGTTGACGGCCTGCCCGGCTCGCTGCAGGCGGTGGGCGGCGACGGCGCGCAGCTGGCGTTGAAGAGCAAGCTCGTCGATGGGCTGAAGACGCGCGACGAGATGCGCAAGGCGCTCATCGAGAGCGGCGCCGAGGACGCGAAAAACAAGACATTCCGCCAGGTCTCGTTCGGCGAGTACCTGGCGCGCGTCGAGCCGCGCAAGGGCACGTCGAAGAACGAGAGCATCGCGGTGGTGGTGGCGCAAGGCGAGATCGTCGATGGCCGTGCCGGCCCCGGGCTCGTCGGCGGCCTGTCCACGGCCGAGCAGATCCGTCGCGCGCGCGAGGCCGAGGATGTGAAGGCACTCATCCTGCGCGTCAACTCGCCCGGCGGCAGCGCCTTCGGCAGCGAGCTCGTGCGCCGCGAGCTCGAGCTCACGCGCGCCGCCGGCAAGCCGGTGGTGGTGTCGATGGGCGACCTCGCGGCCTCGGGCGGCTACTGGATCTCGATGGCGGCCGACGAGGTCATCGCCGACGAGGCCACGGTCACCGGTTCCATCGGCGTCGTCGGCATGATGCCGAGCGCCGAGGAGGCGCTGGCGAAGGTCGGCATCCGCAGCGCCGGCACCACCACCACCTGGCTTGCAGGCGCGGCCGACGTCAAGCGCAACCCCGACCCGCGCCTCGTGGCCACGGTGCAGTCGGTCATCGACCACGCCTATGCCCAGTTCATCGGTCTCGTCGCGAGCGCACGCAAGATGCCGCGCGAGCAGGTCGACGCGGTGGCGCAGGGCCGCGTGTGGAGCGGCAAGGACGCGCAGGCGCGCGGCCTCGTCGACCGGCTGGGTTCATGGAGCGACGCCGTCGCTGCCGCCCACAAGCGCGCCAAGCTCGCCGAGGGCACGGTGGCGCGGCTGCGCTACTTCGAGGCCGAACCGGGCCGGCTGCAGAGGCTGCTCAGGGGCTTCGGCCTGAGCGAGGCCGGCGGCGCGCAGGTGGACGCGCGCCTCACGTGGCTGCTGCTGGGCGAGTCGCTGTCGCAGGGCGCCTCGCTCGGCGCCGTCGCCAGTGCCGGCCTCGGCCTCGTCAGCCCCGAGCTGGCGGCCGCGTTGTTGGCCGACCTCGACTGGCTGGGCCAGGTGGCGACACGGCGCCAGCCGTTCGCCACGGCCACGCACTGCCTGTGCACGGCGCCATGACGGGCCGGCGATTGCTGGCGTGGACGGGCGGTTCGCCGCTGCGGGCCCTGGCGGCGGCCATGCTTCTGGCGGCGGCGGCCGCTTCGGCGCAGGACGAGGTGCCCTTCATCACCACGCCCGATCGCGTCACCGTGGCCATGCTGGAGCTGGCCGGCGTCGGCGAGCGCGATCATGTGCTCGACCTCGGCTCGGGCGATGGGCGCATCGTCATCACCGCGGCCAGACGTTTCGGGGCCAGCGGACTCGGCGTGGAGATCGTGCCCGAGCTCGTGCGCAAGAGCCGCGAGCATGCGCGCGCCGCCGGCGTCGAGGCCCGTGTCGAGTTCCGCGAGCAGGACCTGTTCAGCACCGATCTCGCGCGCGCGACCGTGGTGACGATGTACCTGCTGCCCGAGGTCAACCTGCAGCTGCGGCCGCGTCTGCTGGCGCTGGTGCCCGGCACGCGCATCGCCTCGCACGACTGGGACATGGGCGAGTGGGAGCCCGACCGCTCGCTGACGATCGACGTGCCCGACAAGGCCATCGGGCGCGAGAAGAAGTCGCGCGTCTTCCTGTGGATCGTGCCGGCGCTCGTGCACGGCACCTGGTGCGCGGGCGATGCGCGGCTGGACGTGACGCAGCGTTTCCAGCGTTTCTCGGCCACGTTGCAGATGCGCGGCCACGCCGCGCCGGTGGCCGTGTTCGACGGGCGGGTCGTAGGGGCGGAACTGCGCACCGAGGGCGGCCCGGCCACGCAGGCGCAACTGCGCTACGACGCACGCCCAGCCGGTGCGGTGCTGCAGTGGGTGCAGGCGAGTGGCGTGGCCGGCGCTCAGGCTGGGCGCAGCTTCGTGCGCGCCGCCGCGGCGGGGTGTTGAACCCGGGGCCGCGTCGGCGCGCGGCCGCGAACGCCGGCGGGCCGGGTGAAGGAGCCCTTCAACTCCGGCCGGCGCAAGTCACTTGATCGCGAAGTCCTCGAGCTTGCGGCCGCCGGCCAGCGCGTCGCGCAGCCAGATCGGGCGCTTGCCGCGGCCGGCCCAGGTGTTGCCGTTCTCGTCGCGGAACTTCGGCGCCACCTTGCTCGTCTTGCCCACCACCTTCTTGGGGCGGCCGGGCTTGCGGCCGGGCTTCTTGCGGGCGGCCTTCGGGGCGGCGATGCCGCCGCTGCCACTCAGGCCGAGA
>JALHOU010000466.1 GCA_022842825.1 Rubrivivax sp.
GCCAGCCGCGGCGCGGCGGCGAGCACGGCGTGCGCGGCGCGCGCCTGGTCGGCGGCGAAGGCCGCCACCAGCGCCGCGCTGTCGTAGGTGTCCAGCGCCGGGTGCTCGTCGCTCGGCACCTCCGTGCGCAGCACCGACCGGGTGGGAGTTCGAGGATCGTTCGACATTGCGGTTCGTCCTCCATCAGGGCCAGCGCACCGCCTGGCGGGGGCTGACGTTGCCATGCCGGTCGACCGCGCCCACCACCACGGCATCGGCGCGCTCGCGCGCCACGCGCCGCTCGCCCGCAGCCAGCACGGCAAAGCGCCAGCGGCCTTCAATGCGACGCCACACCGCGTAGCGCGCCGGCGCCTCGCCGCGGCCGGGGTCGATGGTCACGGCATCGGCGCGCCGCGTGAGCTGCGGCGCCGGCGGCGGCTTGTCGTCGAGCCAGGGCGTGGCGGGCACGAGGGCCGGCACGGCATAGGGGCCACGCTGCAGCTGGGTGGCCAGGCCGTCGCGGTCCTGCATCAGCGCCGCCATGCTGAAGTGGATGTGCCCGCCCAGGCCGCCGGCGGTGCCGGAGCCGAGCGCCAGCGCCTGGCGCTCGAGGATGGCCAGCTGCGCGAGCACCTCGCGCGCGGGCCACGGCTGCCCGGGGCGCGTGGCGCCGGCGGCGGCCCCGTCGCCGTGGCCGGCGGAGGGCAAAGAAGAGGGCGCTGAAGAAGGCGTCGATGACGGCGGCGCAGACGGCGGCACCGTAGCGCGGACCGAGCTCGTGAACAAGCCCGGCCACAGGTGTCGTTGCCGCACGTTGCTCTGCACCCAGTACTGCAGCAAGGGCGCAAACGGCTGCCCCTCGCTGGCGATGGGCCAGTACAGCTGCGGCGCGAGGTAGTCGAGCCAGCCTTCCTCGAGCCAGCGCTCGACATCGGCGTAGAGCTTGTCGTACTGGCTGAAGCCGGTGATGCCCGGCCCGCGCCGCTCGGGCCGCCCGAGGCCGAAGGGGCTGATGCCCAGCAGCACCGCCGGCCGCGTGCGCCGCACCCGTTCATGCAGCGTCTGCACGAGCGTGTCGACATGGGCACGCCGCCAGTCGGGCAGCGGCAGCGCGCCGCCCCCGCCGAGGTAGCGCAGGTAGGCCTCGCCGTCGGGAAAGGCGAGCTCGACACCGTCCTGCACCACCGGGTAGGGGTAGAAGTAGTCGTCGATGTGCACGCCGTCGATGTCGTAGCGGCGCAGCACGTCCTCGATCACCGCCAGCGTGTGCGCGCGCGCCACGGCGTCGCCCGGGTCCATCCAGAGCAGCTCGCCGTAGCCCTTCACCGAGGCCGGCGCGCGCAACGCCAGGTGCGGCTTGGCCAGCGGCGTCTTCGCCGTGGGGTGGCGGGCGCGGAAGGGGTTGAACCAGGCGTGCAGCTGCAGCCCGCGCTGGTGCGCCTCGCGCACCCAGAAGGCGAGCGGGTCCCACCACGGCCGCGGTGGCGCGCCCTGGCGGCCGGTGAGGTATTCGCTCCACGGCTCCAGTCGCGAGGGGTAGAGCGCGTCGCCTGCGGGGCGCACCTGCAGCACGAGCGCATTGAGCCCGAGCGCGCGCGCGCGGTCGAGGATGGCGCGCGCCTCGCCCTGCTGCTGCGCAGCCGTGAGGCCGGGCCGGCTCGGCCAGTCGATGTTGGCCACCGTGGCCACCCAGGCGGCGCGGAACTGGCGCGGCTCCGGTGGCGGCAGCTCGGCGGGGGTGAGCAGCGTCTCGGCCGGGACGCCACGCTGTGCGAGGGCCGGGCCTGCCCACAGCGCCGCCAGCAGGCCGGTCAGCGCGCTGGCCAGCGCGGCGGCCAGCGCCAACGCGGCGAGGCCACCCGGCCGTTGCGGCGCCCGCGCGGCCGATGTCACGAGCACGACCTTCCCGCGGCCTTGGCGAGTCGGGCCTTGTGCAACACGAGCTTCGGGCCTGACCACGGCTCGCTCACGGCACACACTCGGATGTCGACAAATCCGCGCCGGGCTCAGCCGGGCAGGCCGGGAACGCGGGGGAATGCGGGGAACGCCGGGGATGTGGCAGGCGCGCCGGGCGCCGAAGGCGCCTGCAAGCCGGGCAGCCCCGGCAGCGGGTTGTTCAGCACCCACAGCAGCGCCGCGCTCTCGGCATCGGGCAGGCCGTCGTGACGTGCCGGCCGGTAGCGCATCTGGAAGTTCATCATCACGTTGCGCGTCTGCGCATCGAGCTGGCCGGTCTTCTCGATCGCATAGCCGTGCCCCGCCAGCATGTCCTGGAACCACGCCGCCTCCGGCAGCTGCGCTTCGTAGAGCGCGCGCTGCGCCGCCACGCGCAGCGCGTCGGGCCAGGGCGGCGTGATGCCGAGCTCGGAGAACATGCGCCAGGGAAAGGTCGGACCCGGGTCCTGCTTGAACTGCGGGCTCACCTCGCCGTGGCCGAGGATGCGCTCGGGCCGGATCTGGTGCCGCGCGACGATGTCCTTCACGAGCGGGATGAGCGCCTCGATCTGCGCCGGCGGAAACGGCAGGTAGATGCGTTCGCGGTCCGGGCCGATGCGGAAACCGGGGTGCACGACCTCGATGCCGATGGAGCTGGCATTGAGCAACCGGTGCCCCTTCCACGCGCTCGGCCCCGAGTGCCAGGCGCGCCGCTCCTCCGGCACGAGGCGGAAGATGCGCGGCGGAGTCTCGTCGCTGAGCAGGTAGTGCGCGGAGACGTCGTTCTCGGTGAGCACCTTCAGCGAGATCGGCAGGTCGGCCACCGTGTAGTGGATGACGAGAAAGAGCACACGGCTGTCCTGGCCGCGGCTGGAGTGACGCGTGTCGATGGGCACGCCGCCCGGCGTGGTGGTCGTCGTGCAGCCGCCCAGCGCCGAGGCGGCCCAGGCCGCGCCGAGCACCACGCCGCGGCCGAGCAGCGCGCGCCGACC
>JALHOU010000467.1 GCA_022842825.1 Rubrivivax sp.
CGTTAGGCGTCTTCAAAACCGCCCCTCGATGAAGGCGTCCATGCACCCCAGGCAAATGCGGTACTCGCCCCAGAAGCTCCCGTCCACGCGGGCGCTCTCGTGGCGGTAGTAGTCGCCGGCCTGGATGCCGTGGTCCTGCTTGCCGGTCAGGCCGTAGCACAGGTAGTTCTTCCGCGCCTGGCGCAGAGTCACGTTGCGGCATGTCAGTTCGTCGCCCTGGAACGGGTCGGCCTGCACGTACTGCGCGCCATGCTTGCGCCAAGGTGGAAGACGCCTAACCTTGCGGTCAAGCAGAGTGCCAACGGCGGCCCCGCTTGTGCCTTCGTCCTGCTGTGGTTGCGCCGTTGTCACCTGCTTACCTCCACGTTGGGCGTCACGTAGCCTGCCCACACTTGTTGCACACGCCCCCGCAGGGAGCGAGGTAGTCGCAACCCGCGTGAGTTACGCCGCGGCACGGCCGCTTAAACGAGAATCCGCCTCGCCAGATCGCAAAGTAGAACGGGGCGCTCGCGGCTGAAACGCCGGGAGAGAAGAGTTTCCCGTCCCCAGTGTTGTCGCGCGCCCATTGGTCGAACTGCTGTCGCTCAAGGTCGGCTATCAGCGCGGCCAGGCCGTCATGCTTCGGCTGGGTGCCGCCCAACATGGCAGTCGAGGCGAGCCCCAACGGCTGGGGAGTTTTGCTGTCTTCGGTCATGTTTCCTCGGGCCGTTGGGCCCGCCTCACTTCTACGTTGGGCGTCTTCAGGCGCTTAGGCCCATGACTCGCGGGGCAAGGTTGCGCATCGCCCCCGGGAAACGCAGTCCAGTGCTGGTTCTGCCGCGCAACAACAGCGCCCACGGCTCCACCGATCCCCAGCACGCATATGCGACCGCCGTTGCAAGTCATGGCCTAAAGGTCCGTCGCGTGGTTTGTCATCCAAGCCGGCGCGGCGCGTTCTTGGCGCATCCATGCCGGCCACCGCGCCACCTCTCGGCGGCAGCGCGCAATCTGCCGCAGCAGAGCCTGGCGCTTCGGACACGGCCGCCCAACCCCTCGCTCAAGCGCCGACCCACTACGGCCGGCACCATTTTCGTGACCTCGCGGAAATGGTCTGTCCTCAGTCGTCATCTCGGGCCTCCGTGGTCGGCTTAGCTCGAACGTTCAAACCTTCGAGAAGATCGAAAGACGCAGCTCGTCCCACGTCATCGCCGCCGGCACGCCGGCGCCGGTGATAAAGGCCTCGACCGTGACAACAACCAGCGCGCCGGCGGACGCATCTATCTCGACGCTTTTGGCCTGGTTCGCTGGCGTCAGCAACTGGCGCGCAACCTCGCGCCCGCCGACGACGACGATCAGGCGCAGCCCAGCGCCGTCTGCCGGCAACACGCCAGACAAGCGCAGGCCGTCGGCGTCGGCGAAAGCAACGATGCGTTGAGCCACCTCGCCGACGCGGTGAGCGCGGCCAAGCACATGCTTCACAACCGGCGCGCCACCGGTGCCGATCGTGCCGGCGGTGGAGCGCAGCTCGTAGCGAATCGACTGCAGCGCCTGATCGTCGTCGTCGCCACCGCCGCCGCAGCCGCTGAAGAGCAGGGCGAGAGCGACAAGCAGCACGGGCAGGGCGAGGAAGCGAAGGATGGTCATGAGAGATCTCCGGTAGAGAGTGGGCGGAAGGTCGTTACAGCAGCTCGGGCTGCGCTTCGGGCTTTCGGGCCTTGCTCGTCTTGCTGCTCTTGGTGGGAGGCGGAACATCGGGCGCAGGCGTCTGGACAGGCTCGGCGGCGGCCTGGCGCACCGCGGCGCTGTCCACGCCGTAGTGGCTGGCGGCCTGGTTGAGCGCCTCGGGCGGCCGCTCGAGGCTCCACTGGTCGCAGTCGATGCCGTCGACGAGCGCGCAGTCGAGCAGCAGGCGGCCCAGCTCGTCGGGCCCCATCTGCTGCACGGTGGCGAGCAGGGCCTCGGGGGTTTCAGTGCCGTACAGGGCGAGCAGGGTGTCGCGGTCGTCGTAGGGGAGCCTGCCCACCATCGCCATGGCCACCATGCGCAGGTCGAACTCGCTGCGCGGCTGCGCGGCGGCACGTTCGCGCACGGCGGCCAGGATGGCCCGGCGGGCGGCGTTCTCGTGCTCGGCCTCTTGCCGGCGGCGCTCGCGTTCGCGCTCCATGCGCTCGTGCGCCTGCGTGTCGCGGCCGCCGGCGGCGCTGCGGGCCTTGGCCTGCTTGACCTTGATGCCGGCCGCGGCCACGTCTTCGGTGCGGTAGGCCTCGACCATGCGGCCGCTGCGCGGGTCTTGGATGATGACGATCTTGAGGTCGGCCTTGGCCTTGGACACGTCGACGCCATCGGCCGGGATGAAGCCTTCGGCCAGCTGGCCCTGCGCGTTGACGGCCTGGCGGGCCTTGCCGCCGGCGATGACGATGGTGCCCTCGCGCTCCAGGCGCGCGGCCTCGGCCTTGAGGTGGGCCTTCTTCTTGGCCTCGAAGCAGTCGGGGTCGGTGCAGACCATCGGGCCGGCGTGGCGCATGCCGTGCCTCAGCTGCCAGCGCTGGCTCATCTCGCCTATCAGGCGGTCGGCCTCTTCGTCATTGCGGGCCGTCTCGGCGGCGTCGATCTGGGCCTGCAGACGCGCCTCATCGGCCTCCATGTCCTGCGCGGTCTTGGTGCCGGCCACGTCCGCAAACTCCGGCGCGTTGCCCGTGCGCTTCCTGCAGGTGACGCAGTTGCCCGCGCTGGGCACCAGCATCTCGGCCTCGATGTTGAAGATGGCCTTGCCAAGGTCGAGCGTGAACTTCTCGTTGAGCAGCTCGCGGATGCGGCGGAAGCTCTTGGCGCCGCCGTCTTCGAGGTCGGCGCCGATGTTGCGGATGAACTGCAGCGCCTTGCCCTGCATCTTCTCGTCGCCCACGCGGGC
>JALHOU010000468.1 GCA_022842825.1 Rubrivivax sp.
CCCAGCCGCGCGCACAGGGCGGCGGCGAGCTCGCGGCTGCCGAGTTGGCGGTCGGTGACGTTGTCGCTGAAGAGCAGGTGCACGCGACCCACCGGCTGCAGGTGGAAGAAGCGATAGAAGCCGGCCACCCCCTCGACGATGGCCGGGGTCAGCTCCACCCCCCGGGCCACCTGCTGCAGCACACCGCGCGGCAGCCAGCCGGTGGCCGCCTGCACCTCGCGCAGGATCTGCACCAGCGCCGTGCGCTGCGCGCCATGGCGCTGCACGACCGCATCGACGGCGGCGAGGGTTGACGGGTCTTCGTGCGCTGGCATGGGCAGGTGCGGGGCAAGCCTGGCGGCACATGAAGGCGCTCCGCCGAGCTTGGCCGATGTTGCACGCAGCGCCGCCCGGCGTCGATGACAACCGCGCTTGTCTTGAGGAAGCTCAAAGCCGGACGCCCCCGCCGGGCGGGCCGGGGTCGGTCAGGCGGCCAGGTCCTCGCCCGCCCACGGCAGCATCATGGCCACCAGCAGCAGCTTCTCGAACTCGGGCTCGAATCGGTCGATGACCTGCTGTGGGTGCGGGCAGAGCTTCTCGTCGGTGATGAGGCCGAACTGCACGCCGCCGCCGTAGCTGAGGATGCTCACGCCGACGCCGATGTCGCCCGAGGACGGCACCCAGAACATCGTCTGCCTGAGCGTGCTGCCGCAGAACTGCAGCGGCGTGCCCGGCCCCGGCACGTTGGTCATCACCGCGGTCGTCTTCTTCGAGAACATGCCCAGCACCGCGTCCTGCACCGGCTTGATGAACAGGCCCGACACCGCCAGCACCGCGAAGGCCAGCAGCGGCTGGTAGCTGCCCTTCATCGCGGCCATGCGCCGGTGCACGTCGTAGACGCGCTCGACCGGGTTGTCGATGCCAATGGGCAGCACCAGCGGCGCCAGGCCGAAGCGGTTGCCCAGCTGCCAGGCCTTGTCGAGCGGGCGCAGGTTCACCGGCACCATGGCGCGGATCTCCTTGCCGGCGGGGTCCTCGCCCTGTTCGCGCAGGTAGGCGCCGACGGCCCCGGCCACGCAGCTGAGCAGCACGTCGTTGACGGTGCAGTTCAGGCCCTTGCCGATCGCCTTGACCACGTCCAGCGGCACCGGCTCGCCCCAGGCCACCACCTTGCGCCCGTTGCCCTTGCCCTTGAGCCGCGTCGGGCTGTCGTCGGCCAGCAGTGCCAGCGCCGCCACGTCCTGCAGCACCTGCCGGCCCGACCTGGCGATGTCCATGCCGCCGGCAAGTGCATGCAGCCCCTCGGGATGGGCCAGCGCCTCCATGCCCTTGCCGATGCCGCTGCCGTACATGCCGATCGCCTTCACCGTCATGTCGGTGAGCGGCTTGAGCACGGCATCGCTGAGCCAGTCGGTGTCGGGGTCCTTCGGCGCGGCCGCGAGGTTGCGCCGGCGCCTGGGCGGGTCGGCGCCGCCGTCGGTGATGCTCATCATCACCGAGATGAGCGCGATGCCGTCGCCGATGCAGTGGTGGATGCGCGCCACCAGCGCGCTGCCGCCTTCGTAGTGCTCGACGAGATGGAACTGCCACAGCGGCCGGCGCATGTCCAGCGGCGTGCCGGCAAGCTTGCCGCACATCGCCTGCAGCGCCTCGCGCTCGCCTTGCCCCTTCTCGCGCTGCAACGGTGCCGCCACCACGTGCCGGGCGATGTCGAAGCCCTCGTCGTCGACCCACGAGGCGCCCATCGCGTCGACCACCGCCTTCTGGCGGAAGCGGTCGTACTGGAGCAGCTTGTCGGCGATGCGCTCGCGCAGCGCCTCAAGCGTGATGGCCGGCGTGAGCAGCCACACGCCGACGATCATCATCAGGTTGACGTCGTTGTCCATGCGCAGCCACGCGGTGTCGACGCGTGACATGCGTTCGCTGGGCATGGGGGTTTCTCCTCAGGGGGGTGGCCGGCCCGCTGCCGCGGCGGCGCTGGGGATGCTGGGTAACATGCCAGGGCGAGTCAAGCCCGATCAACCCCACCCAGCACACCGCACGCGGAGGTCCTCATGGCCGATCTGAAGGCGAAGTTCGAGAAGGCCGTTGCCGAGAGCAAGCAACTGCCCGAGAAGCCCGACAACATGACGCTGCTGAAGATCTACTCGCTGTACAAGCAGGCCACCGAAGGCGACGTCGAGGGCAAGCGCCCGGGCTTCACCGACATGGTGGGCCGCGCCAAGTACGACGCGTGGGCCGGGCAGAAGGGCAAGGACGGCAAGAAGGCGATGCAGGAATACATCGACCTCATCGAGAGCTTGAAGTAACGCCCGACGGTGCGGGAGTCCGCTCCGGCTCGCGCATCGTCACCGGCTCGCGCGTCGTCAGCAGGCCGCGCAGTTGCTGCTCCAGCAGCGGCGCCAGCACCTCGCGCAGCAGCGCCTCACGCGCACGCCGGCCGCCGCCGGCGACGGCGGTGCCTTCGGCCGACAGCGCCCCCTCGGCGACATGATCGAACTGGCCGGCGAGCGCGAGATGGGCAAAGCCATGCACCACCGACCAGGTGGCCAGCAGTGCCTGCCAGTGCACCGGCGTTAGGGGTCGCGGCGCCGGCGCGCCCAGCAGCAGTCGCACGCCGTCTTCCAGCACCGCGAAAGCGGCGCGGGCGCTGCGCTCGAGCGCCTCATCCTTGCGCACACCGCGCGCGCCGGCGCGGAACATGAGCCCGAAGCGGCCCGGGTGCCGCAACGCAAAGCCGACGTAGCCGAGCCCCTGCTCGCGCAGGCGCGCCACGGCGTCGCTGCCGCCGCGCTCGTTGCCGGCCTGCAGCGCCGACGTGAGGCCCTCGAAGGCGTGCGTGGCCACGGCGATGAGCAGGCCCTCGGCGTCGCCGAAGTGGTGCGCCGGC
>JALHOU010000469.1 GCA_022842825.1 Rubrivivax sp.
GAACTGGCCGCCTCGTTCGGCGTCTCGCGCACCGTGGTGCGCCAGGCCTTGCAGCGCCTGGCGCAGCACCAGGTGGTGGAGCTCATCCACAACCGCGGCGCGCGTGTGCCGCTGCTGGAGCTGGCCGACGCGGCCCACGTCTTCGAGGCCCGCCGCGTGGCCGAGTGCGAGATCGCGCGCCGCCTGGGCGGGCGGCTCGACGCGGCACAGCTCGCCTGCCTGCGCGAGCTGGCCGCGGCCGAACAGCGCGCCACCGGGGCCGGCGACATCGCGCAGGCGGTGCGGCTGTCGGGCGAGTTCCACCAGGCGCTGGCGCGCATGCACGGCAACCCCGTGCTCGTGCGCCTGCTTGAATCGCTGCTGCCGGGCACCTCGGTGCTGATGTCGCGCTTTGCGCAGGGCGGCCTGCCGGTGTGCGTGGCGCATCGGCACGTAGACCTCATCGGCGCACTGGCGCGCAGCGGCGCTGCCGCCGGCACCGAGATGCGGCGGCACCTGAACGAGCTGGAGCAGTCGTTGACGGCCGCCGCACCCGCGGCCGCGCGGCCACTGCGCGACGTGTTCGCGGCCTATCGGGCGGGTCGCGACGGCCACTGACGCGTGCCGCCGCGCCGCCCGGCGCGTCAGGCCGCTCAGTCCGCGGTGAACCCCACCGCCTTCACCAGCGGCCCCCACTTGTCGAAGTCGGCCTTCAGCATCGCAGTCAGCTCCGCCGGCGTGGACGACTTCGCCTCCAGGCCCATCACCGCCAACCCGTCGATCGTCTCGCGGTCGGCCAGCGCCGCGCGCAGCGCGGCGTTGGCGCGCTGCACCACCTCGGGCGTGGGCTTCACCGGCGAGGCAGGAAGGAAGAAGCCGAACCACTCGCTGAACACCATGTCCTTGAAGCCCTGCTCCACCAGCGTGGGGGTGTTCGGCGCAAAGCGGCTGCGCTGCGCACCGGTGGTGGCGAGCAGCCGCGCCTTGCCGGCGGCCACCTGCTGCGTGAATTCGCCCACCGGCCCCGAGACGGCCTGCACCTGCCCGCCCACCATCTCGAGGATGGCCGGCTGCGTGCCGCGGTAGGGCACGTGCTTGAGCGGCACGCCGCGCGCCTTGCCGACGAGCTCGCCGATGAAGTGCGGCATCGCGCCCGCCCCCGGCGAGCCGAAGTTGGCCTGCGCCGGATTGGCCTTGCACCAGTCGAGGAACTCCTCCATCGTCTTCACGCCGGCCGGCACCGCCGGGCCCACCGCGAAACCGAAGTCGAACGTGGCGCCCAGGCTCACCGGCACCACGTCGGTCGCGGGGTCGTAGGGCAGCTTCTTGTAGATGTGCGGGTAGATGCCGAGCATGGACATCGGCGTCTGCAGGATGACGCTGCCGTCGGCGGGCGACTGGCGCATCGACTGCACCGCGATCTGGCCGCCGGCGCCGGTGCGGTTCTCGACCACCACGCTCTTGCCGTAGCCGGGCGCGAGCTTGGCCGCCACGCGGCGGCAGATGGTGTCCGAGGTGCCGCCGGGCGGGAAGCCGGTGACGACCTTTACCTGATCGAAGACCGCCTGCGCCCGGGCGCGGCCGGCATGGGCGAAGAGCGGCATGGACGCGGAGGCTTGCAGCAAGGCGCGGCGAGAAAGCGGCATGGATCTCTCCAGAAGAGATGGACTGGGTGACGAAGCGCGAAGCATCGGTCCCCAAGCGTCGCGGCGCACTGGGGGATTGCCCGAGAGTCGTCTGCCGTCCACCAGCCGGTGGATGGCGGGGCGCTTGCGGAGCGCTGGCGGCGACCACGCTCCCACTCTTCTGGGGATCCTGCGACGATCGTCGCGCACCACGCAGGCCTTCGCGGCGGCATGCTCGCGCTCTCGGGCGCCAAAGCCCGCAATGAAAGTGGGGCGAAGATGGCGACCGCAGCATCCCTGGGCCAGGGCCACCTGCAGCTGGGCAGCATCGACCCCGCCGGCGGCGGACCGGTGGCCGCCCTGCAAGCCGAGCTGCGCCGGCTGCAGGTGCTGCAGCCCAATGAGCCGGCAACACCCGGGCACTTCGATGGCCACACCGAGCGCGCCGTGCGCCGCATGCAGTGGTTTGCCGGGCAGGTGCCCGGGGCCCTGGGGCCGGCCGGTGCCTTCGTCGCGCGGCCGCTGCTCAACCTGGGCGTGGATGGGGTGGTCGGCCCGCAGGCCAAGCAGTTCCTGCTGCAGTGCAGGCAGCAGGGTTGGGTGGCCACGGGCCGGCTGGTGAAGTTCCAGTTCGACGATCTTGCGCGCGTGTGGCCGGGCGCCGGCTACCAGCCCCTGCTGGCCGGTGAGCCCGGTGTGGCGGTTTGCGCGCGCGAATTCGCCGCCGTGGTGAGCGGCATGGATGCCGCCGCCCAGGCCTTCGGCGTGCACGTGTTCGTGAACCAGGTGTTCCGCATCGAGGGCGCGGCGGTGAACGGCGCGGTGGTGCCGCCGGCCGGCTTCTCGGCGCACAAGATCGGCCGCGCCATCGACCTGCAGCTCGGCATGCAGGCGGGCCTCAACCCACAGCTGTCGATCGCGATCAAGACCGCGGCGGCCAACACGCCTTTCGGCAAGTTCAGGGATCATGCGAAGACCGTGCTGCAGTGCCGCTACGGTGGCGACTTCAGCCCGAGCGATCCGCCGCACTTCGACCGCCAGATCCTGCCCGGCGGCTCACCGACATGGAAGTTCCACCACTTCTTCAACCAGTTGCAGTATCGCCAGGCGCTGCTGAAGCCCCAGGCCATTCCGGCCCTGGGCGCCGCCGCGTGAGACAAGGCCGGGTCGTCTCGGCCGCGCTGCTGGCGTTGGCGCTGGTCGGCGTCGGCCTCGTGCCGGCGCGGGCCGACCGGCCGCCCGGCAGCGC
>JALHOU010000470.1 GCA_022842825.1 Rubrivivax sp.
GCGGCCAGCACCAGCGCCAGCAGCGCCAGGTGCGCCACCAGCAGCGCGAAGCGGCGCCGGAACGCCGGGTGCACGACGATGGCGGCGGCGAGGTTGAGCGCCAGCGCGACCATCACCAGGCCGAGCGCAATGAAGTCCGGCCGCGCGAAGATCACCACCGCCAGCAGCGCGATCAGCGCCAGCGTGCTGCGCAGCGAGCCGACGTGGGCGACGAGCGAGTGCCTGGCGGGCTTCATGGGTGATGGGGTCGCGGGTGGAGGAGACGGGGTCCCGGGGGGGGCGGGGATCGTGCGAGGCGAGTGCGAGGCGAGTGCGAGGCGCGCGTGGCTCAAGGCGGATTGCTGCACACGTCCTTCATCCAGTCCTTGCCGGATTGCGTGTCGTTGCTGTTGGTGCCGAAGGTCGTGGCGCTGGCGTTGCTGCCGCAGTTCGTGTCGGTCCAGTTGCCGCTGGTGGCGAAGGTGCGCACCTTGAGCTTGGCGTTCAGGTAGTACGGTCCCTGGTTGTAGACATGGCCTGGGTTGCTCATGCGGAACTCGCGGTTGCCGCTGGGGAAGCCCGCTTCCTCGCCGACGTCGTTGAGGTTCACGAGCAGCGCCTTGTTCTTCCAGCCATGCGGCACCGCGGCGTGGCACCAGTTGCACTTGAGAGTGCGGTTGGGGTCGCTGCCGAGGATCTTGTTCCAGTGGTACCAGTGCAGCTGGTCGCGGCCGTCGTCGCGGCCGCCGCGACAGCAGAAGCCCGTGAAGAAGCCTTCCTTCTTGCTGTCGCCGGTGGGTGAGTAGACCTCGCGGTCGTGGCACTTGAAGCACAGGCTCGGGTCGCTGGCGGAGAAGGGCGCCTTGAGCAGGAAGTTGTTCTGCGAGCCGTGCGGGCCCTCGACACCGCTGTCGGGCACCAGCGAGCCGGCGGTGCTGGCGCGCGAGCCGTGGCAATCGCTGCAGTACATGGTCTGCGTGCCCACGGCGTTGGCGAAGGGCAGCGTCCACGGGTTCTTCGCCGCGCTGATGCCGCGCCGCCCGATGTCGCGCCCGGTGGCGGCGATGACCGGGTGCCAGGAGCGGTGGTTGCCGGCGTTGTAGTTGCTGCCGGCGCCGGCCGCGGTGCCCAGGCTCTTGGCGTCGCCGATGCCGCCGCCGGCGTGTGCGGCGGGCGCCTGCAGCTCGCGCGCCTGGTTCGTGTAGCTCGTGAGGCCGTTGCTGCCCGAGGGCGTGCCGCCTTCGCGGCCGAGCGAGGGCGGCGTGGTGCCGTAGGCGTGGTTGCTGTGGCACTTCAGGCAGATCTGGTACTCGCGCGTCACGTAGGGCTGCGTGACCGCGCTGCTGGTGTTGGCGCCGGGGTCGCCGCGCTTGAAGGTGAAGCTCGCCGGGTCGGCGTGGAACGAGGCCGAGCCGTACACCGGCTCGACGCCGTTGGCGCCGCGCAGCACGCCGCTGGCGAGGTGGCTGGGCGTGTAGCCGGGGCTGGCGTCGTTGCGGTGCGTGCCCTTCGCGTCGGGCACGGCGGGGTCGGCGTTGAACAGGCGGTTGCGGATCACCCGGTGCGGGTTGTGGCAGTCGGTGCACTCGGCGTGACGCTGCGCCAGGAGCGTCTTCGGCTTCATCAGGTCGGCGCCGCAGCGGTTGTTGGCCGTCGTGCAGTCGACGCTGCCGTCGTTGAAGTTGGACAGGATGTCGTGCACCTCGGTGCCCAGCCCTTGTTCACTGGTGGTGATGGGCATGCGGATCGGCAGCGCGAAGGCGCTTTCGATATCGGGCACCTGCAGCGTGTTGGCCAGTGCCGACTTGGCCGCCGTGGTGTGGCACGCATAGCAGGTGTTCTCCAGCGCCGGGTTGCCGCCCTGGCGCGCGGCCTGCGGGTTGGGCTGGGCGCCGTCGGTGCCCTCGCGCGTGAGGCGGCGCGCACCTTGCACGGTGTGGGTGTCGTGGCAGTTCAGGCAGCCCGCCTTCCACACCGGCAGGCCGAGCGGGAACTCGCGCAGCTGCGCCGAGGTGTCGCGGTAGGTTTCGTCGGCGACGGCGGGCTTGGCGTGCGCGGAGTGGGCCCAGCTGCCGAAGGCGCCGTTCTTGTCGTGGCAGCCCAGGCACACCTGGTCGCTGGCGGCGTTGTGCGTGGCCGAGGGCGGCGCCTCCTGGAAGCGCTGCCCGCGCAGGAACTTCTGGTTGCCCTTGCTGGCGTCGAGCTCGCGGATGTGCGGGTCGTGGCAGCTCGCGCACTGCACCTGGCCGGCGCGGTTGGTGCCGGTGGGCTCCAGCGGCAGCAGCGGCTTGAAGCCCGGCCCGCGCACGCCGAGGATGGTGGCCGGCGGCGTGCTGCCGACCGGCCAGCGCTGCAACGCGTCGGGCACGCGCAGCTCGCCGTCGCGCGTGGCCAGCGCGGCGTTGTAGGTGACGGAGATCGGGTGGTCGTTGCGCAGGTCGGTGCCGAGGTAACGCGTGAAGCCGCTGGCGGTGCCCTCGCCCGCCGGCATCGTGCCGCCGGCGCCGGTGCCCTGCATCGCGATCGTCGCGTTGCTGCGGCCACCCAGCACGTTGACGTTGCCGATGGCCAGCGTGCCGTCGTGGCAGCTCAGGCACAGCTTGCTGCTGCCGCCGGGCGTGCTGTTGAGCCCGTCGGTGATGTGCTGCGCGTCGAGCGAGCCGCTGGTGTAGGGCGTGTAGGTGGTGCCGGCGGGCACGCGGCGGTTCCACAGTGGCGAGCGCAGGCCCACGCCGCCGGCGTCGGCGGTGTTGGCGCCGTGCGGCGTGTGGCAGAACACGCAGACCTCGCTGGTGCCGCCCGCGCCAGGCGCCAGCGCGCGCGTCGGGC
>JALHOU010000471.1 GCA_022842825.1 Rubrivivax sp.
GGCGGTCGGGCCGGCCGCCGGCGCGTGCCTCGGCCACCGCCCGCGCCATGGCCGCGCCCAGGCGGGCCAGGGCCTTCAGCCCGGCCCGTGACGCGCGCACGGTGGCGCGGCCGGCCGACATGCGCGCCTCGTAGTCGCGCGCGAAGTGTTCCCAGTAGCGGCGCAGCGAGAAGCCGGCCGGAGGCGGCGGCGCCGGCGAGTCGCGCTCCACCTCCAGCGCCTCGATCGAGCCGACACGGTACGTGCGCGCCTGCGGCCCGACCGCGGCCACGAGGTACCAGAGCCCGCCCTTGAGCACGAGACCGAGCGGCGCCACGCGGCGCTGCACGGCGCCCTGCCAGCTTTCATAGTGCATGCGCAGCATGCAGCCGGCCCACACGGCGGCGGCCAGCTGGGGCAGCAGCGCCTGCTCGTCGGGGCCCTGGAACCAGGCCACGGGGTCGAGGTGGAAGCGCGAGGCGACGCGCTCGGCATCGTGCCGGCCGGCCTCGGGCAGCGCGGCGAGCAGCTTGAGGCGCGTGTTCTCCAGCGCCGGCCCGAGCCCGAGCTGCGCCGCGGCGTGCGGCACGCCGGCGAAGAACAGGGCCTCGGCCTCGGGCCGGTCGAGACCCGTGAGGCGCGTGCGATAGCCCTCGCGCAGCACGAAGCCGCCGGCGCGCCCGCGCTCGGCGTACACCGGCACGCCGGCGGCGCTGAGGGCGTCGATGTCGCGGTAGATGGTGCGCACCGAGACCTCCAGCGTCTCGGCCAGCGCCGCGGCCGGCAGGCGGCCCTGCGTCTGCAGGCGCAGCAGGATGGAGAGGAGGCGCGTCGATTGCACTGCGCGAGACTGCCACAAGCCGACGCGCGACTACCGGCAGGTGCTGCTGCCCCCGCTCCCGCTGCGGCCGGCGGCCGGCGGCGTGCGGTGTCGCGCCCGCGCCTGCGGCGGTGCCAGTGAACGGCTATCGTCGGGCTGGCCTGCCGCGGCACCCCGGCCGCGAGGCCCCCTGCGATGACCGACGACGAACCGACCCTCGCGCCCGCCGCACTCGTCTACCCCTGCGGCGACGCGCCCGCGCCCGGCACGCTGCGCGAGATCGCGCCCGGCGTGCTGTGGCTGCGCATGCCGCTGCCCTTCGCGCTGAACCACATCAACCTCTACCTGCTGGAAGACGAGGTCGATGGCGTGCGCGGCTGGGCCGTGGTCGACACCGGCACGCAGACGCCCGAGGTGCTGGCCGCCTGGCGCGCGCTGCTCGCGCCCGGGGCCGACGCGCCGCTCGGCGGCCGGCCCATCACGCGCGTGTTTGCCACGCACATGCACCCCGACCACATGGGCATGGCCGGCTGGCTGACGCGCAAGTACGACGCGCGCCTGTGGATGACGCGCGAGGAGTACCTGATGTGCCGCACGCTCGCCGCCGACACCGGCCGCGAGGCGCCCGACGACGCCATCCGCTTCTACCGCCGCTGCGGCTGGCCCGAGGAGGCGCTGGACGTTTACCGGGCGCGCTTCGGCGGCTTCGGCAAGTACATGCACGCGCTGCCTGACAGCTTCCGCCGCCTCGTCGACGGCGAGCGCCTGATCATCGGCGCGCACGAGTGGCGCGTGGTCGTCGGGCGCGGCCATTGCCCCGAGCACGCCTGCCTCGTGAGCGACGGCCTCAAGCTCATGATCTCCGGCGACCAGGTGCTGCCGCGCATCTCGTCCAACGTGTCGGTGTTCCCGACCGAGCCCGACGCCGACCCGCTTGGCGACTGGCTGGCCTCGATCGCGCGGCTGCGCGCGGCGCTCTCCGACGAATTGCTCGTGCTGCCGGCGCACGGCGAGCCCTTCCGCGGCCTGCACGCTCGGCTCGACCGGCTGGCCGCCGGCCACGAGCGCAGCTTGGTGCGGCTGAAGCGCGCGCTGGCCGAGCCCAAGCGGGTGGTCGACCTCTTCGTCACGCTGTTCGCGCGGCAGATCGACATCCGCAGCGAGCAGATCGGCCTGGCCACCGGCGAGGGCGTGGCGCACCTGAACCACCTCGTCAAGCGCGGCGAGGTGGTGGCCGAGGCGGGGGCCGACGGGGCCTTGCGCTATCGGCTGGCCGAGCCGGTGAGCACGCCCTGACGGCCTGCACTCGGCCTGTCCCGGCCCAGCATTCGGCCTGCCATCGGCCTGCACTCGGTCCTGACTCTGCCCCGCACTCGGCCTGCGCTCGGTTTCACCAGGCTCTCCATCGCGCACCATGACCGCACCGAACCCGCCCCCGCGCACCGGCGCCGACCTGCTCTGCGAGACGCTGCTCGCGCACGGCGTCGACCACTGCTTCGCCAACCCCGGCACCTCGGAGATGCACTTCGTGGCGGCGCTCGACCGCCAGCCGCGCATGCGTTGCCTGCTCGGGCTCTCCGAAGGCGTGGTCACCGGTGCCGCCGACGGCTATGCGCGCATGGCCGGGCGGCCGGCGTGCACGCTGCTGCACACGGGCCCGGGCCTCGCCAACGGGCTGGCCAACCTGCACAACGCCAAGCGCGCCGCCTCGCCGATGGTCAACGTCGTCGGCGACCACGCCACGTACCACCTCGAGCACGACGCGCCGCTCACGAGCGACATCGAAAGCCTGGCGCGGCCGATGTCGCACTGGGTGGCACGCAGCCCCTCGGCCCATGGCCTGGGCGAGGCGGCGGCCGCGGCGGTGCGCGAGGCGCGCACGCCGCCCGGGCGCATCGCCACGCTCGTCCTGGCGGCCGATCATTCGTGGGGTGACACCGCGGCGGGCGTGCCGGCGGCGGTACCGCTGCCGCTGCCGCTGCCACCGGACGCGCCGGCG
>JALHOU010000472.1 GCA_022842825.1 Rubrivivax sp.
CGGCCAGCGCCTGCTTCTGCGCGTCGGGCCAGGTCGCGATCGGGTGGCGCCGCAGGCCCACGCGCCACTGCCGCGCCACTGCGTTCAGCGCCTCGGGCGGTGCGGCGGCGCCGCTGTAGCTCTGCCAGCACAGCACCACGTAGGCGCCGGCCACGTCGCCCAGGTTGGTCGGCGAGCGGCCGTGCAGGCGCAGCAGGGCGTCGAACTGGCCCTTCAGTTGCGCCAGGCGCAAGTCGCCTTCGAGCCGCGGTCCCCACAGCGCGCGATTGCGTCTCGCCAGGTTGTCGAGCACCTCGCGCTCGACGCGCCGGCTCACGGCGGCCGTGGGCTTGAACGCCAGGTTCGCGGCGCCGGGCGCCGCCGGCCGGCCGTTCGCGGGCGGGACCGCCAGCACCGACGGGCCGCCGTCGAGCGCCGGGTCCAGCGTCGGCGGCGGGGTCCATGCCGCAGCCGGCGCATGAGGCCCCAGCGCCAGGCAGAGGGCGGAGATCAGGTGTCGAGCGTGCATCAGCCGCCATCCTGTCATGCCACAGACACACCGCGTAAGCGGGCGCTACCCGCTGCGGCCGCATGCCGCTTAGGGGCTGCTACCGATTCGGGGCGGGCGGCGTGGGTCCAAAATCGCGACTTTCCGCACGCTCGCGCACCCGCCTCCGTTCCCGAGCCCCGATGCAGCTGAACCTCCTCACCCGCCTTGGCGCACGGGTTGTGATGTCGCGTGCCGAGCCGCCGAGCACGGTGCCGGGGGCGTGGCGCGACTCGGCGATCTCACAGCTCGAAGCCCTGGCGCGCGCCAACGAGCTCGCTGCGGCGCGGGCGCGGCGCCGGCGCCGGCTGTGGACCGCGAGCCTGTCCGGTGTCGTGCTGCTGTGGGGCGCGGCGATGTGGCGCCAGGCCATGGACCCGCCGCGTGTCCCGGCGGCGATGCTCGCGCAGGCCGCCCACCCAGGCGCGCCGCTCGAAGCGCCCGCGGCGACCGCAGCACCCGTGGTGGCCGAGGTGGCGCCGGCATCGGTGGCGCCGACACAGCCGGCAGCGACATCGGTCGCTGCCGGGGTGGCCGACTCCGCCACGGCCCCATCGGCCTCCGTCGTGACTGATGCCGTGCCCGTGGTGGCCCACACCGACGACGAAGCCGCGCGCAAGGCGCGAGCGCAGTGGCAGGCGCGCCGCAAGGCCGCGCAACTGGCGCAGGAGCGCGCCCGCGCCGAGCAGGAAGCGCAGCAACGTCAGCTCGCCCTGGCGGCGCAACTCGACGCCGAGCGCGCGCTGCAGCAGCAGCTCGCCGAGGCCGCCGCACGCGATCGAGCCGCTGCCGCGGATCGCCAGCGTCGCCAGGGGCTGCTGCTGGCCCAGAACACGCGCCGCGGCGTGGTCGAGCAGTGCGCCAACAGCGGCGGCGTGGCCGGCGAGCTGCAGTGCCACACCCGCCAGTGCTGGAAGGCCGAGCACCAGGGCGACCCGGTGTGCCTGCGCCTGCGCGAGGGCGAATTCGCGCGCCTGCAGCGCGGCGCCGACCACTAGCTCGCCGGCGGCCGCGCTACGGCGCGTCGCCGTGCAGTTGACGGAAGGCGGCGAACTCGCGCCGCGTGCGCGGCCCGTAGGTGGCAAACGTCGGCCGCGGGTCGTTCAGGTAGTCGAGCTTGCTCTTGTGCACGCGGTCCTTGGCGAGCTTGCGGCGCATCGCCCCCGGTTCGAGCCCGTACACGCGTGCCGCGTTCAGGCCGAAGATCTTGCGCTTGATCTCGGGCGTCAACGCCGGGTAGTCGTAGCGCTCCTGGAACTGCGCGCTGATCTGGAACGCCCGGAAGGCCTGGATCTGGTCCTGCGGGCTGCCGTACCAGATCGAGTCCGTGCCCCACAGGATGCGGTCCTCGCCGAAGGTCTTCAGCAGCTTGCCCAGCAGGTGCGCCGCCTGGTCGGGGTCGCGCATCACGAAGCGCCAGGTGCTGCCCAGCTCCGCGTACACGTTGCCCGGGCGGCCGGCGTCGAGCATCGAGCGCAGCAGCGCGTCGACGCCGAACTTCGCCTGCGGGTCGTACGGCCCTTCCTTCACCTGCGTGTCGAAGCCCGCGTGGTAGACGAGGAAGTTCATGTCCGGGTGCTTGCGCGCGGCCGGGCCGAGGTCGCGCGCACTCGAGAACTCGTAGCCGCGCGGCCCGAAGGCCAGGCCCTTGTGCACCGCGATGTTGTGCACGCCGAGCCTGCGCGCGCGCTCGATGAAGGGCGTGCCGAAGCGCTCGTCGTCGAGGAAGAAGCCTGCCGCCCCATCGGCCGGCCCGAACTGCGTGTAGGTCTTGAACGCCGCCACGCGACCGCGCTGCGCCTGCGCGTCCATGCCATCGATCTCGCCGTCCAGCGTGGGCATGCAGCGGCCGTGCAGCAGCAGCCGCTCGCTGCCGTCCAGCGCATGGGCCGCCATCCGCGTGGCGCCCGCGGCCTCGAAATCCAGCGGGTTGGTCTCCGCGCCGCCGGGCACATGCGACAGCACGCCCATCGCGGTGTCGCTGTCGTGGAACACGTCCTTCAGCAGCGCGTCGCCGGAGAAGCACTCCACATGGTCGGTCTTGCCGCAGCCGCTGTTGGGCATGCCGCGAAACGCGTTGGGCCCGGCCTTGGCGCGCCAGGCGCCGCGCGGGTTCACGTGGTGCAGCTGCACGTCGAAGATGAACTCGTCGCCGCCCAGCGCCACGTGGGCCGCCGCCGGCTCGAAGCGCGCCTCCCGCGCCAGCGCGTAGTGCCCGCCGCGCTGGCCGGCCGCGGCAAAGGCCTCGTTGAACGCCGACAGCGTGGCC
>JALHOU010000473.1 GCA_022842825.1 Rubrivivax sp.
GCAGGCACTCGGCCAGGCGGCGGCGGCCAGGCTCGTTGCCGCCGGGGCGGCCTCGTACCTGGCGCCCTCCTGAGTCCGCGCCGGCGCAGGCGGCGCGCGCACGGATCACGGTGCACCCCCCGATGCGACTCCTCGTGACGCGGCCGCTCGCGCAGGCCCTGCCGGCGTTGCAGGAACTGCGCGCGCTGGGCGTGGATGCGCATGCGCTGCCGCTCATCGGCATCGAACCGCTCGGCGGCACGGACGGGCGGCCGGGGGATGTGGCCGCCGTGGCAGCAGCCGCGGCGCTGCGGGGTTGCTGGGCCACACTCGCGCAGCGGCGCCTGGTGATGTTCGTCAGCGCCAATGCAGTGGCGCACTTCTTCGCCGCGGCCGGCGGCCACGCCTGGCCGGCACGAACGCTGGCCGGATCGACGGGCCCGGGCACGACGGCGGCTTTGCGGGCCGCAGGTGTGCCCGCGGACCTCGTGCGCGCGCCCGGGCCCGATGCGCAGCGCCTGGACAGCGAGGCGCTGTGGCAGCAGCTTCGCGGGCTGGACTGGCATGGCGCGCACGCGCTCATCGTGCGCGGCGAGGGTGGCCGCGACTGGCTGGCCGACACGCTGCGTGCGGCGGGTGCGCAGGTCGACTTCGTGGCCGCTTACCGACGTTGCCTGCCGCATCTGGACGCCGAACAGGCGGCGCTGCTCGCCGCCGCCGATGCCGACCCGGCCGGCCACGCGTGGCACTTCAGCAGCAGCGAGGCGGTGCACAACCTGCCGAAGCTGGCGCCCCGGCGCGGCTGGCGGACTTCGTCTGCGCTGGCCACCCATCCGCGTATCGGCGAGGCAGCCAGTGCCGTCGGGTTCGAGAAGGTGTTGATCTTGTCGCCCGGCGTGCAGGCACTGCTGCGGAGCTGGAATGCGTTGCAGCTGACTGCACGCGTCGGACCGGCGGGCGGTGGTGCCTGACGAAAGGGCTGAAGCGCAAGGGGCCGAAGAAAGGGACCGAAGGGACCGGTTGACGGGCCAAAGAGCGAATGCGGGTGTGATCGAAAAGGGGCCGCCGAGGAGGTCGCGAGTGGGCCGTAGAAGGGGCCGCGGGAGGGGCCGCGGGAGGGGTCGCAGTAGGGGTCGCAGGAGGGACCGCACGAACGGCCGCAGGAAGACCCGTCGATACAATCCCGCCCCCTGTGACCCAAGACCCGCCCTCGCTGCCCAACACGCCTGAACCGAAGCCGGCCGCGGCACGGGAAGAGCGTGTCTCTGAGGCGGTCGTGCCCATCGCCGAGGCGCCGGGGCCCGCCGCCGAGGCGGCGGAGGCCGGGCCGGCCGTCGCGGCCGGGCACACACCGGCTTGGGTGTGGCGTGGCCTGCTCCCCGCGGCGGTGGTGCTGGCGGCGCTGGCCGCGGGTGCGCTGGCACTGGCCTACTCGGCGCAGCAGCGCGTGAAGGTCCTCGAGGCCGAACTCGTGCGGCGCCAGCAGGACACGGCGCAGACCGCCGGCGAGGCGCGGGTGCTCGCCCGCCAGGCGGAGACCGCCTCGCGCGAGGTGATGGCCAAGATGGCCCTGCTCGAGGCGCGCGTGGCCGAGACGGCGATGCAGCGCTCGCAGGTCGAGGACCTGCTGCAGTCGCTGGCGCGCTCGCGCGACGAGAACGTGCTTGCCGACATCGAAGCCGCGGTGCGTGTGGCGCAGCAGCAGTCGGCCATCACCGGCAGTGCCGAGCCCTTGCTGCTGGTGCTGCGTCAGGCCGACGAGCGACTGGCGCGCTTTGCCCAGCCGCGGCTGGAGCGCGTGCGTCGCGCTGTCGCGCAGGATCTCGAGCGAACGCGCGCGGCCGGTGCCACCGATCTGTCGCTGTTGGCCAGCCGCCTCGACGAGGTGATGCGCCAGGTCGACGAACTGCCGATGCTCGTCGTGCCGCAGCATCCGGCCGCGCGGCGCGGCGGGGCGTCGGTGTCCACGACGACGCCTGTGTCCTCCGATGGGACCGCGGCGCCGGCCGTGGCAGGTTCGGCCCCGGCCGGGTCGAAGGCCGCATCGGCGCCCGCTTCGTCGGTTCCCGGTGCGGGCCTCCTGGGTACGTTGCGCCACGCCTGGGACCGCCTGAGTGCGAACGTCGGGAGCGAGACACGCGCCTTGCTGCGCGTGACCCGCATCGAGGACCCGCAGGCGATGCTGATCGCGCCGGAGCAGGCCTACTTCCTGCGCGAGAACCTCAAGCTGCGGCTGCTCAACGCGCGCCTGGCCCTGCTGTCGCGCCAGTTCGACATGGCGCAGTCGGACCTGCGCGAGTCGCTCGCGGCGCTCGATCGCTACTTCGACCGCAGCGCGCGCCGCACGGTGCTGGCGATGGACGCGCTGCGCCAGGTGGCGGCGCAGGCGCGCGTGGTCGTGCTGCCCCGTCCCGATGCCACGTTGGCGGCCATCGCGGCCGCTACCGCCGGGCGCTGAGGCGCACGCGCCGAGCCACGCCCAAGCACAGGACCGGGCCATTCCATGCGCGGGTTGATCTGGGTCGTGCTGCTGTTTGCGGCGGCGGTGCTGGCCGCGACCACGTTCGGGCGCAACGATGGCCTTGTCTCGATCTTCTGGGCCGGCTGGCGCACCGACGTTTCGCTCAACTTCTTCGTGCTCTCGGTGCTGGCGCTTTGCGCGTTGCTGATGATGGCGGCGCACACGGTGGCGCGCCTGGTGAGCCTGCCGCGGCGTGCCCGCGAGTGGCGCGAGCACCGCAAGGAGCAGGCCGCGCACGCCGCGCTGCGTGAGGCGATGGCCGAACTGGCCGGCGCGCGCTACGGCCGGG
>JALHOU010000474.1 GCA_022842825.1 Rubrivivax sp.
CGCGCCGCCAGGGTTGGCGCTGCCTGCGCGTGGTGCATGGCAAGGGCCTGGGCTCGCCGGGGCGCGAGCCGGTGCTCAAGGCCAAGGTGCAGCGCTGGCTGGCACAGAGCGACGCGGTGATCGCCTTCGCGCAGGCCAGCGGCCCGCAAGGCGGCGCCGGGGCGCTGATCGTGCTGCTGGGCAGCGTGCCCCGCTGATGCGGCGCTGCGCCCCGTGTTCCGGCCGGCCGCGGCGCAGTGGCGGGCTCAGGTGGCGGCTCAGGGGCGGCTCAGGGGCGGCTCAGGTCGCGGCTCAGGTCGCGGCCAGGTCGCGTTTCAGCTGGCGACACCGGGCACGGCCGTGGCGGCCGGATCGGCGGTCTTGTCGGGCGCGCGAGGCGGGCCGGGCTGCGGTGCCGCCGGGGCGTTGCGCCGCCGGCAGTTGGCCTCGTGCTCCAGCCAGTAGACGACGTTGCCCACGATCGCGAGGCTGCCGCTCACCACGAGCGTGGCCGCGCTGACCACGCCCAACGTGGCGAGCAGGGCCGAGCACTCCTGGCCCGAGCAGCTGTGGAACTGCCCGAGCACGGCCGCCTCCAGCGTGACCTCGCGCCGCATGAGCCGGCAGTCGGGGTCGTAGACATCGCGCGTCACCGGCACCACCACGCAGCCGGCCAGCGCGCACGCGGCCAGCACCTTGGTCGCAACCGCGCCCCCACGGCGGCGTTGCCGCGGCCCGGCGCGATCCGGCGCACTCATCGATTGCGCATCCAGTCGGCGGTGCCGAACAAGGCTTCGGCGAGCCTCTTGGCGAGCGAAGCCTCCACCGCCTCTTCGCGCAGCGCTTCGATCATGCAGGCCATCCACTGGTCGCGTTCGGCGATGCCGATCGCGTAGGGCAGGTGCCGCGCGCGCAGGCGCGGGTGCCCGAAACGGTCGACGTAGTGGCTGGGGCCGCCGAGCCAGCCGCAGAGGAACCAGAAGAGCTTGTCGCGCGAGCCCTCCAGCGTGGAGGGGTGCAGCCGCCGGATGCCGGCATAGGCCGGCTCCAGGTCCATCAGGTCGTAGAAGCGGTCGACGAGGGCGCGCACGCCGGGCTCGCCGCCCAGCCGCGCGAAGGGCGTGCCGGCCTCGGGCGCGGGCGCCGCGTCGGCGCTTGGGGTGGGTGGGCCGCTGGAGGATCCTGGCGGTTCGGCGCTGATCACGCCGGCATTCTGACCGCAGCGTTGACCAGCGCCACCGCGGCGGCGGTGCCCGGCATCGCCTCCAGCAACAGCTGGCGGCGCAGCACCGCCTCGCGCACGGCCGGGTCGGTGGGCACCTCGCCCAGCAGTTCCAGGCGCACGGCGCCTGTCCGCGTCTCGAGCGTCGGGTTGACGTAGCGGTCGACCACCTGCTGCAGCTGTGCCCGCACGGTGCGGCCCTCACCCGGCTTGCGCACCTGGTTGACGAGCAGGTGCACGCGCCGGCGCCCCTGCGTGGTGGCCAGCACCTTGATGGTGGCGTAGGCGTCGGTCAGCGAGGTCGGCTCAGGCGTGACCACGACCAGCACCTCGGCGGCCAGCGAAACGGTGTAGAGCACGACATCGGAGATGCCGGCGCCGGTGTCGAGCAGCACGTGGTCGAACCGCGGCGACACCTCGGCCACCAGGGCCTGGAGCTGGTCGCGCACCTCGGGTGTCATGCGCGAGTACTCGACCATGCCCGACCCGGCGAGCAGCACCGAAAAGCCCCCCGGCGCGGGGAGGATGGCCTCGTCCAGCCTGTGCTTGCCCGTGAACACGTCGTGCAGAGTGATCTTGGGGTACAGATTGAGCACCACGTCCAGGTTGGCCAGGCCCAGGTCGGCGTCGAGCACCAGCACGCGGCGACCGCCGCGCGCCAGTGCCGCGGCCAGGTTGGCGGCGACGAAGGTCTTGCCCACGCCCCCTTTGCCGCTGGTGATGGCCATGATGTGCGGCATCGGCGTGCCCACGGCGGCCGGGCCTGCCGTCGGCGACGGTGCGGCGGCAGCGGTGAGGTCCGCGGGCGGTGCGAGGCTCATTCGTGGTCCGTCATCGGAAAGGTATCGAACAACAGGCGCTTCTCTTCGTTGCTCACCACCGAGATGGCGGCCGGTTCGAGTTGCACAAGATTGCGGCCCTGGGCCTTGGCGCGGTAGAGCTGCTGGTCGGCACGCTCCAGCCACAGCCCGGGCGTGCAGCGCACCCACTGGGGTGCGAAGGCGCCGCCGACGCTGGCCGTCACAGGCACCTGGATCGTCGGCGAGACCTGCACGGGCGTCGCCTCGATGCGCCGGCGCACGCGCTCGGCCACCGTCTGCCCGAAGGCGCTGCCGCAGTTGGGCAGGATGATCGCGAACTCCTCGCCTCCGACGCGGGCCACCAGGTCCATCGGCCGCACGCTGTCCAGCAACGCGAGCGCGACGGCGCGGATCACCTCGTCGCCGGCGCCGTGGCCGTGCGTGTCGTTGACGCGCTTGAAGTGGTCGATGTCCAGCACCAGCAGCAGGGCGGGCTCGCCGCTGCGCGCCACGCGATCGGCCTCCCGCGCCAGCGCCAGCTCGAAGGCACGGCGGTTGGCCAGGCCGGTGAGGGCGTCGCGGCTGGAGAGTTCCACCAGCGCGTCGATCAGCCCCTGCACCCAGGCGGCGCTGCCGGGCACGCCTTCGGGCGGCGTGCGCCCCGACTGCGCGAGCAGTTGCAGGGCCTGCTCGAGCTGGAGCGGTCCGGGCAGCGGAGGAGCGGGGGGGCTCTTCAAGAGTGGGCCGAGGCTGAGTGGAGGCGGGATAGCGGAGCCATGCACACGCGG
>JALHOU010000475.1 GCA_022842825.1 Rubrivivax sp.
CCGCGTGTGCATGGCTCCGCTATCCCGCCTCCACTCAGCCTCGGCCCACTCTTGAAGAGCCCCCCCGCTCCTCCGCTGCCCGGACCGCTCCAGCTCGAGCAGGCCCTGCAACTGCTCGCCCAGTCGGGGCGCACGCCTCCCGAAGGCGTGCCGGGCAGCGCCGCCTGGGTGCAGGGCCTGATCGACGCGCTCGTGGAACTCTCCAGCCGCGACGCGCTGACCGGCCTGGCCAACCGCCGCGCCTTCGAGCTGGCGCTGGCGCGGGAGGCCGACCGCGTGGCGCGCAGCGGCGAGCCGGCCCTGCTGCTGGTGCTGGACATCGACCACTTCAAGCGCGTCAACGACACGCACGGCCACGGTGCCGGCGACGAGGTGATCCGCGCCGTCGCGCTCGCGCTGCTGGACAGTGTGCGGCCGATGGACCTGGTCGCCCGCGTCGGCGGCGAGGAGTTCGCGATCATCCTTCCCAACTGCGGCAGCGCCTTCGGGCAGACGGTGGCCGAGCGCGTGCGCCGGCGCATCGAGACGACGCCCGTGCAGGTCTCGCCGACGATCCAGGTGCCGGTGACGGCCAGCGTCGGCGGCGCCTTCGCGCCCCAGTGGGTGCGCTGCACGCCGGGGCTGTGGCTGGAGCGTGCCGACCAGCAGCTCTACCGCGCCAAGGCCCAGGGCCGCAATCTCGTGCAACTCGAACCGGCCGCCATCTCGGTGGTGAGCAACGAAGAGAAGCGCCTGTTGTTCGACACCTTTCCGATGACGGACCACGAATGAGCCTCGCACCGCCCGCGGACCTCACCCCTGCCGCCGCACCGTCGCCGACGGCGGCTGCGGCCGCCGTGGGCACGCCGATGCCGCACATCATGGCCATCACCAGCGGCAAAGGGGGCGTGGGCAAGACCTTCGTCGCCGCCAACCTGGCCGCGGCACTGGCGCGCGGCGGCCGCCGCGTGCTGGTGCTCGACGCCGACCTGGGCCTGGCCAACCTCGACGTGGTGCTCAATCTGTACCCGAAGATCACTCTGCACGACGTGTTCACGGGCAAGCACACGCTGGACGAGGCCATCCTGCCCGCGCCGGGGGGCTTCTCGGTGCTGCTGGCCGGCTCGGGCATGGTCGAATACTCGCGCATGACACCCGAGGTGCGCGACCAGCTCCAGGCCCTGGTGGCCAAGGTGTCGCCGCGCTTCGACCACGTGCTGCTCGACACCGGCGCCGGCATCTCCGATGTCGTGCTCTACACCGTTTCGCTGGCCGCCGAGGTGCTGGTCGTGGTCACGCCCGAGCCGACCTCGCTGACCGACGCCTACGCCACCATCAAGGTGTTGGCCACCACGCAGGGCCGCCGGCGCGTGCACCTGCTCGTCAACCAGGTGCGCAAGCCGGGTGAGGGCCGCACCGTGCGGGCGCAGCTGCAGCAGGTGGTCGACCGCTACGTCAACCCGACGCTCGAGACGCGGACGGGCGCCGTGCGCCTGGAGCTGCTGGGCGAGGTGCCTACCGACCCGGCCGTGCGCGAGGCGGTGCTGCGGCGCCAGCTGCTGCTGGAGGCGATGCCGGGCACCGCCGCCGCCGTGGCGCTGGTCAACGCTGCGGTCAGAATGCCGGCGTGAGCAGCGCCGACCCGCCAGGATCCCCCAGCGACCCACCCGCCTCGAGCGCCGACGCCACGCGCGAGCGCGCGCCCGACGCCGTGCCCGAGGCGAGCACGCCCTTCGTGCGGCTGGGCGGCGAGCCCGGCGTGCGCGCCCTCGTCGACCGCTTCTATGACCTGATGGACCTGGAGCCGGCCTATGCCGGCATCCGGCGGCTGCACCCCTCCACGCTGGAGGGCTCGCGCGACAAGCTCTTCTGGTTCCTCTGCGGTTGGCTCGGCGGCCCCAGCCACTACGTCGACCGTTTCGGGCACCCGCGCCTGCGTGCGCGGCACCTGCCCTACGCGATCGGCATCGCCGAACGCGACCAGTGGATGGCCTGCATGATCGAAGCGCTGCGCGAAGAGGCGGTGGAGGCTTCGCTCGCCAAGAGGCTCGCCGAAGCCTTGTTCGGCACCGCCGACTGGATGCGCAATCGATGAGTGCGCCGGATCGCGCCGGGCCGCGGCAACGCCGCCGTGGGGGCGCGGTTGCGACCAAGGTGCTGGCCGCGTGCGCGCTGGCCGGCTGCGTGGTGGTGCCGGTGACGCGCGATGTCTACGACCCCGACTGCCGGCTCATGCGGCGCGAGGTCACGCTGGAGGCGGCCGTGCTCGGGCAGTTCCACAGCTGCTCGGGCCAGGAGTGCTCGGCCCTGCTCGCCACGTTGGGCGTGGTCAGCGCGGCCACGCTCGTGGTGAGCGGCAGCCTCGCGATCGTGGGCAACGTCGTCTACTGGCTGGAGCACGAGGCCAACTGCCGCCGGCGCAACGCCCCGGCGGCGCCGCTGCCCGGCCCGCCTCGCGCGCCCGACAAGACCGCGGACCCGGCCGCCACGGCCGTGCCCGGTGCCGCCACCTGAATCGCGACCTGGCCGCGACCTGAGCCGCCACTGGAGCCGCACCGCAGCGCCGCCTCAGCGCGGCACGCTGCCCAGCAGCACAATCAGCGCCCCGGCGCCGCCTTGCGGGCCGCTGGCCTGCGCGAAGGCGATCACCGCGTCGCTCTGAGCCAGCCAGCGCTGCACCTTGGCCTTGAGCACCGGCTCGCGCCCCGGCGAGCCCAGGCCCTTGCCATGCACCACGCGCAGGCAGCGCCAACCCTGGCGGCGCGCGCCGGCGAGAAAGGCAAACACCGCCTCGCGCGCCTCGTCGCG
>JALHOU010000476.1 GCA_022842825.1 Rubrivivax sp.
CCTGCAGCCGCCGCGGCGGCGGCGCCCGCGCCGGCACCGGCCGCAGCGAACAACCCGGCGGCCGAATTCGCCCTGTGGGACCGCGCGCAGTCGAGCAACCGCCGCGCCGACTACGAAGCATACCTGCGCCAATACCCGGGCGGCCGCTACGCGGACCGCGCGCGCGCCGCGCTGCCCAAGGCCCAGTGAGGCCGGCCCGCCGAGCATCGCCAGGCGGCCGCCGGCTGCCCCAGGACTTCCCGACCACCACGACGACCTCCACGAACATGAAGATCAAGACCCTCCTGGCCCAAGCTGCCCTCAGCGGCGCGCTCCTCTTCGCCGCCGCGGGCCCGGCGTTGGCGCAGACCTACACCAAGGAACAACTGCAGCAGACGTTCATGTCCTATCTGTCACAGGAGGGCTACAACCCGAACGTCACGCAGGCCGGCAATGTGCGCTTCCGTCGCGAAGGCAAGTTCTACATCATCTATGTCGACGAGAAGGACCCCGAGTACTTCCGCCTCGTGCTCTCGTTCAGTGCCGAGGACAAGTCGGCGCAGGCGCGCCTGCGTCGTCTCGAGGGCGCCAACCTCGCCACCAATGAGACCAAGGTGGTGAAGGCCTATATCGACAACGACGGCGACCCCAACTTCGCCTGCGAGATGTTCCTCATCGTGCCGGGCGACTTCAAGACGCACCTGTCGCGCCTGCTGCGCGCCATCGATACGGCCTACGACAAGTACAACCGCAAGATCGCCGAGATGCGCTGAGCGCGTTCGCGTCGACGCAAGCACTTCGGCGCCGAGGCCCCGCCGGGCCCGGCGCCGGTTTTCATGGCGGCTCGGTTGGTGCTGCGCGGCGCGAGGGCCGCGCGCTCACTCGCTGCGCGCCGGGTCGCCGACGCGGCCCACGAAGACCGGCACGCCGCTGGCGCGGTGCATCACCACGAAGGCGAAGGCGCGGTCAACGGCGCAGGCCGGCGGGGCGGCGAGGGTCTTGGGCTTGACGGTGGCGGCGGCGGCGGCCACGGCCTCGCCACCCTGCTCGTCGATGGCGATGCCGGCGGCATGGTGCACGTCGTCCACGTGCGCGCCCGCCGCCGACCGCCCGAGCATGGGGCGCAGCTCGGCCTTCTCGGTGAAGGCCGTCTTCACGCCCAGGCGCTCGAGAGAGGTCTTGATGGAGCCGGCTTTGGGCGTAAAACTGAACTTCGGCAGTGCGAGGCTGCAGCGCTGCGGCGGCGCCGACTTCAGCGCGCCCTGCCAGTTGGCGAACGTGGCGCCGGTGAGCCCCTTCAGCATCGCGTCGACGCCGGCGCCGGCCGGCGCCGGCACGGCCAGGACGAGGTCATAGGCGCTCGCGAAGGGCAGCGCGTAGAGCTGCGTGCCGTCGACCACAGCCTGCGCCACCGGTCGATCGTCGTTGAGCGTGGGCACGGGCGCGTTGCCGCCGGCGGTGGTCTGGAAGGGCCGCGGTTCGGTCTGGCCGGCGTCGAAGGGCTTGTCCCAGGCCGAGCGGAAGTGCACTGCCGAGGTGAGCGTGACTTGCGTCGATCGGCCGATGCTGCCTGCCGGCAGCAACTCGGCCACGCGGCCGGCCGTGTGCTCGGCGGTCCACTGGTTGATCTGCTTGCGCGCCGCCTCGGCTTCGGCGAACGAGGTCACCACGGCATCGGCGCCGTGGCGTTGCGCCAGCCTTCGCTTGAAAGCGGCGGGCACGGCCTTCGCGACCGTGGGGTCGATCCACACACGCGCGGCCTGTCGCAGCGCGGGCTTCGCATCCGCCGCGCCCGCGGGCTCGCGCAACATCGCCGAGAGCGCCGGCAACGAGACCCGCATGGCGGCGGCGCCGGTGCGGCCGGCGCCGAAGAGCGCCTCGATCTCGTGCTCGGTGTTGCCGGTGGCGCCCGACTGCACCATGCCGAGCACCGTGGCCACGGCCAGCGGCGAAACCACCGCATTGGGCCCCGGTGCCTCGCGCAGCAGCGCGAGCCCGAGGTCGCCGAGCGCGGCCGTCGTGGCCCGCATGGCGGCCGCATCGGCCTTGGCCGAGGCGCCCGGCGCGGGGGCGGCAGGCGCCGCGGCGGCAGACGGGCCGGCGATCCCGAGCGCGAGCGTCGAGGAGAGCGTCGTCAGGGTTGCGAGGGTCGTAAGGGTCCTGCGCGTCCGGCGCGCCGTGCGCGTCGTCCGCATCGTGCGCGTGGTCGGCGCCACCGTGCCGGCGCGCCCGGTTGCGGCCGCCAGCGGGCGCGACGATGCGGTCATTGCACTTCCCTGATCGCCACCACGGCACTGGCGCCGAAGCGCCCGCTGCTGCCGCCGCTGGCGCCCGTGGCCTCGATGACGAGCGTGCGTGTCGAGGCCGTGTTGGCTGCGGCGGAAGAGAAGGCCGAGCCCGCGTCCATCTCGCGCCCGATGTCCTTCTTGTCCGGTGACACGATGGCCAGCAGGTAGCTCGTGCCGGCCGGCCCGCCGGAGCGCACGCGCCAGTTCGGACGCGGGAAGCGGTGTGTGCCTGCGCTCACCTGGTTGTTGCCGTCGAGCTTGTTCGGGAACAGCAGGTTGAAGGTCTTGCCGTCGCTGCCCACCTGCAGGATGTAGAGGTAGCCCTCGCGGTTGGTGGTGACGGAGAAGTCGAGCAGGTCCTGCCCAATGCGCATGCTGTCCTTGGCGGTGGTGATGCGCACCTGGTAGCTGCGGTCGCTGGCGGCGGCGATGTCCTCCAGCGCGCTGGCGGCGCTCACTGCGCCCGTCGCGCCCGTCGCGCCGGTCGCGCCGGTCGCGCCGGTCGCCTGGGCGGCCG
>JALHOU010000477.1 GCA_022842825.1 Rubrivivax sp.
CGCGCGAGGTAGTTGAGCATCGCCTCGGGCAGGTAGCCCGCCTCCTGGTAGGCGGTGACGCTGACCGCGCCGCGCCGCTTGCTCAGCTTCAGCCCGTCGTCGCCAAGGATGATGGGGCAATGGCCGTACAACGGCGGCTCGAGGCCCGCACCCGCGATGGCGCGGAAGATGTTGAGCTGCCAAGGCGTGTTGTTGATGTGCTCGTCGCCGCGGTAGACATGAGTGATGCGCATGTCCATGTCGTCGACGACGACGGCAAAGTTGTAGGTAGGAATGCCGAAGGCCGCGGCATCGCCGTCGGCCCCCGCCGGGGCCGGGCGCAGGATGATGAGGTCGTCGATCTCCTCGTTGGAGATGCTGATGGGCCCCTTGACGAGATCGTTCCAGCTCACCGTGCCGGCGGGCGGATTCATGAAGCGCACCACGGGCCGCACGTCCTTGGGCGGCGGTGGCAGTACCTTGCCGGGCGCGGGCCGCCAGCGGCCGTCGTAGCGTGTCTTCGCGCCGCGCGCGCGCTGCGCCTCGCGCATCACGTCCAGCTCGGCCGGTGTGCACCAGCAGCGATAGGCCGTGCCGGCGGCGATCATCTGCTCGGCCACCTCGTGGTAGCGGGCCAGCCGCCGCGTCTGGTAGATCGGTCCCTCGTCGTAGTCCAGGCCCAGCCAGCGCATCGACGCCACAATCTGCTCGACGGCGCCTTCGGTCTCGCGCTCCACGTCCGTGTCCTCGATGCGCAGCACGAACTGGCCGCCATGGTGGCGTGCGAACGCCCACGAGTACAGCGCCGTGCGGGCCGTGCCGAGGTGCAGGAAACCGGTCGGCGAAGGCGCGATGCGGGTGCGGACGTTCTTCGTCATCTTCAGGTTCAGGTCAGCGCCGACAGGCCACGCGCGAGGTCGCCCTTCAGGTCTTCCACGTCCTCCAGGCCCACGGCCAAGCGCACCATGCCCTGCGTGATGCCGGCCGCGAGCCGCTGCTCCTCGGTGAGGCGGCCGTGCGACGTGCTCGCCGGGTGGCTGATCGTGGTCTTCGTGTCGCCCAGGTTCGTGGTGATCGAGCAGATGCGCGTCGCGTCGATGACGCCGAAGGCGCCGGCCCGCCCACCGCGCACGACGAACGACACCACCGCACCGCCCTGCCCGCCCTGCTGCGCCATGGCCAGCCGGTGCTGCGGGTGCGAAGGCAGGCTCGGGTGGTAGACACGCTCGACGCCCGGCTGCGCCTCGAGCCACCGTGCGATCGCGAGGGCCCGCTCGCTTTGCGCCACCATGCGGATCGAAAGCGTCTCCATGCCCTTCAGCACCACCCAGGCGTTGAAGGGCGAGAGCGTGAGCCCCATCGTCCGCATCACCGGCACGAACTTCTGCGTCACGACTTCGTCGCGCGCGCACAGCGCACCGGCCACGACGCGGCCCTGCCCGTCGAGGTACTTGGTGCCGGAGTGCATGACGATGTCCGCGCCAAGCGTCACAGGTCGCTGCAGGGCCGGCGAGCAGAAGCAGTTGTCCACCACCAGCTGCGCGCCACCGGCGTGGGCGATCTCGGCCAGCGCCGCGATGTCGCAGACCTCGGTGAGCGGGTTGCTCGGCGTCTCGGCGAAGAGCAGCTTCGTGTTCGGCCGCATCGCCACGCGCCAGGCGTCGACATCGGCCTGCGGCACGAAGGTCGCCTGCAGGCCGAAGCGCGCGAAGTCGGTGAACAGCCGGATCGTGGTGCCGAAGACGCTCTGCGAGCACACGACGTGGTCGCCGCCCTTGAGCAGGCCCAGCACCAGCATCAGGATCGCCGCCATGCCGCTGGCGGTGCCGATGCAGGACTCCGTGCCCTCCAGCGCCGCGAGGCGCCGCTCCATCATCGTCACCGTGGGGTTCGAGAAGCGGCCGTAGACGAAGGCCTCCTCCTCGTTGGCGAAGCGCCGCGCCGCGGTGGCGGCGTCGGGGTGCACGAAGCTGCTCGTGATGAAAAGGGCCTCGCTGTTCTCGCCCCAGGGCGAAGGCGGCAGGCCCTCGCGCACGGCGAGCGTGTCGAGCCGCGCGTCCGCGGGCAGGTCGACGCGGGGGATGGTCATGCTCTTTCCTCGGCGCCCTGCAGCGCCAGGCGGGTGCGCTCCGGGGCGCCCTCCTCGCCTTCGGGCTGGCAACGGCGCTGTTCCTCGATGGCAGCGAAGTCGGCTTCGCTGATGTCGCCGGTGATGTAGTGGCCGTCGAAACAACTGGCCTCGAATCCGGCCAGGCGCGGGTTCAGGGCGTGCACGACGCGCTTCATCGCCTCCACGTCCTGGTAGATGAGTGCATCGGCGCCGATGAAGTCACGTACCTCCTCGATGCTGCGCCCCGCGGCGACGAGTTCGTCGCGGCTGGGCATGTCGATGCCGTAGACGTTCGGGTGCCGCACCGGCGGCGCCGCCGAGGCCAGGTAGACCTTGCGTGCGCCGGCCTCGCGCGCCATCTGCACGATCTCCTTGCTCGTCGTGCCGCGCACGATGCTGTCGTCCACCAGCAGCACGTTGCGGCCCTTGAACTCGACGCCGATGGCGTTGAGCTTCTGGCGCACGCTGCGCTTGCGCACCGCCTGCCCGGGCATGATGAAGGTGCGCCCGACGTAGCGGTTCTTCACGAAGCCCTCACGGTAGGGCTTGCCGATGCGCAATGCCAGTTGCATCGCGCTCGGGCGGCTCGATTCCGGAATCGGGATCACGACGTCGATCTCGGAGGGCGGCATGGTCGAGATCACGCGCTGCGCGAGCGTCTCGCCGAGGTTGAGCCGTGCCTGGTA
>JALHOU010000478.1 GCA_022842825.1 Rubrivivax sp.
GGCGCTGCCCGGTGGGGACGAGCCGTGGCACGGCGTGGTGCATTGCGGCGCGCTCGATGCCGCCGACGCCCCGGTGCGGGCCACGCCCGGCCCGGAAGCCGTGGCGCCGCCGCCAACGCCCCCCGACGTCCTCTTCGGACTGCCGGCGTTGGCCCGTTGGCTCGGCCGCCGCAGGGCGCCGCCGCGCCTGTGGATCGCCACGCGCGGCGCGCATCGCATGGGCCCCGGCGACCACGAGAACGGCAGCGGCGGCAGTCACCTGATGCACGCGCTTTCGCAGGCGCCACTCTGGGCCCTGGGCCGCTCGATGGCGCTCGAGATGCCTGTCGCGTGGGGCGGGCTCGTCGACCTCGGCGTCGACGACACCGCCGCGCAGGGCGCCGAGTCGCTCCTGCATGAGTTGGCCGGCGCGGGTGAAGACCAGGTGGCGCGCCGTGGCACGGCGCGCTGGTGTGCGAGGCTCGATGCCGCTGCGCCCTTGCCGGCCGGCCGGCCGGCGCTCGCGGGCGCCGGCAGCTACATCGTCTCCGGCGGGCTGGGCAGCCTCGGCACGCGCTTCGCGCGCTGGCTCGCGGCGCGCGGCGCCGGCCACATCGTGCTGGCGAGCCGGTCGGGCACACCCACGGATCCGGCAGCGCTGCAGGCCCTTCAGGCGCATCTGCGCGCGGCCCATCCGGCGACGACGCTGCAGATCGTGGCCGTCGATGTCGCCGATGGCCCCGCCATGCGCGCGCTGTTCGAGCGCCTGCGCGGCAGCGGGCATCCGGTGCGTGGCGTGGTGCACGCGGCGGCGGCCTTCGACTTCGCGCCGCTGGCCGGCCGCAGCGACGACTCCTGGCGCGAGGCACTGGCGGCCAAGGTGCAGGGTGCCCGGCATCTGCACGAACTCACGCGAGACGAGCCGACCGACCTCTTCCTGCTGTGCTCCTCCGTCACCGCGCTGCTCGGCGCCAAGGGCCTGGCCGCCTACGCGGCAGGCAACGAGTTCCTCGGCGCGCTGGCCGAGACGCGGCGCGGGATGGGCCTGCGCGCCACCTGCATCGACTGGGGCACCTGGGCCGAGCCGCACGAGGGCCTGCGCGCCCGCCGCGGCGACGTGGCCTCGCTCGGCTTCGCCGACATCGACGAGGCCGAAGCCTTCGAGCAACTCGACCGCGCGGTCGCCAGCGGCAAGGCGCGGCTGGCCGTCGCCGCCATCGACTGGAGCGCGGCTACCCTCGCGTATGGCACGGCGGGCGAGCGGCCGATGCTCGCTCGATGGGCCCGGCGCGTCGAGCGCGGGCCGACACCCGGCACCGGCGCAGCCGTGGCCGCTGCAGGTTCGCCAGGCGCGGCTGTGGCGCCTTCCGGCGCGGCACGCAGTGCCGTCGACACACAGGCCGAGTGCGTGCGCGCGCTGCGCGCCCTGGCCCCGCCGGACCGCAAGCCGCACCTGGCCACGCTCGTGCACCAGGAACTGACCCGCGTGCTGGGCATGGGGCAGGCGCGCCAGATCGCCGGTGATGCCGGCTTCTTCGCGCTCGGGCTCGACTCGCTGATGGCCGTGCAGCTCCGCCGCCGCCTGGGCGCCCGCACCGGCCTCGAGCTCGGCGCGACGGTCACTTTCAACCACCCCAACGTCGATGCGCTGGCAGCGCACCTGCTCACGCGGCTGCTCGACGGTGTGGCCGCCCCATCACAGCCGGCGTCGCCGCCGACAGCATCACCGGCCAACCCGCCCGCCTCGACGCTCACGCCCGCGCCGGCAGCCGCCGCCACCGACACCATCGAGGACGAGCAGGTCCACGCGCTGCTGCGTGCCGAGCTGGAAGCCCTGCCCGCCGGTCTGCGCGATGGTGGGCGCGATGGTCTGCCAGACGAACTGCGCAGCGAGCTGGCGGCCCGGGAGCCCCCACGATGACTGCCGGCAGCCACCCCGCGAACACAGGTGCGGCCATGCCGGCCATGACCGCCGGTGCGCCCGCGGCGCCCCCCGCCGCCGCGCCCACGGAGCTCGAGCGCCAGGCCCTGACAGCCTTGCGCCGCCTGCGCGAGCGCCTGCAGGCCCTGGAGGCGGCGCAGCACGAGCCCATCGCCATTGTCGGCATGGCCTGCCGCCTGCCGGGCGCCGGCGATCCGGACGACTACTGGGCGCTGCTGCGCCGCGGCGGCGACGCCGTCACCCAACTGCCGCCCGAGCGCTGGGACCCGGCGGCGCTGGTGGACCCGCAAGCGGGCGGCCCGACCATCCCGCCGCATGCCGGCGTGCTCGACCGGGTCGACCGCTTCGATGCCGAGTTCTTCGGCATCCCCGGCCGCGAGGCGGCACTGCTCGACCCGCAGCAGCGCCTCTTTCTCGAGGTGGTGTGGGAGGCGCTGGAGGACGCCGGCATCCCGGCGCTGCGGCTGCGCGGCTCCGACACCGGGGTCTTCGCCGGCACCACGGCCAGCGACTACCTGCGCGTCATCACAAGCAGCGTGCCGCTGCATGCGCTGGACGCCTACGTCGTTTCGGGCAACACGCTCAACGCCACCGCCGGCCGCGTGTCTTACCTGCTCGGCCTGCACGGACCCAGCATCACCCTGGACACGGCCTGCTCGTCGGGGCTCGTGGCCGTCGACCGGGCCTGCCGCAGCCTGCGCGACGGCGAGAGCCGCCTGGCCATCGCGGGCGGCGTGAACCTGCTGCTGGCGCCCGAGCTGCTGGTGTCGCTGTCGCGCTGGGGCATGTTGTCGCCCGACGGGCGCTGCAAGACCTTCGACGCCTCGGCCAACGGCTTCGTGCGCGC
>JALHOU010000479.1 GCA_022842825.1 Rubrivivax sp.
GGCCCCCTGCCCGGTGAGCACGAGCTCACGCGCGCCCTTCAGGCTGGGGCTGCGCGAGAAGTCCGTGGGCTTGCCATACGAGTCGATGGCCGGCACCGGCGGGATCAGCCCGTCCTGCACCGGCATGTAGACAAAGCTCTTGTCGGCGTTGCGGATGACGAGCACCTTCGTCGGCCCGAGGGTCTCGAACGCGCCGAAGGGGCCGTTGAGCAGGCGCAGGAACGGTGTGTCGGGCGAGCCCAGCTCCTGGCACACCTCGCTGGACGGCGTGAACCCGCCCTGCGAAGGCAGCTGGAAGTAGTTGGCCGGGTCGGGGCTGCAGTTGATGATGCCGTGGTTGGGGCCGTCGATGGCCACGAGGCGGCGCACCTTCAGGTAGGCCACGTCCTGCCGCATCCACTCGCGTGTCAGCGTCACGCCCAGGCTGTGGCCGACGATGTCGACCTGCCTGGCGCCTGTGTAGTCGAGCACGGCGCGCACGAAGCGGCGCAGGTCGGGCACGTTGGCCTGGTTGGTATGCGAGATCCGCGCGCGCTGCGTCGGGTCGCCGTTCACGTCGCAGCGGTCGCCCTGGTAGCCCAGGCCCCACAGCTCGCTCGGCGAATAGCCGTTGTCGGCCAGGTACTGGGCCGCCTTCTGGATGTGGCCATAGAACCCGTTGCAGGCAGTCGGGAACGGCGTGTCGTTGTTGCCGTGCAGGAAGATGACGGGCACGCGGGTCACGGCGCCTGCAGCGCCGAAGCCGATGACCGGCTTGCCGAGCGACGCGTCCTCGATCACCGGGAAGTCAGCCGGCAGCGTGGAGCCCACCGTGCCCGCCGCCTGTGCGGCTGCCGTGGCGGCAAGGGCCAGCGCCAGGGCGGCGCAGCGGAAGTGGCGGAAAGGTCGAACGAGGCCAAGCGTCAAGGTCTGTCTCCTCATGCGGCGAAGAAGCGCTCGACGAGCGCGAACTGATCGGGCGTGTTCAGTGCCGGCGCGTGGCCGCAGCCGGGGATCGTGACCACCACGGCGCGCGGCCCGCGCACGCGCATCGCCTCGGCCACTTCGGGCAACAGCAGGTCGCTCGTCTCGCCCCGCAGGCACAGCACGGGCAGCGTCAGCGAGTCCCAGGCCTCCCACTGCACGTAGTCGTCGGGGTGGTGGATGAACTGCTGCACCATCGCCGGGTCGTAGTGCGGCGTCACGCGCCCGTCGGGCAGGCGTCGCGTGCTGCTCTCGGTGAGCAGGCGCCATTGCGCATCGGACAGCCAGCCATAGGGCTTGTAGATGGTGCGGAAGTAGGCCTCCAGCTCGCCCACGGTGGCAAAGGCCGGAGGGCTGCCGGCATAGCTGCGGATGCGCTGCACGGCGGCGGCCGCGATCTCGGGGCCGATGTCGTTCAGCACGAGGCGGCGGATGCGCCCGCGCAGCACACCCCCCGCCGCCTTCAGGCCGATGGCGCCACCCATCGAGGTGCCGAGCCAGTGACACTGTGCGATGCCGAGCTGGTCGAGCAGCAAGACGGCGAGCTGCTCGTAGAACGCGAGGCAGTAGTCGCGCGCGGGGTCGGGGCTCCACTGGCTGAGGCCGCGGCCGATCGTGTCCGGGCAGATGACGCGATAGCGCTGCGCGAGATGCTCCGCGATGGCGTCCATGTCGCGCCCGGTGCGTGCCAGGCCGTGCCAGGCGACCACGGTTTCGGCGTGGCCGGCGCCCCACTCCATGAAGTGGATCTCGCGACCGGCGCAGGCGAGGTAGTGGGAGGTCGGCGAGAGAGGCTTCACGACCGATCCTTCACGGCGCCGGTGGCGTCCGTGGCACCTGCAGCGCCCACGGCCCTCCTGGCACTCGCGGCGACGCGGGAGGCCTTCTCCACGGCCATCAGCCGCAGCCGGCCGACGACCCCGGTCGGGAAGTGGTACACCGAGAGCACGAACAGCAGCCCCAGCCACAGCAGCCAGCGGTCGGGGCTCACGAGCGTGGAGAGCACCGGCACGCCCTCGAACGCGCCGCCGCCCAGCTTGAGCAGGTCCTGCAGGTAGTTCTGCGCCAGCACGAACAGCGCCGAGCCGATGACGGCGCCGTACATCGTGCCCATGCCGCCGATGACGACGATGAGCAGGATGTCGAGCATGATCTCGAAGCTGAGCGTCGTGTCGGGCCCCACGTAGCGCAGCCACAGCGCCAGCAGCGCGCCGGCGGCCGTGGCGAACAACGCCGAGATCACGTTGCTGAGCGTGCGATAGACGACCGTGCGGTAGCCGATGGCCTCGGCACGGAAGTCGTTCTCGCGGATGGCGAGCAGCACGCGCCCGAAGGGCGAGTTGACGATGCGCAGCAGCACGAGGAAGAGCACCACCACCGCCCCGTACAGCAGGTAGTAGGTGAAGATCTTCCCGTCGAGATCGAGCCCGAGGAACGACACCTCGAACGACGGACTCAGCACCTCCGGGTTCTTGAAGGTGAGCCCGTCTTCGCCGCCGGTCACGTCCGACAACTGCGACGCCAGCGTCTGGAACGCCGCCGCAACGGCCAGCGTGATCATGGCGTAGAAGATCGCCTTCACGCGCAGCGAGAACAGGCCGATGACCAGCGACAGCACGAGCGAGATCGCCAGCGCCGCGGCGAGCCCGAGGCCGACGGAGGCCCAGCCTTCGCCCAGCCGCGTGCTGGCCACCGCGACGCCATAGGCGCCGATGCCGAAGAACATCGTGTGCGCGAAGCTGACGATGCCGGTGTAGCC
>JALHOU010000480.1 GCA_022842825.1 Rubrivivax sp.
GAGTGGCGTTCGCCTCCTGGTTTCAGTTGGGCCATACCCTGCCAGAACTTGCTGCGCCGGCCACCCGCCTTTGGATGGCCGCGGTGACGTCAGCACACGCTGCAAGGTGGCTCAGGCCACCGCATCCGGCCGTTCTGCCTTGGGCGTGGTGCGGCGCGGAACCTTGACCTTCGCCACCGGCTTGGCGGCCCGCTTCACCGCGGCGGCCCTGGTGGGCTTGACTTCGGCCTTGACCGACTGCTCGGCCCGGGGCTTGGCCGGCGCCGCGGCGCGACGCGCAGCCCTGACCGCGGTCTTTGCGCGCGCCACGGCCTTGGTGCCGCGAACGTGCTTGCCGCCGACGACATCCGCCAGCTTGTCGGCGCCGGCGGCCAGCTTCTCGGACACGGTCAGCGCGGCTTGGGCGCCCGTCAGGCTGAAGCGAGCGACGGTCTGCAGGCCGGTGGCGACATATCGGTTCTCGATGCCTTGGACAAGGTCGGCGACACGGTCGATCCGTGCGTTGACGACGGCAGTGCCACGTTCAATGACGTGCTCGGTCTGCGTACTGACGCGGTCGATGCCCTTGGCAGCGACTTCGCTGACCTTGCTGCCGGTCCGGCGGAGCGCCTCGGCCAATCGCGGTGCTATGCGGTTGGTGCTGCGGTCGAGGTTCCGGCTCATCATCGCCAGCAGGCGGTGGCCACTGGCGCGGTAGGCGCCGACGGCGTGCTCGGCCACTTGACGGTAGTTGGCAACGGTCTCAAGGGTGGTGGTGCGCAGGGTGGACTTGGTCATGATGTGCTTTCAACGGTGTTGTCATACGCTTCGATTGCCTGATCAGTCGGTGCAACGAAGCTTCATGACTGTGAGTTTGGGCACCAGCGCCTAGAGGGCGAAACCCAATCCATCCCGAATTTCTAGGCGGTGCACTCGAATTCCGGCCGCATGGTCCGCGCGAGCCCTCTGCTCCGCCTTCCGTGCTGCCCAAGGACTTCGTGCACCAGGGGACGCCGAAAAGCGGGCCCCGACGGCGGGAGGCTGCGTTGCTCCAACAGGCGATGGCGCCTCGCGAGATGGCCAGGCAGCATCGCGCCATGAAGCACTCCGCTTGCCGAGGTGCTGGCAGGGCTTGACGGGGCGGAACGCGCGGTTGATGCTGCCGCTTCAAGCCAGAGCCTCATCCGCGGCACCTGACGACCGAAGGCTGAATCGCCCGGGCTGCTTGCGCAGGAGATTGACATGAAGTTCCTGACTGTGATTCGACCTGGATCGATCCAATACAAGGACCCAGCGTTCGAGGAGGCGCTCCTGAGCTTGCGTCGCGGGGCGGTCATCTCTCAGCCGACGATGCTCGTCTTCACAGGCATGCCGAAGGAACGCCTGGAAGTGGAAGCCCGGCAAGTCGCACTTCGCCTGGGCAGGCCGCTGATGCGCCTTGACCCGGCGCGAGCGCTGAGCAAATTCATCGGCGAGACAGAGAAGAACATCGAACAAGTTCTCCACGCGGCCGATGCCAGCGGCGCGGTCCTTGTGTTCGATGAGGCTGATGCGCTGTTCGGCGGCAGGACGGACGTCAAGGACTCGCACGACAGGTATGCCAGTCTCGAAACCGGCTATCTTGTATCGAGGCTGGAGCAGTTCCGGGGGCTGATCGTCATCTCTTCCAACTCGGTGGCCGAGGTCGCGAAACTCAAGGGCAGGTTTCGGCAGCCGGCGGTCAGGCCTCCGCCGCCATGACCGAGGTTGACCCGGTGGTGGCTCTCGGCCGACCTGTCGAAGACCCGCCACCGACCCTTCGGCGCTATTGAGAGCCCTGAGTTCGTCACCACGAAGTTGTTGCTCGCGCGCGCCGCAGTCTCAGGCGCGTGAGGACCTTCTCGATGACAGCTTGCTCAAGGATGGCGACGAACATCTTCAGCCCGGTGGACCTGCGATCGTCGAATCGGCCCTCTGGCAGTGCGGTCTACGCGGACGCATGCTGCGTCCTCTTCGCACTGATTGTCATACTCCACCTGGTATCACGCGACCTCCAACGGAGCCATTCCCATGTTCGGTCCCATCACAGTTCCTTTCGGCGCCAAGCTGCTGTTCAACACCATCAAGCTCAAGCCTGGGACGACCATCGACGACGTCGAAGGCGCCCTCGCCGAGATGTGCAGCGTCGTCAAGGAGACCTACGGCGGCGACAGCGGCGGCTTCATCGCCGGCCAAGTGTTCCGCTTCTCTGGCTTCCTCTCGTCCGAGGGTTCGCTGGGCAGCCTGGGCGATGGTGCTGATCACGATATCGTGATCGCCACGTACTGGCACTCGTTCGAGCAGCACGAGCGCTCGCACGCCGACCGCGTATTCCGCGAGAAATTCTGTGCCCTGGCCGAGTTCTGCACGGACACTCGCGAGCTCGGCTACGAACTCCTGTGGCAAGGGTCGTTCGAGGGCAAGACCGTCGCGCAGGCTGTAGCGACCATCTGAGTTTCAACACGGGCCGGCGCCGCAAAGGGGGCCTGAACATGACCATTGGCGCGCGAGCGCACGACCTCCAAGGCCTGGGAGGCTGCAACGAAGGTCTCGCCCTTCAGCGAGCGCCGGATGATGTCGATCAGCGCATCGGGCAGATGCGAGAGCTTGCCCAAGGTCTCGTTCTTGACCTTGCCGTCTTTGCGGTAGCTGCGGCGCAACCGGTGGGTGCAGTAGGCCTTGTCCTTGTAGGTGCGCCGAGTGGTGACGACGTGGC
>JALHOU010000481.1 GCA_022842825.1 Rubrivivax sp.
CGCCCTGCGGCCCGAGCGGCCCCTCGGTCGGGTCGACGAAGTAGATCGGGTCGAAGCCCCAGCCGACCACCGGCTCGTCGGCCGCGCCGCGGGCCGCGGCCGCTGCGAGCGCGGCGACGACCGCGTCGAGCGACCTCGCGCCCGGCCACACGCGCCCGTCCGGGTCTCGCGCATCGAAGTAGCCGCAGTAGGTGTGGCGCCACAGCGTGCCGGCCATGAGGTGGCTGTGGCCCTCGACGAGGCCGGGCATCAGCACGCGGTCGGCAAAGCGCTCGTCGAGATCGTGCGCACCCCAGGCCGCCAGTTCGGGCAGCGGGCCCACGGCGAGGATGCGGCCGCCCCGCACGGCCACGTGCGTGGCCTCGGGGCGCGCCGGGTTCATGGTGAGGATGCGGCGGGCGGCGTAGATCGTCGTGCGGCCGGCTTCGGCGAAGTGGGGGGTCGGCATGGCGCGAGCATGCGGGCAGCCGGCGTGGTCAGGCAATCGGGGTCAGCCGCGGGTGTCGGCCCGGCGCATCGCCGGCCTCAGGGCCGCAACCCCTCCCACTGCTCGGCATCGAAGCCCACCGTCACCCGCCCGTCCGGCCACGACACGACCGGCCGCTTCACGACACTGGGCCAGACCAGCATCACCGCCCGCGCCGAGGCGGCATCGACAACGCCCACCCGCGTCGCCTCGTCGAGCTTCTTCCACGTCAGCCCCTGGCGGTTGACGAGACGCTCCCAACCCACCTTCGCGATCCACGCATCGAGCAGGGGCGGCGGCAGGCCGGCCTTCTTGAAGTCGTGGAACTCGTGCGCCGCGCCGCGCGCGGTGAGCCACGCGCGTGCCCGCTTGACGGTGTCGCAGTTCGGGATGCCGTGCACGACGAGGGTCATGGCGGGTCAGTTCCGGTCGCCCGTCGCCGCATCGCAGCGCGGGTCGATGCCATAGCCGGCAGCGCGCACCTTGTCGGCCGCGGTGTCCAGGGTCACCTGGAACCACAGGCAGTCGTTGGTGGGGTAGCGCCAGCTCCAGAGCTCGCCGCCCATGAGGCCCGCGCCCTTCACCTCGCCCGGCCGGCCCAGCTCGCGCAGCAGCGCGGCCCGGCTCATGCCCGGCGCGCGGCCCTGGAAGTCGGCGAAATGGGCCTCATTGAGCACCTGCGAGGCACCGGTGACGCGGCCGCCGGCATCGAGGTCGACCATCCAGGTCATGCGGCCGTAGGGGCCGCTCGCGTATTCGAGCCGCTCGCCGCCGCCCCCCATGGCGTAGCGCGCCGTGGGCTGGCCCCAGCGCGCGAGCACGCTGTCGCGCGGCTCGCCCGCGCCCACCGTCGGCACGGCGCAGGCACCGACCCACAGCGCCGCCGCCAGGGTCGAGACCACGGCGAGGGTGTGCATGGGCCGGTGCCTGCGGCCGGCGCGCGTTGCCCGGCGCGCGGGCGTGTTCGAAGGGTTGCGAGGTGGCATCTTCATGGGGCCTCCGGAAGCGACATGCCGGTGTACGTGCCGCGGCCCCCGCTCATGGCGGCTCGACGACGCGGATCACCGCCGCATCGGGAACGTCGGCGTAGAGCCGCTCCACCGCGGCGGCGCGGTGCAGCAGCACGGCACGCTGGTTGATCGAGCCCTTGTCGGTGAGCTCACCGCGGTCCATCGAGGCCGGCTCGCCGAGCAGGATGGCCCGCGCCGGGCGGTTGGAGCTGCCCGTGCCGGCGTCCCACATCGCCTTCAGCCACTGGCGGAAGAAGCCGCGCACCTTGGGATGCGCCAGCGTCAGGTCCACCGGCTCGTGGCGGTCGGCGCCGGCCAGCGCGCGCACGTCGTCCAGACGAGGAAAGACGAGCAGTCCCACCTCGTCGCGGTTGATGCCGGCCACCACCACGTCCTGCACCAGCGGGTGGCCGGAGAGGATGGCCTTGGTGCGCAGCGGCCCCACGCTGACGAAGGTGCCGGTGGCGAGCTTGAAGTCCTCGGCGATGCGGCCGTCGAAGACGAGGCCGCGCGTCGGGTCCGGCGGGTCCGAGGTGTCGCGGAAGCGCACCGCGTCGCCGGTGCGGTAGAAGCCCTCGCTGTCGAAGGCCGCCGCCGTCTCGTCGCCGGCGCGCCGGTACTCGGTCATCACGTTGGGGCCGCGGAAGCGGATCTCCATCTTGCCCTCGACCGGCACCACCTTCACCTCCACGCCGGGCACCGGCAGGCCGATGTCGCCGGCGCGCACGTCGTTGCCGAGCGCGAAGGTGCAGCTCGGCGAGGTCTCGGTCATGCCCAGGCCGGTGAAGATGGGCACGCGCTCGCCGAGCGTGCGCTCGCCCAGGCGGTCGAGGTGGTCCCACACGGCCTGCGAGAGGCCGGCGCCGGCAAACATGAAGGCACGCACCTTCGCCAGCAGGCTGCGGCGCAGCACCTCGTCGCGGTCCATCGCCGCCGCCAGCTCCTCGAAGCCCTTGGGCACGTTGAAGTAGATCGTCGGCGAGATCTCGCGCAGGTTGGCGAGGGTCTCGGCCATGCCGGCGGGCGTGGGGCGGCCGTCGTCGATGTACAGCGTGCCCCCGTTGTAGAGCGCGATGCCCACGTTGTGGCTGCCGCCGAAGACATGGTTCCAGGGCAGCCAGTCCACCAGCACCGGCGGCTCGTCGGCCAGGAAGGCAAAGCACTGCCGGATCTGCTGCAGGTTGGCGCACCACATGCGGTTGGTCGTGACCACGCCCTTGGGGTGCTTGGT
>JALHOU010000482.1 GCA_022842825.1 Rubrivivax sp.
GCCGCTGGCGCAGCGGCGGAAAGGGTTCACCACGATGAGGCGATGGGCGTGGAGGTGTTCCGCCGCCCAGGCAAGCCCAGCGGCGTGTGCGAACTGGCGTTCTCGGGCATGCGCTGCAAGCCCGACTATGCGTATCGGTTCGCGTCACCCGAGGCGGCCGAGGCTCATCGGACGACGTGGCTGGCCAGCAAGAGCGCGACCGCCGATGAGAAACGCGCACGGGTCGAGCGGCGCCGCGAGGCCGGGCAGCAGCTCGCGGTGGGCGATGTGCTGGTGGCGAGCTGGGGCTACGAACAGACCAACTACGACTATTACCAGGTGACGCGCAAGCTCGGCGCCCGCTCGGTGGAGATCCGCGAGCTTGCGAAGGACAAGACCTACAACGCCGGGGCGATGGCCGGCGAGTGCGTGCCGATCAAGGGGCGGTTCGTCGGTGAGCCGATGACCAAGCGTGTGAACGAGCTGGGCGGCGTGAAGGTGAATCACGCCCACGCCGTCAAGAAGCCTTCGGAAACCGTGGGCGGCGTCGAGGTGTTCAAGCCCGACCGTTACACCACCTACGCCTGACAAGGAACGCACCATCATGACGAACGTTCGAGAGATTCGACACTTTCACATGGCGTGCGGCCTCGGTGGCGGCGCCAAGGGCTTCAACAAGGCGACGCCTCGCGCGGGCGGCCTGGTGGGCCGCATGCGCTGCATCGGTGGCGTGGACGTGGATGCGGCAGCGTTGCGCGACTTCGAGCGCGCGGCCGGCGTGAAGGGCACGGTGCTGGACCTGTTCAGCCGAGAGCAGTACACGGCCTTTCACAGCAAGGAGCCGCCGGGCGACTGGCGCGAGGCCACTCCCGCAGATCTGCGCAAGGCCGCTGGCAACGAACGCCCGCACATCGTCTTCGCCAGCTATCCGTGCAAAGGCAATTCCGGCTTGCTGTCCGAGACGCTGAGCCGGACCGGCAAATACCAGGCACTCAACAGCCTCGCGCTGCGCGGCACCTGGTTGATGCTGGAAGCGTGGGGAGACGATCCTCCTGAACTGATCCTGTTCGAGAACGTGCCGCGCATCGTCCAGCGCTCGCGGGCGCTGCTGGACCAGATCGGCGCGCTGCTGCGCAGCTACGGCTACGCCGTCGCCGAGACGACGCACGACTGCGGCGAGATTGGCGGCCTGGCGCAGTCGCGCAAGCGCTTTCTCATGGTCGCGCGCCACATGGAGAAGGTGCCGCCCTTCCTGTACGAGCCGGACAAGAAGCGACTTCGCGCGGTGGGCGACGTGCTCGGCCGCATGCCGCTGCCCGGCGATCCCGCCGGCGGGCCGATGCACCGAATCCCCCGCCTGCAGTGGAAGACGTGGGTTCGCCTCGCCTTCGTCCAGGCCGGCGCCGACTGGCGCAGCCTGCAGAACCTGGCCGTGGTGGACGGCATGCTGCGCGATTACCTCATCGTCCCGGAGGACGCCGAGGCTTGGCACCGCAATGTGCTGGGCGTGAAGGCTTGGAGCGAAGCGAGCGGCACCATTACCGGCAACGCGCGTGCGAACACAGGCGCTTTCTCGGTCGCCGATCCTCGCTTCGAGCAGAGCGCGAAGTGGCGCGACGGCCAGGCCTTCGGCGTTCATGCGTGGGGCGATTCGACGGGTGCCATTGCTGGCCAGCAGAACCCGGGGCAGGGCGCCTACAGCGTGGCCGATCCCCGTCACACCGGACCGGCCAAGCACTCGAACGAGTTCCGCATCGTGCAGTGGGACCGTGCCAGCGGCGCCGTGACCAGCGCACACGGCACCGGGCAAGCCGTCGCCGATCCGCGCAGCTCGACCTCGTTCGGAGGCAAGGGCAAGTACATCGTGACGCCGTTCGACCGATCCGCCAACACGGTGATTGCCGGCAGCACGACGGGGCAGGGTGCTTTCGCGGTCGCAGATCCGCGCGTCCTCGATCGCCGCCAGGGCGATGCCTACCTGACTGGTGGGCACTATGGTGTGGTCGGCTGGAACCAGCACACCGGCGCCGTGAGCGCCGCCGGTGGCCACGACAACGGCCGCTGGAGCGTGGCCGATCCCCGCCTGTTGCCAGCACCGGCGGACAAGCTGGTGGCCGTGATCCGTGCGCTCGATGGCACATGGCATCGGCCGTTCACGACCTTGGAACTGGCCGCGCTGCAGAGCCTGGTCGATCCCGAGGAACTGCTCGAACTCGACGGCCTCAGCGATCAAGACTGGCGCGAGCGCATCGGCAACGCAGTGCCGCCAGATGCAGCCGAGGCTGTGGCCGAGGTGATGGGCACCACGCTGCTGCTCGCGTGGTCGGGCGAGAGCTTCATGCTGTCGGCCTCGCCGATCTGGGTCCGGCCGGTCGCGGTTGCGCTGGCCGTGGACCAGGGCGCCGCGTTGCGCGGCTTGGCCGTCTGAAGGGGAGGGGAGCGATGGGCTACATCAATCCCCTGCTGCGCCTGACTGCGGCGCAGCAGCTTCTCGAGCTGCCGCCCGAGCAGCGCGCCGCGCTGGCCAGCCTGTTGCGCGAGCTGCGGGCCGACGCCGACCGCCAGGCCGAGCACGCATGGCGAAAGCGGAAGGGGCCGATGGCCGCCTACTGGCGTGCCGTGGCCACCTACGCGCGGCACACGGCGCACGCACTCAATGCCGGCGCGTCCGGTCGCGCTGTTGCGCGTCAGAAGGGG
>JALHOU010000483.1 GCA_022842825.1 Rubrivivax sp.
TGCACGAAGGCGGCACCGGGGACGTGCAGGCCCATCGCCTCGAGCAGCATCTGGTTGCTGTTGGCCGTGCCGTAGAAGGTGCAGGTGCCGGCACCGTGGTAGGCGGCGCTCTCGGCGGCCAGCAGCGCGTCGCGCCCCACCTCGCCGGCAGCGTGGCGCTCGCGCACCTTGGCTTTGTCCGTGTTGGCCCGGCCCGTGCCCATCGGCCCGGCGGGCACGAAGGCACAAGGCAGGTGACCGAAGTGCAGCGCGCCGATGAGCAGCCCGGGCACGATCTTGTCGCAGATGCCCAGCAGCAGCACGGCGTCGAACACGTCGTGCGTGAGCGCGATGGCCGTGCCCATGGCGATGGCGTCGCGCGAGAAGAGGCTCAGCTCCATGCCCGGCTGGCCCTGCGTCACGCCGTCGCACATGGCCGGCACGCCGCCGGCCACCTGCACCGTGGCGCCGAGGCGGCGCGCCTCTTCCCGGATGAGCGCCGGGTAGCCCTCGTAGGGCTGGTGCGCCGAGAGCATGTCGTTGTAGGCCGTGACCACCGCCAGATGCGGGGCGCGCTCGGCCACGATGCGCAGCTTGTCGCCGGCCGGCATCGCCGCGAAGGCATGCGCGACGTTGGCGCAGCCGAGCCGGTCGGTGCCGCGCGGGCGCGCGAGCATGCGGTCGATGCGGGCGAGATAGGCCGTGCGTGTCGTGGCGCTGCGTTGGCGGATCCGCTCGGTCACCCGATGCAGCGCGGCGTGGACGGGGGTAGGCATGGATGGCTACGGCAGTGCTGTAACCGTAATATAGACCATCAAGTAATCAAGTTACAGACTCAAATCGACGTCGCTCCGGCCGGAACCCTGCCACGGCGGGCGCCGCGCGCGATGGCGAGAATGCCCGCCATGACCGAGGGCTTGCCCGCCGAGCTGATCGTCCGCGACCCGTCCGAGCAGTTGCTGCATTTGCGCCGGCGCTGGCGCGGCGAGCCGCAGTGGTGGGTCTTCGGCTACGCCTCGCTGCTGTGGCGGCCCGAGTTCGATGCGGTGGAACACCGGCCGGCGCTGTTGCGAGGCTGGCACCGGGCGCTGCGCATGCGCTCGCGCGTCAACCGTGGCACGCCCGAGGAGCCCGGGCTCGTCTTCGCGCTGCTGCCGGGCGGGGCCTGCCGCGGCGTGGTCTACCGCATGCACCCGGACCGCGCCGAAGCCGAGCTCGACCGCCTCTGGGCCCGCGAGATGCCCACGGGCGTCTACGACGCGCGCCTGATGCCCTGCCGCACGGCCGGCGGGCCGGTGCTCGCGCTGGCGTTCACGCTCGCGCGCGCCAGCCCGGCCTGCCTGCCGCGCCTGGCCGACGCCGAGGTGCTGCACATCCTGCGCCGGGCCCGCGGGCGCTACGGCACGACGCTCGAGTACCTGGCCGAGACCTCCACGGCGCTGCATGAACGCGGCGTACACGACCGCGAGGTGGAGCGGCTGATGGCGCTGGCGCGCCGGCACGGCCTGCTGGCTTCGTAGCGGCGCGGCGCTCACGCGTCGCGCAGCACCACCGAATGGTTGTCCGGCGCCAGCGCCACCGGCCAGGGCAGCATGGCCGGTGCTTCGTGGGCATGGCAGCGCGCTGCGCCGCGGCCGGCGCTGATGAGCACCCCGGCACCGCCATCGACGGTGGCGAGCGCGCAGGGCTCGGTGAGCTCGGCCACGGGCGCAAGCCATTGGACCCGCGCAGGATGCCACCACAGGCCGCGGCGAGCCTTCTGTGCGCTGATGACGAAGCCGCCACCCGGCCCGGCGGCGATGTCGCCCGCGTAGCCCCCGGCACCGGCGTCGGTCGTGGCGATGCGCAGCGATGCACCGTCCCACGTGGCCAGCGTGGGGGCGTTGCGGCGGCGCTCTTGCTGGTCGTGCTCGGCCTGCAGGGCCAGGCCCAGCCGCGGCGCGTCGCCGATGTCACTCGCCAGAGCGCCACTTCGATCGCGCGCCCAGGCCAGGTGCCGGACGCTCAAGCGCCGGTCCTCGAGTTGCCAGCGCCCGAGCACACTGCCCGTTCCGGGCGCCAGGTGCACAAGCGCGGGCTCCATGCGCTCGACTTCGATCCTGCGCCCTTCGCGGTCGCACACGATGCCGCCGATGGCCACGATCAGCGAACCGGGCGCGGGCGTCGGCTGCGCGGCCACCAGGGGCACGCGACCTGCAGCAAGGCCCACGCACCGGCCAGGTGCACCAAGCTCACCCCGAGCACCGGCGCTCGCCGGTCGAGCGCGCCGACCTCGCTCGGCCTTTGCCGCGAAACGCCGTGCCTCTCGGCGACGGGACGGCGCGCCTGGCTGCAGTGGATTGGGCGGGGTCTGGGGCCATCGAAACTCCATGGCACCTTGATACCAATAACGCGAATGCCTCGTATTCGCTTTCTATAGAAGCCGTCGCTTCGCCCCAACACCGGTGTGGGACGGGCGGTCTTCCGGCAGGTCAGCCACAGGAGCAGCAAGGCAGATCGGCACCAAGGCCGACTCAGGCGCAGCGCATTGCCGGGTCGGATCCGGGCCCCGACCCCTGCCAACGCCTTGCCGCGAAACTAGACCGGCATCGCCGGCAGGGCCGCTGCCGCGGTGCGCGCGGCTTCCAGGTCGGCGGGCGTATCGATGTCGATCAGCACTCCGGCATCGGCCACCTCGACCGCGAAGGCCGGA
>JALHOU010000484.1 GCA_022842825.1 Rubrivivax sp.
GTGGCTGCGCCACCGCCGGCGGCGCTGGACTCGCAGGCGCCGCCGCCCATCGGCCCGCTGCCGCTGGCGCGCGACAGCACCGCCGAGTACCCGCCGCGCGTCGGCCTGTAGCTCCACGACCTCTTCGCGCGACTCATGGAATTCGACTTCCAATGGCTGCTTGTCGGGTTGCCGCTCGCCTTTGCGCTGGGCTGGGTGGCCTCGCGGCTGGACCTGCGCCAGCTCGGCCGTGCCCGGCGCGAGACGCCGAGCGCCTACTTCAAGGGCCTGAACCTGCTGCTCAACGAGCAGCAAGACAAGGCCATCGATGCCTTCATCGAGGCCGTGCAGCATGACCCCGACACCGCGGAGCTGCACTTCGCGCTCGGCAACCTGTTCCGCCGTCGCGGCGAGTTCGAGCGCGCCGTGCGCGTGCACGAGCACCTGCTCGCCCGCGGCGACCTGAAGGTCCAGGACCGCGAGCGCGCCCAGCACGCCCTGGCGCAGGATTTCATGAAGGCCGGCCTCTTCGACCGCGCCGAGGCGGCCTGGCGCGCGCTCGAGGGCACCTCCTACGACCAGGAGGCGAGGCTGGCGCAGCTCATGCTGGCCGAGCGTTCGCGCGACTGGCCACGTGCGGTGGAGGTGGCCACGCGGCTGAACGCCCGTGACACGGGCACCTTCGCCACCCGCATCGCGCACTACGAGTGCGAGCTGGCGCTCGCTGCCGACGGGGCCGGCCGCCCGCGGGAGGCCGAGGCGGCGCTGGTGCGGGCACGCCATGCCGCCCCCGGTGCCGCTCGGCCGCTCATGCAACTGGGCCAGCGCCACCTGAAGGCTGGGCGCCCGGCCGACGCCATCGTCGCCTGGGATGACTTGCGCGAGCACCAGGGCAGTGGCGCCTTCCTGCTCGTGGCCGAAGACTACGCGCGCGCCGCCGTTGCCAGCGGCCGACGTGAGCGAGCCCATGCCGACCTGATGGCCTTGCTCGTGAAGCATCCGGCCACCGAACTCCTGGCCGCCCTCGACCTGCTCGAAAGCGCCGGCAAGGCCGAGGCAGCGCGGCCGAACCAGGCGCGCTGGGTGGCGCAGCTGCAGCAGGTGCCCTCGCTCACCGCGGCGCAGCAGGTGCTCGCCGCACCGCCCGAGACCTGGGGCCCGGAGGGCCTGCAGGCCCTCCGCGCGGCCGTGGCACGCGCGGCACGGCCACTGCAGCGCTACCGCTGCGCGGCCTGCGGCTTCGAAGCGCAGCACTACTTCTGGCAGTGCCCCGGTTGCCTGAGCTGGGAGAGCTACCCGCCGCAGCGCATCGACGCGCTGCAGTGACCCCCAGCGGAAGCCAGGCCCGGCCTGCCCAGCCTGGCCCGTTCAGGGCCGGAACTGCTGCTCGATCAGAGCCAGCACGTCGTTGCGGGAGGGCACCTGCCACCTGCCGCCGATGCTGGCCACGCGCCCGGGGCCAGTGATGCCGGCGAGCCCCGGCTCGTGGTCGCAGTAGATGCCGACCGTGGGCCGCCCGAGCGCCGCCGCGAGGTGCGTGAAGCCGGTGTCGAGCCCCACCACCTGCCGCGCGCCGGCCAGCACCGCCGCCATCTCGCCCACCTTCAGAAAGGGCGGCACGTCGCCCTCGCAGTCGGCGGCGATGCGTTCGGCCAACGTCTGCTCCGCGTCGGCGCCCCACAGCACCACCGGGATCAGGCCACGTTCGCGCAGCCGCTTGCCCACCGAGACCCAGTGCCGTTCGGGCCAGAGCTTCTCCTTGCGGCTGGCATTGGGGATCAGCACGGCATACGGCGCCTTCGGTCCCCAGCCGGCCGCCGGCGCGCGCAGGCCGAAGTCCGGCGGCGTGGCCGGCACGGCATAGCCGAGGTGCGCCGCCGCCAGTGCACGGCAGCGCTGCACGGCATGCTGGTCCTTGCCCACCGCGGCGCGGCGCTGGTAGAGCCACGCCGCCGAAGGCTCGCGCGCGCTGCGGCGGTCGTAGCCCGCCACCGGGCCGCGTGCCTGGCGCGCCCACAGGGCGCTCTTCAGCAGGCCCTGCAGGTCGAGCACGATGTCGTAGGGCTCGCGCTGCAGTTCGGCACGCACTTCGCGCATCGCCTGCCACGTGGCGCCGGAAAGGAGCGCACGCCGCCACTTGCGCCAGGACATCGGCAGCACGCGCCTGACGCCCGGGTGCAGTTGCGGTATGGCCGCGTAGGCCGCCTCGACGAGCCACTCAATCGCCGCCGTGGGGTCGTGTTTCAACACGTCCGCCACCACCGGCAGCGCATGCACGACGTCGCCCATCGACGAGGTCTTGACGATCAGGAGCCGCATCGACGCTTTCGTGTCCTCAGCCCGCCTCTTTCAACCCTTGCGGGGCGCCACGCCGGCCGCACGTTCGGCCACGAGCACGGGGTTGAAGCGCGGGTCGTTGTACATCTTGAACTGCCGGTAGACCTTGAAGTAGGCGCGGCCGGCAGCGGCATCGGCGAGCAGCGCGTCCAGGCAGCCGCAGAGGTCCGCGCGCTGCTCCTCCAGCCGCGCGAGCTTGCCCCGGCTGGCCTCCCGGTGCGCCTCGTCGACATCGCGACGCGTGGTCTGCGCACGCATCGCGTTCAACTTCAGTGCCAGGATCGACAGGCGGTCGATCATGCTGCCCGCGGTCTCGCTGTTCAGCCGCGCGCCCGCTGCCACCTTCGAA
>JALHOU010000485.1 GCA_022842825.1 Rubrivivax sp.
TTCGGCCAGCGGCAAGCCGAGATAGCGGGCCAGGTACGCGTGCTCGAAGTAGGTTTCGCTGTACGGGCCCGGCGTCAACAGCACGATGCGCGGGGTGCCGCTGCCGCCGGGGGTGAGCGTGGCGGCACGCTGCTCGACGCTGCCCTGCAGGGCGCGGTAGCTGCTGGCGATGTGCTGCACGCGCAGCTCGCGGAAAGCCTCGGGAAACTGGCGCGAGATGACGAGCCGGTTGTGCAGCACGTAGCCCAGGCCCGAGGGGCCCTGCGTGCGCTGGGCCAGCACGCACCAGCGGCCCTCGGCGTCGCGGCCGATGTCGAAGGCGACGATGAACAGCCGCTGCCCGCCCGCCGGCCGCACGCCCGCCAGCGGCCGCAGCCAGCCCGGATGGCGCCACAGCAGCGTCGCCGGCAGCAGGCCTTCGTGCAGCAGCCGCTGCGGGCCTTGCAGGTCGGCCAGCATCGCCTCCAGCAGCGCCGCACGCTGCACGATGCCCGCCTCGATCCCGGCCCAGTCCGCTGGCGCGATGAGGTGGGGCAGCAGTTCCAGCGACCACGGGCGCGCCGCCGACCCGGCGCCGCTGCCCTCGCTGAACACGTTGTGCGTGACGCCGTCGCGGTGCAGCTGCTGCGCCACCTGCACGACACGGCGGTCGAGCTCGGCGCGCGCTTGTGGCGTGGCCGCCAACTCGGGCGCGGCGGCAGCAAAGCGTTGCCACGCCGGCCGCATCTGCCCCGCAGGGTCGTGCAGCTCGTTCCAGACCGCGCCACCCACCAAGCCGGCGTCGAGCATCGATCCGCCACCGGCCGCAGGCGCGGGCCGCGGGTCCGTGGTGGGGTCGTGTAACGTCGGCATGGGCAAGGCGGGGCGGCTTGCGGTGGATTCTGCGGATGCGTTCGCGCTGTGCCTGCGTCTGTGCCTCGGGCGAGCCTCAGGCCCGCCGCAGGTCCAGCGTGAACGGGCTCTCCCGGCTTGGCGAGGCCGGCAGCACCGTCATGCGCCCGGGCGTGTGGCCGAAGCGGAAGAAGCGCGCCAGCCGCCGGCTCTCGGCCTCGAAGGCGTTGACCGGGAAGGTGTCGTAGTTGCGACCTCCCGGGTGGGCCACGTGATAGCGGCAGCCGCCGAGCGAGCGCGACATCCAGGTGTCGACGATGTCGAAGGCGAGCGGCGCGTGCGAGCCGATCGTCGGGTGCAGCGCCGACGGTGGCTGCCAGGCGCGGTAACGCACGCCGCACACCGCCTCGCCGACGCGACCGGTGGGCTGCAGCGGCAGCGCGCGGCCGTTCACGGTGACGACGTGGCGGTTGCCGTTGAGACCGGTCACCTTGACCTCCAGCCGCTCGAGCGACGAGTCGACGAAGCGCACCGTGCCGCCGGGCGCGCCCTCCTCGCCCATCACATGCCAGGGCTCGAGAGCGTTGCGCAGCGTCAGCTGCAGGCCGGCCGCCGCCACCTCGCCCACGAGCGGGAAGCGGAAGCTGAGGTGCGGCGCGAACCACGTCTCGTCGAAGGCGAAGCCGGCGGCGCGCAGGTCGGCGATCACGTCCTCGAAGTCCATCTGCACGAACGTGGGCAGCATGAAGCGGTCGTGCAGCGCCGTGTCCCAGCGCGTCAGGCGCGTGGCACCGCGGCCGCGGTAGGGCTCGCGCCAGAACCAGGCCACCAGCGCACGCATCAGCAGCTGCTGCGCCAGGCTCATGCGCGCGTGCGGCGGCATCTCGAAGGCGCGCAGCTCGAGCAGGCCGAGCCGCCCCGTGGGGCCGTCGGGCGAGTACAGCTTGTCGATCGAGAACTCGGTGCGGTGCGTGTTGCCCGTGGCATCGACGAGCAGGTTGCGCAGCGTGCGGTCGATCATCCACGGTGGGCACTGCCCGAACAAGCCGACCTGACGCTCGATCTCGGCCAGCGCGATCTCGACCTCGTAGACCTGATCGCCGCGCGCCTCGTCGAAGCGCGGGTGCTGGCTGGTCGGGCCGATGAACAGGCCGCTGAACAGATAGCTCAGGCTCGGGTGGTTTTGCCAGTAGGTGAGCAGGCTCGCGATCAGGTCGGGCCGGCGCAGGAAGGGGCTGTCGCCCGCCGTGGCGCCGCCGAGCACGAAATGGTTGCCGCCGCCGGTGCCGGTGTGGCGGCCGTCGAGCATGAACTTCTCGGCCGCGAGGCGGCTCTGATGCGCCGCCTCGTAGAGGAACTCGGTGTGGTCGACGAGCTCGCCCCAGTTCGACGCCGGGTGGATGTTGACCTCGATGACGCCGGGGTCGGGTGTGACGGCCAGCAGCTTCAGCCGCGGGTCGCGCGGCGGCGGGTAGCCCTCGAGCACGATCAGCACGCCGAGCTCGGCGGCGGTGGCCTCCACGGCCGCGAGCAGCTCGAGGTAGTCCTCGAGGAAACGCAGCGGCGGCATGAACACGTAGAGCACGCCGCTCTTGCCGCCCAGGCTCTTCTCGGCCCACAGCTCGGCCTTCGGGCCGTTGGCGCGCTGCGGGTCGCGCACCTCCACGCACAGCGCCGTGCGCGTGATGTGGTCGGCGCTCTGGAAGCGCTGCGGCGCCGCGAGCGGGCTGCGCGCCGAGGGCACGGCCGGGTCGTGCTCGGTGCCCATGCGCTCGACGCCGGGGCCGGCGGCCACCGTCAGGTCGCCCAGCCACGCCAGCG
>JALHOU010000486.1 GCA_022842825.1 Rubrivivax sp.
GTGAGTGCCGGCCAGGCGCCGGCCGCGTCGCGTGCCAGCAGGATGCCGCACTCCTCGAAGCACTCGCGCAGCGCCGCGCGGCGGAAGGCAAGCTCGCCGTGAGCGCCGTGCGCGCCGAGCACGCGGTCGGCCGCGTCGACGAGCCCGCCCGGAAAGACCCAGGCGCCGCTGTTGTGGTCGCCGCGCTCGGCACGCTGCAGCAGGAGCACCTCGAGCCCGGCGGCGCCTTCGCGCACCACCACCACGGTGGCGGCATCGCGGGGAACGGCGGGTGGCATGGCGTGGAGTCTATTCACAAGGATGAACAAAGAGTGCATCCGAATGGACACTGCTTTCAATAGGCGTTACCCTGGCCTGGCCATGATCCGATCGCTCTTCTTCGCCCCCGCGAACCGGCCTGACCTGGTGCTGAAGTTCCCACGCTTCGGCGCCGACTGCTGCGTCATCGACCTCGAGGACGGCACGCCGCCGGCCGAGAAGGCCCGCGCCCGCGCACAGCTGCACGCCACCGTGACGCAGGTGCGGGCCGCCGGCCTGCAGGGGGTGCTGACCGTGCGCGTCAACGTGCCGGCCTCGCCGCACTACCTGGCCGATCTCGAGGCCGCGTTCGGCGCCGATGTCGACGGCGTCGTCATCCCCAAGCTCGAATCGCCCGAGCAGGCCTTTCCGGCCCTGCACTGGATCCAGCGCCTCGATGCCGAGGCGCCGCGCGCGCGCCCGCGCACCCTCGTCGGCGGCATCGAGTCGGTGCGGGGCGTGCTCAACGCCGTGGCGCTGTGCGAGCGCGTGGCCGCCATCAGCGCGACAAGTTCGGTGTACTTCGGCGCCGAGGACTTCGCGGCCGACATCGGCGGCCGCCGCACGCCGCGCGGAGACGAGGTGCATGCCGCGCGTTCGATGGTGGTGATGGCCGCCAAGGCCGCCGGCCTCGTGGCCATCGACCAGGCCGTGGTGGACATCCGCAACGACGCGCTCTTCCTCGAAGACGCAGCGCGCGGCCGCGACCTTGGCTACGACGGCAAGATCTGCGTCACGCCGGGCCAGGTGAAGCTGGCACACCGGGCGTTCTCACCCACGGCCGAGGAGCGCGAGGCCGCCCGTCGTCTGGTGGCTGCCTACGACGAAGCCACCGCCCGCGGCATCGGCACCATCGATTTCGAGGGCCGCATGATCGACGGCCCGCTGCTCAAGCGCGCCCAGCAGCTGCTGGCCCTGCCGGCCGCGGAGGGCTGATGCGCACGGTCGATCTCGCGAGCCTCGAGTTCGCGCAATTCGTCCGCCCCGGCGACGGCGTGATCTTCCAGCAGGGCTGCGGCGAGGCCCTCAGCCTGGGTGAGGCCTTCGTGCAACAGCGCGCCGCCTACAGCGGCGCGAGCGTCTTCTTCGGCTCGGGCTTCTCGCGCACCTTCCAGCCCGAGCACGCCGACCACCTGCGCTTCTCGGGCATCGGCGGCATCGGCACGCTGCGCCGGCTGGCCAACGCCGGCGCGCTGGATCCGATCCCGTGCCACATCTCGTCGATCGAACCGATGCTGCGCGACGGCACGATCCGCGCCGACGTCGTCATGCTCCAGGTGAGCCCGCCGGACGAGCACGGCCGGTACAGCCTCGGCCTCGTCAACGACTACGTGCGCACGGCGGCCGAGCGGGCGCGGGTCGTCATCGCCGAGGTCAACCGCCAGATCCCGTGGTCGCATTGCGACCGGCCGTTGACCGAGGCCGACATCACCGTGGCCGTCGAGACCGACCGGGCGCCGCTGGAGCTGCCCACGGCGGCCTTCGGCGAGACCGAGCGCCGCATCGCCGCCCACCTGCAGGACCTGATCCCCGACCGCGCGACGCTGCAGGTCGGCATCGGCGCCGTGCCGGAGGCCATCCTCACGAGCCTGGCCGACCGGCGCGACCTCGGCATCCACTCCGGGATGATCGGCGACTCGGTGGTCGACCTCATCGAGCGCGGCGCGGTAAGCAATGCGCACAAGGGGCTCGACGCCGGCGTCATCGTCAGCGGCGTGCTGTTCGGCACCGCGCAGCGCCTGTACCGCTTCGCGCACCGCAACCCGCAGATCCGGCTGTGCCCGACGAGCTACACGCACGCACTCGGCGTGCTGTCGCGCCTCGCGAACCTCGTGTCCATCAACTCGGCGCTGGAAGTGGACCTCACCGGCCAGGTCAACGCCGAGGCCATCGGCAGCGACCACATCGGTGCCGTCGGCGGGCAGGTGGACTACGTGCGCGCCGCGGCGCAGTCCGCGGGCGGCGTGTCGATCGTGGCGCTGCCGGCCGCCGGCCGCCAGGGAGAGTCGAAGATCGTCTGCCACCTCTCGGGGCCGGTGACCACGCCGCGCAGCGATGTGGACGTGATCGCCACCGAGCATGGCGTGGCGCGGCTGCGCGGCCGCGGCCTGCGCGAGCGCATCAAGGCGATGGCGGCCATCGCCCCGCCCGAACACCGCGAGCGCCTGCTGCGCGAAGCCCGCGAAACCTGGAAATGAGACGTGACATGGGCATCAACCTGACCAACGAAGTGCAGTTCGAGGTGGTCGATGGCGTGGCCATCGTCACCATCGACCGGCCCGAAGCCCGCAATGCGATCAACCCGGGCGTCATCGACGGCCTGCGCCAGGCCTGGCAGCGCCTGGCCGC
>JALHOU010000487.1 GCA_022842825.1 Rubrivivax sp.
GGGGCTCGGCCGACTCGACGGCGGCACAATCCGCGCGTTGGCATCAGCGAGGCAGATCGCTGCTCGAGGTGACCCCCATGCCGAAGCTGCTCTGGGTAGCGCTGCCGCTCCTGCTGGCGGCGGCGGTGCTGGCCGTGTCGATGGTGCGCGGCCGCACGCCATCGCGTCACGCCATCAACATCGTCGTCAGCGTGCTGCTGCTGGTGTACGTGGCCGCCACGGCCGGCCTGGGCATCTTCTGGGTCGCCAACCAGCAACTGCCGGTGTTCGACTGGCATTACCTCTTCGGCTACGGCACGGTGCTGCTGTTGTCGCTGCACCTGGTCTTCAACTTCCCGCTGGTGTGGCGCTTCTTCGTGCGCCGAAGAAGGAAGGTCCCTGATGCGTCGGCGATCGCGCCGCCGGCGGCACCGCGCACGCTGCGGCGCGGCGTGCTCGGCGCCCTGGGGGCGGTCGTTGCCGCAGGCGCGGCCTACACCCTGGGCCTGCGCCAGGGTCGAAACGAGCTGAAGTTCGACGCGGCGCCCGACCCCGTGGCGTCGGCCGGCGGAGCCGCGCCTGACCCCGCGACCGACCCCGCGGCCCAGGCGCTCGCATGGGTCGAGCGCTTCCACGCCCACACCTCGCATTCGCGCGCCGGCGTGTTCAGCAGCGCGCCGGCCGTGTCCTGGGGCGATCCGCCCCCGCCGTTCAAGCGGGTGGTCGGCACTGCCGACCTGCGCCTGCCGGCACCCGGCGCGGCGCGCGCCACGCCCTTCGATCTGGGGGCCCTGGCCGACATCCTCTGGCACACCACGGGGGTGACCGAGAGGCGCGGCGGCCTGCACCTGCGCGCCTCGCCATCGTCCGGGGCCTTGTTCTCGACCGAGCTCTACGTGGCCGCAGCGGCCCTGCCCGGTCTGGCCCCCGGGCTGTGGCACCACGACCCGCGCGCACACGCATTGGCGCCCTGGGGTCGGCCCGCAGCGCGTGAACAACTGGTCCAGGCGCTGGCCGACGGCGCGCTGCGCGACGCGCCCGTCCTGGTGGTGGCCACCGCCATCTTCCGGCGCACCGGCCACAAGTACCGCGACCGCACCTACCGCTACGTGCTGGCCGATCTGGGGCACGCGCTGGAAAATCTTCGCGTCGCGGCCGAAACACTCGGCGTGAGCGTGCAGTTCGCGGCCGCCTTCGACGAGTCCCGGGCAGCGCAGGCGCTGGGCCTGGACGAGGGGGAGGAAGGCGTGCTGGCGTTGATCGCACTGGGCGAGCCACCCGTCGCTGCGCTGCAGGGCGCCTCGATCACAGCGGCGGGCAGGGCCTCGACGTCCGAAGCCTCGCCGTGGCGCGCGGCAGCGCCGTCCCGGCCCAACGCCGCGCTCGGCGTGACGGCCGCGATGCACGCCGCAAGCTCCTTGCGTGCGGCGGCCGGGCCGCTGCAGCGGTTGTCGGCAGCGGTCGCATCGGGTACGGCGGGCCAGGCCCCGCCGCGGCCGCACGTTGCGCTGCCGGCCACCGCCAGCAGGGCACCCGGCACACCGGACGGGTTGCGCCTGATCGCCACGCGCCGCTCGGTGCGCCGCTACGGCAGGTCGCCCTTGTCGCTGCAGTTGCTGGCCGATGTGCTGCATCGCATCACGACCCTGCCGGGCACCCTGCTGTCGACCGCCGTGCGCGTGAACCTGGTGGTGCACGAGGTGGCCGGCCTGGCGGCCGGCGCCTATCGCTACGACCCCCAGCGGCATGCCCTGGTGCCCGCAGGCGTGGCGCCGGCCTCGCGTGCGGCCTCGCGCGCCGCGGCGCTGGACCAGGACGTGATCGGCGACGCCGCGGTGGTGTTCGTGCTGTCGATCGACCGCGCCAGCTTCGCCGCCGATGCGCTCGGTCCGGCACGCGGCTACCGGCACGCGCTGCTGGAAGCGGGCCTGGTGGGCGAGCGCGTGTACCTGGAGGCGGCCGCTCACGGCCTGGGCGCCTGTGGCGTGGGCGCCTTCTACGACGACGAGGCGTCCGCACTCGTCGGCGTGGACAGCGCGCGGGAGTGGGTCGTGCACTTCGCGGCGCTGGGGCCCCGGGGGGACACGCCCGCCGCCTGAGCCTCGGCCCGCTCGGCCGCCGCCGGCGCGCCTGATCAGCCCGCGGTACCCGGGCCGATGTGCACCAGGTCGACCCGCAACTCCCGCACGCGCCTGTCCTCGTAGTAGCCGCCGAACTCCGTCCAGCGCAGGAAGGGCCTGAAGCAGCGGGCGCAGGCCCAGACCTCGCTGCGGTTGTAGGGGTGGAAGCCCGGTGCGATGGGGGCGTCGGCCGACCACAGGCGCGTGCCGCTGGGGTGGTACTCGTCCCAGCCGGGTTCGTCTTCGCCCACGCGCAACGTGCCCAGTCGCTGGAGGTCGCTTTCGGCGAAGCCGGCGGGCAACTGTTCCCAGCCGGGACAGACCAGCGGCGCGCAGGTCTCGCACGGTCGCCGGCCCTCGGCTTCACGCGCGATGGCCAGCAGTTCGGCCGGTGTGATGAGGTGCATGGGTCGGCTGTCTCGCGGCGCTCAGCGCAGGGCCGTGCCCGCGACGCGCAGCACCTCGTCGGCCATGCGCGCGGCCGCGCCACGGTGGGCCGCCGCGAAGGCGCGCGCACGGGCCGACCAGGCGCTGCGCTCGGCC
>JALHOU010000488.1 GCA_022842825.1 Rubrivivax sp.
GCGGCGGGCGCGGCCACCACGGGCCGCGCGGCCTTCAGCGCCTGCACGTTGCGGTGGCCGGCGGCGCGCGCCAGCAGGTTCAGCATTTCCACATGGCCGGGCAGACCGGCGCCGCTGTCGATGCGTTCGGCGAGCTGCGCGCGCAGCGACTTGGCGAAGGTGGAAAGGTCGGCCGCATGCAGCGGCGTCAGTTCACGAGGCATGGTTCGATGCTCCAAGGCTGCGCGCTCGAAACCCGAGGTCCACGTCGGGTGCCGGGGGTTGCCCTTGCCGGCCGGGCGCGCAAGCTGTGCACCGAGCCTGAGTCCGTCATGGCAGGTTTAGCGCGGGTGGGGCCCGCGGGCAACGACCTGGGTGAACTGCCGACCGCTGGCGCGCAGTCTAGCGCGCGGCGGTGCGCCTGTTCAGCGCCCGCCGGCCGACGCCGCGGGCGCCGTGGGCAGCGGGATGCCCTGCGAGGGCGCGTCCAGCTTCTTGGCGCTGCCCAGCGGCGTGCCGCTCGGCGGGTGGAGCTCGCGCAGCGTCGAGAAGAAGCGGCCCAGCGCCGACGATCCCGGTGGCTCGGCCTTGGCAGCGTTCATGTTCGGGCTGGTGCCGCCCGTGGGCGTCGGCGCCGAAGCCGATGGGGCCGCGGCGGCCGGCGCCTTCTTCGGTTCCCAGATCACGATGCCCGGCGTATTGCCCTGGCGTGCGTCGTTCAACGAGCGCGGCTTGTCCTGCGCGGCGGCACTCATTGCCAGCACGGACAGTGCGGCGGCAGACAACAGGGCGAGAGAGGGCGGGTTCATTGCGGCGATCGATGCATGGCAAGCGGCGGGCGCGATTATCGGCGCGCATGCGCCGGCGACATGCGGGCAGGGCCGTACCATGGCGCCATGCAACGGCGCCACCTCGTCCTGCTCGCTCTCGGCACCGCCGGTGGACTGCCGCTGCGCGCGGCTGCGCTCGGCGCCACCGCACTGCCCGACGCGCTGGCGGTGCCCGGCGGCGTGGCCCTTGTCGACCTGGGGCCCGCGCCCACGCGTCCCACCGCCCGCCTCGGTGACCGGCCGGTGATGGTGCTGCCGCACGCCGAGCGCGCGGGCGACTGGGTGGCCGTGGTGGGCATCTCGCTGGCGGCCGATCCGCGCGGGCGCCAGGTGCTCGCCGTGCACGGCGACGGCGGCCGCGTGCGCGAGCTGAAGTTCGCGCTCGGCCCCAAGGCCTATGCCGAGCAGCGCCTCACCGTGGCGCCGAAGCATGTGGAGCTCTCGCCCGCGGACCTGGCCCGCCACGAGCGCGAGCGCGTGCACCTGGGCCAGGTGCTGCAGCGGTTCAACCGGGCGCGTGAGCCCGCGACGCTGCGCCTGCTCGTGCCCACGCCGGGCCCACGCTCGTCGTCGTTCGGGCTGCGTCGCGTCTTCAACGGCCAGTCGCGCAACCCGCACAGCGGCATGGACATCGCCGCGCCGACGGGCACGCCGGTGGTCAGCGCCGCCGCCGGCGAGGTGCTCGACACCGGCGACTACTTCTTCAACGGCCACACCGTGATCGTCGACCACGGCATGGGGCTGCTCACCCTGTACTGCCACCTGTCGGCGGTGGACGCCGCACCCGGCGCCGTGCTCGAGGCGGGCACGCCGATCGGCAAGGTGGGCGCCACCGGCCGCGTCACCGGCGCGCACCTGCACTTCAGCGTGTACCTCAACGCCGCGCCCGTGGACCCGGCGCTGTTCCTGCCCGCCGCCTAGGGCCGCACGCGCTCGATGCGCGCCGCGTAGCAGCCCGCCTTCGCGTAATGCGCGTGCACGTAGACCGTGCGCGGGTTCGCCAGCAGGCGCTCGATCACCGGTTCGGCCTCGCGGCCGTGCACCACGTCGGCGTCCACCATCATGTGCGCGGCGTCGAAGGCGCGCAGCGACAGCAGGCGCACGCGCAGCGCCGGCGGCAGCTCGTTGACGCGGTCGAAGCGCTCGCCCGCGTTCTCGAGCACGAACACCGCATGGCTGGCGCGGTACGGCGTGGTCTCGTCCAGGTGCACGTGGTTGACGAGGATCAGCGTCTCGCCCGGCTCGGCGTCGCGCAGCTCCACGCGGTCCGGGAAGCCGGGGCTGATGTTCGCCACGTAGCGCTTCGCGCCGCGGCGCGCGAGTTCCTCGTCGGGCAGGCCGAACAGGGGGCGGAAGGTGTCGACGCTCAGGCCGGTGATGCGGTAGTCCATGCGGGCATCGTAGGCAACGGGCCGGGCGCCGTCTGGCCGTTATCGGACCTGCGATTCACCCGGCTGCGGCCCTTCGACGACAATGCCGCCAACCCGCACCGCCATGTCCTCGACCGTCCACCGCCGCCTGCTCGCGTTCGTGCTCGTCGCACTGACCTGGGTGTGGGCCGTGCCCGGCCCGCTGCAGCCGTCGGTGCAGGGCCTGGCGCACGAGCTGGTGCACCTGCAGTCGGTGGCACACCACCACCACGACGATGCGTCGCTGCACCTCGACGAGCCGGCGTCCGGCGAGCTGTCGCACCAGCACGCGGGCGACGGCGCCAAGCCGGTGGCCTGGGTCGTGCCCGCGCTCGGCACCCTGGGGCCACTGCCGGCGCACCTGCTGGTGGCTGCGGCCGAGCCGCATTCGCTGGCCGTCGTGCTCGACGGCCCACT
>JALHOU010000489.1 GCA_022842825.1 Rubrivivax sp.
ATGGACCTGCACGACCAGCATGTGTACATGGGCAAGACCGGCCAGTGGCGCTTCACCCCGCCCACGCACGTGGTGGCGGCCTTGTCGGAGGCGATCACGCAGTACGTCGAGGAAGGCGGTCAGCCCGCCCGCCTGGCGCGTTATGCCGACAACTGCCGCACACTGGTCGACGGCATGGCGGCGCTGGGCTTCCGGCCACTGCTGGCGCCGGCGGTGCAGGCCCCGATCATCGTGACCTTCCACGCCCCGGCCCACCCGGCCTACGTCTTCGAGCGTTTCTACGCTGGCGCCAAGGCCCGCGGCTTCATGCTCTACCCGGGCAAGCTCACGCAGATCGAGACCTTCCGCGTCGGCTGCATCGGCGCCATCGGCCGCAACGAGATGCGCCAGGCCGTCGAGGCGGTGGCCGACACGCTGCGCGAGATGGGCATCCCCGACGGCTCTCCGGCCTTGTAAGCCTTGCAAATTGGAAGCCACTCTTCCAAAATGCAAGCGTGTTCGAACGCCACCTGATCCAGGCCCTGCAGACGGCTGCCCGATCCTTTCCGGCCATCGTGCTGCTGGGCGCGCGGCAGGTGGGCAAGACCACGGCGGTGCGGCAGGCGTTTGCCGGCCATCGTTATGTCGATCTCGAGGATCCACGCACGGCCGAGCGCTTTCGCGCCGATGCCCGCTTCGAGCTCGATGCGCTGGCCTTACCGGGGGCCGTGATCGACGAGGCGCAGGCGGTGCCAGCGGTGTTTTCGGCCCTGCGTGGCGCCATCGACGCCGAGCGCGATGCGCGCGGTCGCTACATCGTGCTCGGGTCGGCGCAGCCGGCGCTGGTTCGCGGCGTGGCCGAGTCGCTGGCTGGCCGCGCGGCCGTGCTGGAACTGGACCCGCTCAGCGCCGACGAAGCCGCCACCGGGCCGTCGCCCCAGCCGTGGCGAGAGCTGTGGCTGCGCGGCGGCTTTCCAGACGCGCTGCAAGGAGACTGGCGCGTGTGGTGGGACTCCTACCTGCGGCTGGTGCTCGAACGCGACCTGCCGCAGTACGGTGTGCGCGCCGATGCGCTCTTCATGCGGCGGCTGCTGACCATGCTGGCGCACCAGCAGGGCGGGCTGCTGAATGCCGCTTCGCTGGGCGCCTCGCTGGGCGTGTCGAACCACACCGTGATGCGACATATCGACGTGCTGCAGTCCATCCACCTGGTGCGGCGCCTGCCGCCCCTGTTCCGCAACGTCGGCAAGCGGCTGACCAAGTCACCCAAGCTGTTCCTGCGCGACTCGGGGCTGCTGCATCACCTGCTGAACATCGGTTCGCACGAAGAACTGGCCAACCACCCGGTGCGCGGCGCCAGCTGGGAGGGCTTTGTCATCGAAGACATCCTGCGCCGCGAGCGCTGGGCTCACCCGACGTCGCAGGCCTACTTCTGGCGCACGGCAGCCGGTGCCGAGGTCGACCTGGTGCTCGATCGCGGCCACGAGCGCGTGGCCGTGGAGGTCAAGGCCGGCCGTGGCGACCAGGCCCGCGCGGTGCGCGTGCTGCGCGACGCCCTGCCCGACATCGAGGCCCGGCGCGCCTGGATCGTCGACCAGGCCGCCGGCATCGAGCCGGTCGGTGAGAACATGGCCCGCGCCGGATTCGACGCCGTACAACACGGCAACCCCTGACGACTCGGAGACCCTGCCCATGGCCACCAGCAAGAAGGAACACCCCGCCCTCGCCGCCGTCCGCAAGAGCGACACCGGCAAGGTCAAGGTCGCGTGCAGCGACATCGACGGCATCCTGCGCGGCAAGTACCTGCACCGCGACAAGTTCCTCGGCGCCGCCGAGCCCCACCCCAAGGGCGGCTTCGGCTTCTGTGACGTGGTCTTCGGCTGGGACAGCCACGACGTCTGCTACGACAACACCAGCGTCACCGGCTGGCAGCACGGCTTCCCCGACGCGCTGGCGCGCATCGACCTCGACACCGCACGCCACGTGCCCTGGGACGGCGGTGTGCCGTTCTTCCTGGGCGAGTTCGTCAACGCCGATGGCTCGCCCTACCCGGTGTGCCCGCGGCAGACGCTCAAGCGCGTGCTCGCGCGCGCCCGGAAGCTCGGCTTCGCGGTCATGACCGGCATGGAGTTCGAGTGGTTCAACTTTGCCGAGACGCCGCAGAGCTGGGCCGCCAAGCAGGGCATCGGCCCGACGACCATCACGCCGGGCATGTTCGGCTATTCGCTGCTGCGCATGGGGGACCAGCGCGCCTTCTTCAACGCGCTGATGGACGACATGGCCGCCTTCGGCGTGCCCATCGAAGGCCTGCACACCGAGACCGGCCCGGGCGTCTACGAGGCCGCCATCGCCTTCAGCGGTGCGCTGGAGCAGGCCGATCGCGCCATCCTCTTCAAGACCGGCGCCAAGGAGATCGGCAAGCTGCACGGCGTGATGCCGAGCTTCATGGCCAAGTGGAACCAGCAGTTGCCGGGATGCTCGGGGCACATCCACCAGAGCCTGTCGGACGGCAAGAGCAACCTGTTCTTCGACGCCCGCAGCGAGCGCAGGATGAGCCCTCTGTTCGAGAGTTATCTCGCCGGCCAGGTGGCCTGCCTGATGGAGTTCGCGCCGATGTTCTGGCCCACCATCAACAGCTACAA
>JALHOU010000490.1 GCA_022842825.1 Rubrivivax sp.
GAGGGCGGCCAGTTCACCCGCGCTCACTTCCGGCGCGCCGGCGGCAGGCGCCACCTGCCGCACGGCGGCGCCCACGGGCACCGGCGGCGGCTCGCCGGTGAGCAGTTGCGCCCAGCGCGCCTCGCGCTCGCCGGGCGCGCGTGCGAGCTTCACGGCGCGTGGCGGCTCCTTGGTGGCGAGCTCCTCCAGGAAACCCTCGACGGAGGAGATGTCGGCAAAGCGGTGCAGCCGCTCGCAGTTCAGGCGCAACTCGGCCGCCGTCTGCGGGCCGCGCAGCATCAGCACCGCCAGCAGCGCGACGGCCGCGCCGGGCAGCTGCAGCACGCGCGCCATGTTGTGCTCGTATTTCACGACGCGGCTGCCGCTGCCCTCAAAAGCGAGCGACAGCGACTTCAGTCCGTCCAGCGCCACCAGCACGTCGGACTCCGTGGCCTCGATGACGGGGTCGCGCGCCGTCTTCTGGTTGCAGCCGTTGACGAGCGCGTTCAGGCTCAGCGGGTAGGTGTCGGGCACGGTCGCCTGCTTCTCCACCAGCACGCCGAGCACGCGGGCCTCCAGCGGCGTCAGGTGGCGCATGCGTTCGGGTCCGGTCCGTGTCTCGGCCAGGCGTTCAGACGGCCTGGCCGTCGTCGGCCGAGATGACGGCGCCATTGATGAAGTGGCTCTGGTTGGCGCACAGCATGAGCAGCGCCACGTCCAGGTCCTCGGGCTTGCCCACGCGCTTGCGCGGCATGCTGGCCACCAGCCGCTGGCCGGCTTCGGTCTGCCAGACGTGGTGATTGATCTCGGTGTCGATGTAGCCCGGGCACAGCGCATTGACGTTGATGCCGAAGCGGCCCCACTCGAGCGCCATCGCCTTCGTCATCTGCACGACGGCGGCCTTGCTGATGCAATACACGCCGATGCCGGGCGAAACGCGCAGCCCGGCCATCGAGGCGATGTTGACGATGCGCCCGCCGGTGAAGGTGCCCGGCGCTTCGCCCTTGCTGCGCGCGATCATGCGCTTGGCCACCTCCTGCGCCACGAAGAAGGCGCCGCGCGTGTTGGTGCCCATCACGTGGTCGAAGATCTCCGGCGTCACCTCGGTGAGCTTCTGCGTCGCGCCGACGCCCGAGTTGTTGACGAGGATGTCGATGGCACCCATCTCGGTTTCGGCGTGCGCCACGGCGGCACGGATGCTCGCCGGGTCGGTGACGTCGAGCCCGACGACATGCGCGTCGCCGCCTTCGGCCTCGAGCTCGGCGCGCAGCGTCTTCAGCCGCTCGATGCGCCGCGCCGCCAGCACCACGCCGGCGCCGGCCCGGCTGAGCACGCGCGCGAACTGCGCCCCCAGGCCGCTGGAAGCGCCGGTGACGAAGGCCACGCGGCCGGACAGGTCGATGTCATAGGCCATGGCCTGGCCCTCCCTTCCATTGCATCACTTCAAGGCATCGATTCGATCGCACCCGCCGCGCGGTCTGGCGGCATCCGGCGCACTGAAAAAGACGATAGCACGCAGCCCCGGCGCGGCCGTGACCCCGCGGCGCTGCGTGGTGCAGGCATTGCGGCATCATCGACGCGTCCATGCTGCACATCCACGATCTGGCCAAACGCTACGGCGACAGCGCCGTCTTCAGCCAGGTGTCGCTCACGCTCGGCGCGGGCGAGTTCGTGGCACTCGTCGGCGAGAGCGGCGTCGGCAAGTCGACGCTGCTCAACTGCATCGCCGGGCTGGACCGCGCGGACGCCGGGCGCATCGTGCTCGCCGGCACCGATCTCGCAACGCTGGACGACGACGGCTGCGCGCGCCTGCGGCGAGTCCATGTCGGCTTCGTCTTCCAGGCCTTCCACGTGTTGCCGCACCTGCCGGTGGTGGAGAACATTGCTCTGCCGCTGTGGCTGGCCGGGCAGCCGCGCCGCGCCGGGCTCGAGCGCGCCGAGGCGGCGCTCGCCGCAGTGGGGCTGCAAGGCCTGGGCGGGCGCTGGCCGGCGCAACTCTCTGGCGGGCAACTGCAGCGCGTGGCCATCGCACGCGCCGTCGTGCACGGGCCGCAGCTCATCCTGGCCGACGAGCCCACCGGCAACCTCGACCCCGCCACCGCGGGCGTGGTGCTCGAAGTCCTGCGCCGGCAGGTGCGCGAGACGGGTGCGACGTGCCTGCTCGTCACGCACTCGGTCGCGGCAGCGGCGTTGGCCGACCGCACCCTGCGGCTGACGCCGGCCGGCATCGTGGGCGCCGCGCCATGAGCCGCGCCCTCGGCCTGCCCCTCGCCCGCGCCTGGGCCCTTTGGCCCCTGCTCTGGCGCGAGTGGCGGCACCACCCCTGGCGGCACGCCGTGGCCCTGCTGGCCGTGAGCCTGGGCGTTGCGCTCGCGTGGTCGGTGCACCTCATCAACCGTTCGGCGCTTGTCGAGTTCGCCGCCGCCGTGCGCAGCGCCAACGGCGACCCCGACCTCAGCCTGCGCGGCCAGCGCGAGGGCTTCGACGATGCGCTCTTCGAGCGCGTGCTCGCCGACGAGGCGGTGCGCCATGCGAGCGCCGTGGTCGAAGTCGAGACCTACGGCCGCGCCCCCGGCGCCACCGCCCCGGCGGCGCGGCAGGCGGTGCGCGTGCTCGGCATCGATGCGCTGCGCA
>JALHOU010000491.1 GCA_022842825.1 Rubrivivax sp.
GACCGGCGCCGCAGCCCTGCTGCTGCTCGGCGGCTGCGCCAGCGATGCCGAACTGACGCCACTGCCCGCCGGGCCGCAGCCGTGGCGCGTGCTGACGGGCGGGCGCATCGGCGCTGCGCAGCCGGGCATCGGGTTGCCGGCCCTGCCGGGTCTGCCGGCACCACCGGTCGTGCCGGCACGACCTGCACCGGGCGCCGCCCTCAGTCCCTTCGTGCGCTTCACCAGCCCGGGTGCGCTGGCGATGCGGGGCAACGACCTGCTGGTGGCCGACCTCACCAGCGCCAGGCTGTGGCGCGCAGAACTCGCCAGCGAGACGCTGGTCGCCATCGCCGACGCGCCGGTGTCACCGGGCATGGCCCTGGCACTCGGCCCCGATCTCTCGGCCTGGGTGCTCGACGTGCGCAGCCGCCGCATCCTGCGTTTCGCACGCGACGGCCGCCTGGCGCAGACGCTGGCGCTGCCGTTGGCCGTGCCCACCCCCGCGGCCCTGGCGCTGGCTGACGGCGGCGCCACGCTGCTCGTCGCCGATGGTGCCGGCGCGCAGTGGTTCGAGCAGCGCGGCAGCGTCGCGCGTTTCATCAACCCGCTGCGAGAAGGCACCGTGCGGATCCCTTCGATCGGCGCGGGCAGCGTCGCCAGCGTGGACGGCATCGCCGTCGCCGCCGACGGCCGCCTGCACGTGCTCGACCGCCTGAGCGGCCAGGTGCACGAGTGCACGCGGGACGGCCGCTGCACCAGGAGCCGCGGCCGCGGCGAACTGATGCAGCCCGTGGCCCTCGCGCTCGACCGCCGCGGGCGCGTCATCGTGCACGACGCGTACGACAACAGCTTGAAGCGCCTCGCCGACAGCGGCGGCGCCGAACGCTGGAGCGCCGAGCGGCTGGGCGTGCAACGCATCGGCGGCCTCGCCTGTGACGGTGCGCTGCTGGCCGTGAGCGACACGCTCGGCGGCCGCGTCGCGATCCATTCGCTGCTGCACGAGGAGGCGTCGTGATGGCCACGGTCGCCGCATGCGCCGCATGGAGCCCCCGCGCCACACTCGCCACGCTTGCGCTGTCGTTGCTCCTCGGCGCCTGCGCCACGTCCGGCGGCGTGCCCGGTGCGGCCGCCGCCATCGTCAAGGGCCGCCTGCAACCCGACCTCGGCGACGTGCCCGAGGGCCATCGCATCACCTGGCCGGCCATGCCCGAAGTGCCGCGCTACCTGTACGGGGGCGCCCTCACGGGAGAACCGAACTTCAAGCGCGACGAACCCGCGCGCGGCGCGCTGCAGCGACTGGGCCGCTGGATCGCCGGCGTCGACGACGCGCCCGAGGCGCCGCTGGTGTTGCAGCGCCCAGCCGCCGTCGTGGGCGACGACAACGGCCGGCTCTACGTCAGCGATGCCAGCAGGCAGGCCATCTTCGTCTTCGACACAGCGGCCGGCGAGCTCCAGTTGTGGGACCAGGCTGCCCCCGGGCTGCGCTTCGTAGCGCCCAGCGGCATGGCGGTGCAGCCCGCTGCAGCGGCCGGGCGGGCGCCCGGCACGTCCGGCGCCCCCAACTCAACCGGCACACTAGGCACGCCTGGCACAACCGGCGCGCGGCTCTATGTCGCCGACGCCGAACTGAAAGCCGTGTTCGTGCTCGACGCGCTGGGCCGGCCGCTGGCGCGCATCGGCGAGGGCCGGCTGCAGCGCCCGACCGGCCTCGCGCGCGACGCGCGAAGCGGCCGGCTCTTCGTCGCCGATACCGCCGCACACACCCTCGAGGTCTTCGACGCCGAAGGCCGCCACCTGCGCACGCTCGGACAGCGCGGCGAAGGCGCAGGCGAGTTCAACTTCCCCACCCACCTGGCGCTGCGCGACGGGCGCCTGTACGTGACCGACACCCTGAACAACCGCGTGCAGGTGCTCGACGTGAGCGGGGCCGCCGATGCCGCGACTCCCGGCTTCGGCCGCTTCGTGCGCAGCGTCGGCGCGCGCGGGCTCTATGTCGGCAACCTCGTGCGGCCCAAAGGCGTGGCGGTGGACGGCGAGGGCAACGTCTACGTCGTCGAGAGCTTCTACGACAGCGTGCTGGTGTTCTCGGCCGAAGGGGACTTCCTGCTGCCGATCACCGGCACCGGCGCCGTGCAGGCGTACGACGGCACGGCCGGCGCCCCGGCCGCGTCCCCAGCGGCTGCTTCCGTCGCATCCGTGGCCACACGCCCATCCGCGCCGATTGCCGCGCCGATTGCCGCGCCCATTGCCGCCCCCATTGCCGCCCCCATTGCCGCCCCCATTGCCGCCCCCACCTCCGCACCCACCGCCGCATCGAACGCCGCACCCCCGGCGCCATCCCGCGCCGCCTCCGCCGCCGCAGCGCCCTCGGCCGGCCCGTTCTACCTGCCCTCGGGCGTGTGGATCGATGCCCAGAACCGCGTGCACGTGGCCGACATGTTCAACGGCCGCATCGTGCTGCTGCACTTCCTGGGAGGCGGCTGATGCGCGCCTGGCTCCTGATGACCGGCCTCGTTGCCGCGCTCGGCTGGCTCGGCCCGGCGCCGCTGGCCGATGCGCAGCGCGTGAGCGACGTGCGCGGCACGCGCCACAACCTCTCGGCCGGCGGCCCCGGCCCGACGCGCG
>JALHOU010000492.1 GCA_022842825.1 Rubrivivax sp.
GCTGGCCGCGCGCGCGCGCCGCGAGGCCGCCGACTTCGACTTCGAGGCCGCCGAGGCATCGCTGGCGCTCGCGCGCACCTGGGCGCCGGATTCACCGGATGTGGCGGCCGCGGGCCGCCGCATCGACGAGGCGCGCGCCGCGCGCGAGGCGCTGCCGCAGGCTTCCGAATCCGACCCGGACCGCCTGGCGGTGCTGCTCGGGGGCGCGCGCGCCGCGATGCGCCGCGGCGACCTGATCGATCCGCCCGGCGAAGCGGCCTGGGACTTCCTGCGCCAGGCCGCCGCCATCGAACCCGGCAGCGCCGACCTGCGCGATGCCCAGGCCGAATACGACCGCCGCGCGCGTGCCTGCTTCGAGGACGAACTGGCGGGCAACCGACTCTCGGCCGCGCAGGCCTGCCTGGACGCACGCATGGCGCGAGAGCGCGGCGGCGACGCGCTCGCCGCGGATCGCCGGCGCCTGGCCGACCGCTGGCTGGCCTTTGCCGATGAACGCCTCGGCGCCAACGAACTGGCGCTGGCGCGGCGTGCGCTGATGTCGGCACAGGCCGTGGATCCGGGCCACCCCGGCCTCGCGGCGCTGTCGGAGCGCCTGCTGCGCGCCGGCGGTTAGCGCGGCGGCAGCGAGGCCAGCAGGGTTCGCAGGGTCTCGCGCACCGCGTCGCTGGAGAAGTGGCGACGGGTGTTTTCCTGGCCACCGAGGGCGAGCTGCTCCCAGAGTGCGGCGTCCTCGTGCAGGCGCAGCACCGCCGCCGCGAACGCGTCCGCGTCGTCGGCGACCAGCACGTCGCGGCCATCGAGCAGGAACATGCCCTCGACCGCGCAGGTCGTCGCCACCACCGGCAGGCCGTGCGCCAGCGCCTGGTTCACCTTGCCCTTGACGCCGGCGCCGTAGCGCAGCGGCGCCACGGAGATCCGCGCCGACGCGAGCAGTGGCTGCAGGTCGGGCACGTGGCCGTGGAAGCGGATGCCGGGCCGCCCGCCCAGCGCGGCCACGTCGGCCGGCGCATCGCCGCCGACCAGGTGCAGTTCGACAGCGGGCAGGCGCGCGCGGATGCGCGGCAGGATCTCGTCGGCCAGCCAGTGCGCGGCGTCCACGTTCGGCGGGTGCCGGTAGCTGCCGACGAACAGCAGGCCCTGGCGCGCGGCGAACGCCGGCCCGCGGCCCGCCACTTCGTGGATGTTGGAGACCACCGCGACCTTCGCGCCCGGCACTTCGGCCTCCAGCAAAGTCTTCTCGGCGGCACTCACCACCCAGGTGGCGTCGCTGGCGGCGACCAGCGCCAGTTCGGCCGTGCGCGTGCGCTCGGCGGCGCGGCGGCGGACGGCGTCGCCGGCGACCCCGGCCTCGCGCTGCTCGCGCAGGTAGTGCAGGTCGACCGTGTCGAACACCACCCGCGCCCGCGGCGCATGCCGCCGCAGCAGCGGCAGCAGGGGCGAGAGCACGTAGTGGCGGCTGGCGATCACCAGGTCGAAGCGCGGGCCCTCGCGCCGCAGCCAGCGCGGCACGTCGGCCAGGTGCGGCGTCCACCACACCGCGACGCCCAGCTGCTGGAGTTCGCGCGTGTAGCCGTCGTCGTGGCTGCGGTCTTCGTTGAAGAAATCGACCGCGCATCCCGCCTCGCGAAGCAGGCGCAGCAGGGCCAGCATCCGCACCGAGCCGGAATCGCGGTCGGGCCGCGGCGTGCAGGCGTCGAGCACCAGCACGCGGTGGCGGCGGCCGCGCTCGCTGGCCAGCACGGGGTCGGTGCCGGGCGGCGCGTGTTCGCGGGCCAGCACGTCGCGCCAGCGGTCGAGGAATTTCACCTGGTTGGTGACCTGGTGCTGCTTCACGCCGGCGCCGAGGTCGGTGCCGGAACTGATGCCTTCGTGGTGCACCACCACCGAGGCCGGCTGGTAGCGCACCTTCAGGCCCGCGGCGCGCACGCGCATGGCCAGGTCGGTGTCTTCGTAATACGCCGGCGCGTAGTGCGCATCGAAGCCGCCCAGGCGCTCGAACAGTCCGCGCGGCAGCGCGATGGCCGCGCCGGAGCAGTAGTCCACCTCGCGCACGAAGCCGTAGCGCGGGTGCGCGGGGTCGTCGAAGCGGCCGTAGTTCCAGCCCGAGCCGTCGGCGAACACGATGCCGCCGGCCTCCTGCAGGCGTCCGTCGGGGTAGACCAGCTGGCTGCCGGCCAGGCCGGTGTCGGGATGGCGCGCGAAGGTGTCGAGCAGCGCATCCAGCCAGCCCGGCCGCACCGTGGTGTCGTTGTTGAGGAAAACCAGGAACTCGCCCCGGGCCTGCGCCGCGCCCGCGTTGCAGGCCCCGATGAACCCCAGGTTGCTGGCGTTGCGCAGGAAGCGCAGGCCGGGCACGCCGGGCAGCACGTCGGCCGTGGCGTCGTTGGAGGTGTCGTCGACCACGATCACTTCGAACGGCGTCTGGTCGCCGCTGTCGGCCAGGGCATGCAGGCAGGCCAGGGTGTAGTCGAGCTGGTTGTAGGCGGGGACGATGATGCTGGCGCGCGGTGCTTCGGCCTGCGGCAGGCGCAGCGGGCGTTCGCGCAGGTCGGCCGCCGGCGGCGCGAAGCTGGCCGGCCGCGGCGAGCGCGCGGCGCGAC
>JALHOU010000493.1 GCA_022842825.1 Rubrivivax sp.
ACGGTGTTCGACCGCGAGCTGCTGCGCCGCGGCGAGACGGTGTCGATGAAGCACTTCGTGCGCGACGAAACCGAGCGCGGCCTGGCCTACACCACGCCCGAGCACCTGCCCGACACCGTATTGATCACGCACGTGGGCAGCGGCCAGGAGGTGACGCTGCCGCTCGCCTGGCCGGGGCCGCCCGCGCGCTCGGCGCTCAGCCAGTGGGCGATCCCGCGCCATGCCGCGCTCGGCCTTTACGACGTGGCCCTCAAGCGCGGCGACAAGGAGCTGCACAGCGGCGCCTTCCGCGTCGAGGACTTCCGCGTGCCGCTCGTCGACGCGCGGCTGGCCTTGCCCGCTGCCGGCACCGAGGGCGGCCGCGGCGTGCTCATCGCGCCGCGCGAGCTGGAGTTCCAGGCGCAGGTCAATGCCATGGCCGGCGGGCCGATGCCCGGGCTGTCGCTCGCCCTCTCGGCGCTCCTGCGCGACACCGAGCCGCGCTTTCCCGGCCACGAGGACTTCAGCTTCGGCCTGGCCGAACGTTCGCGCGACGAGGACGAGGCCGGCCTCGCCGGCGAGGCCGGCGACGGCGGCGCGCGCATCGTGGCACGCCAGCTGCCCGCGCGCACCGACCTGCAGGGCGCCGCCCGCATCACGCTGCCCGGCCTGCCCCCCCTGCGCGGCCCGGCCGAACTGCTGGCCGAGATGAACTTTGCCGACCCGAACGGCGAGACACAGACGGTGTCACGGCGCGTCAAGCTGTGGCCGGCGGCGGTCGTCGTGGGCCTGCGTGCACCCGACTGGGCGGCGCACCGCGGCGCCGCCCGCTTCACCGCCGTCGTCCTCGACACCGAGGGCAGGCCGCTGGCCGGCCGCGCGGTCGAGGTGATCGGCCGCGCCCACCAGACCCTCTCGACACGCCAGCGCATCGTCGGCGGCTTCTACAGCTACGACAACCAGCGCCGCACCGTCGAGCTGGGCGCGCTGTGCAGCGGCAAGACCGACGCCCAGGGGCGCCTGAGCTGCGACGCCCGCGTCGAGCAGGCCGGCGAGGTCGAGCTCGTCGCCAGCGTCAGGGACGATGCCGGCCGCACGAGCCGCGCCTCCACGCACGTGTGGGTGACCAGCGAGCGCGATGAGGAGCGCCTCTGGTTCGCGCAGGGCAACGACGACCGCATCGACGTGCTGCCCGAGAAGCGCGAGCTCGAGCCCGGCCAGACGGCGCGGCTGCAGGTGCGCATGCCGTTCCAGAGCGCCACCGCGCTCGTCACGGTCGAGCGCGAAGGCATCCTCGACGCGCGCGTGCTCACGCTCAATGGCCGCGAGCCGGTGATCGAGCTGCCGATCCCCGCCGCGGGGCAGTCGGCCGGCGCTGGCAGCGTGGATGGTGGCGCGAGCTGGGCCCCCAACGTCACCGTCGGCGTCTTCGTCCTGCGCGGCCGCCTGCGCGAGGCGCCGTGGTGGTCGATCTTCACCTGGGGCTGGCGCGAGCCCGCCGACTGGTGGCGCGCCTTCCGCTACGAAGGCAAGGAGTGGCGCGCGCCCACAGGCACGGTCGACCTGGCCCGGCCGAGCTTCAAGTTCGGCGTCGCGCAGCTGCGCATCGGCAGCGCCGCCCACCGGCTCGAGGTGAAGGTGACCACGCCGCAGACGCAATACAAGGTGCGCGACAAGGTGAGCACCACCGTGCGCGTGTCGTTCCAGGGCCGCCCGCTCGCCGGCGCCGACGTGGCCTTCGCCGCCGTCGACGAAGGCCTGCTGGCGCTGGCCGAGAACCGCAGCTGGGACCTGCTCGGCGGCCTGTTCAAGGAACGCCCCTGGGGCGTGGAGACGGCCACGGCCGTGAACGAGGTGATTGGCCGGCGCCACTACGGCCGCAAGGCCTTGCCACCGGGCGGCGGTGGCGGCCGCAACCCGACGCGCGAGCTCTTCGACACGCTGCTGCTGTGGCGCGGCAGCGTGTTGCTCGACGCCAACGGCGAGGCGCGCATCGAGGTGCCGCTGAACGACTCGTTGACCAGCTTCCGCCTCGTGGCGCTGGCCGACGCCGGCGCCGACCGCTTCGGCCAGGGGCAGGCGGTGGTGCGCGTCTCGCAGGACCTGCAGATGCTGCCCGGCCTGGCGCCGCTGGTCCGCGAAGGCGACCGCTTCGAGGCCGGCTTCACGGTGCGCAACGGCGCCACGCGGCCGATGCAGGTGCGCGCCACGCTGGTGGGGAGCGCCGTCCATGGCGCCGCGACGTCCGGTGCCACCGGTGCCCCGGGGTCCGCGGTGGCTCTGAGCTTTGGGCCGCAGACCGTGCAGCTGGCGCCCGGGGCGGCGGCCGAGCTGCGCTGGCCGGTCGAGGTGCCGGCCGGCACGACCCGCATCGACTGGTCGGCCGGCGCCTCGGAAGAAGGTGCCGGCACTGGCGGCAGCGCTGGCGGCGGTCCCGCGCGCGACAGCGTCAAGCTGAGCCAGGCCGTCGCGCCGACGGTGCCGGTGCGCGTGCTGCAGGCAACGCTGCAACCCTTGCAGGGCCACATCAGCCTGCCCGTGGCGGCGCCAGCCGACAGCCTGCCCGGCCGTGGCGGCCTGCAGGTGACGTTGTTGCCGCGCCTGTCGGGCGC
>JALHOU010000494.1 GCA_022842825.1 Rubrivivax sp.
CTGGCGTCGCCTCGTGCTGGCCACGCGCGCCGGCGACGCGGCCGATGCGCGTACGCTCGTGCTGCGCGAGCTGGATGCCGACACGCGCACCCTGCTCTTCTATACCGATGCACGCAGCGCCAAGGTGCTGCAGATCGCGCATCGCCCCGCCGGCACGCTGGTGGCGTGGTGTGCGGCGATGTCCTGGCAGCTGCGCATGCGCGTGCGCCTCGAGGTCCAGACCGAAGGGCTGGCCGTCTCCTCGCGCTGGGCCCGCCTGGCGCTGACCCCTTCGGCGCAGGATTACCTGTCGCCGGCGGCGCCGGGAACGCCCGTCGACCACGGCTTCGTGCCTTTGCCTGCCGGCCGAACGCACTTCGCGCTGTTGAGCTCGCACATTGAGTCCATCGACTGGCTCGAGCTGGGCGAACGCGTACACAGGCGTGCGTCCTTCGACGCCACCGGAGCCCGCTGGCTGGTGCCCTGACCGCCGACGGTCGGCCTTCTGCCGGACCGGGCTCAGCCTCCGATGAAGCGCGGCGCGCGCTTCTCGAGGAAGGCGGCCATGCCTTCTTTCTGGTCGGCGGTGGCGAACAGCGAATGAAAGACGCGCCGCTCGAAGTCGACGCCGTCGCTGAGCCCGCCCTCGAACGCCTTGTTCACGCAGGCCTTGGCCAGCGCCACGCTCGGGCCCGACAGGACGTTGACGGCCTCGGCAGCAGCGAGCACCTCGTCGAGCAGCCTGTCGGCCGGCACGACGCGCGAGACGAGGCCGGCACGCTCGGCCTCGGCGGCGTCCATCATGCGCGCGGTGAGCACCATGTCCATCGCCTTGCTCTTGCCCACGGCGCGCGGCAGCCGCTGGGTGCCGCCGGCGCCGGGCAGGATGCCGATCTTGATTTCCGGCTGGCCGAAACGCGCCGTGTCGGCGGCGATGATGAAGTCGCACATCATGGCCAGCTCGCAACCGCCGCCGAGCGCGAAGCCGGCTACCGCGGCGATGACCGGCTTGCGCACCTGGCGGATGGTTTCCCAGTTGCGCGTGATAAAGGGCTCGGCCAGCGCTTCGGCGTAAGTCTTCTTGGCCATGGCCGCGATGTCTGCGCCGGCCGCGAAGGCCTTCTCGTTGCCGGTGATGACGATGCAGCCGATCGTCTCGTCCGCATCGGCGGCGAGCAGCGCGGCGCCGAGCTGTTCCATCAGCTCGCTGTTGAGCGCATTCAGCTGCTTGGGCCGGTTCAGGCGCATCAAGGCGGTGCCTCGCGCGCCCTCGCCGCGCCGCTCGACCAATACCAGGGGCTCGCTCATGTCGGTCACCTCAAATGGATTTGCATCAAATTATCTCCGTGGCCGGCCACTCAACCGCCAATCTGACAGACGCGCGCCCTGGCTCGCGCTAAGCTCGCCATGTCCGGGCCGGGTCGCGGCGACGCACGCCGGCCGAACGTTGCTCGTTTCGCACCGATCCATGCCGATCATCTATCGCAAGACGGCCAAGGGCCTGGCCGAGATCGAGACGCGCGTCTACAAGCTCGCGCCGCGCCTGCGCAGCGTCTTGATCATGATCGACGGCAAGCGCAGCGACGTCGAGCTGGCGCTGATGGTGCCCCAGGCCGCTGAGGCGCTGGCCGCGCTGGTGCAGGACGACTTCATCGCCGAATTCACGCGCACTGCCCCGGCGGCGGCGGCCTCGGCGTCGCCCGCCGCGCCTGCGGCGCAAGCCGCTCCGGCCGTTGTGCCGGACGCAGTGGAGCGCACCATCATCCGGGGCCAGCAGCCCTCGTTCGAGGCCATGCGGCGCGACCTGCTGCGCGCCTTCAACGAACGGCTCGGGTCGGCCGGCGAGGGCATGGCCATTCAGTTGCAGAAGGCTCGCAACGAAACCGAGTTCCGCGCCCTGCTGCCAGCGGCGGTGCAACTGGTCTCGACGTTGCAGGGCCGCGACGCGGCCGAGGCCTTCATGGCGCGCATCAGCGCCTGGTAGCCGGGCGAGCGCGCTGCGCGTCGTCGATGCGCGCGACCCACGCGCGGTCAGCGTCCGGGCTCCGAGGTCTGCGCCTGCTGCGGCAAACGCTCCAGGTGGAGGTCGACGTAGGTTTCCTCGTCCTGGCGGATGAGGATGCGCACCGGCAGGTACTGCAGCGTCGGCGCGACCCAGAGTTCGGCCACCAGGTCGCCACCCGCCACGGTGCCGGCCGCCCGCGGCGGCCGCCGCGGGCGCACGTGCACGGCCTCGATGGCGCCGACCGGGATCTCGAGTGTCGTCGCGCCGACCACCTCGTAGGTCCAGACCTCCACATGGCGCGGCAGGGCCAGCGGCATCTGCAGCGTCGCGCCCGCCTGCAATTGCGCCGGCTGGGTCGTGAACAGCCACGTCATCTGCACGAACTGGCTGGCGCTGTCTTGCACGCCCGCGGGCCGCGGCACCTGGCGGCCGTTGGGCAGCAGCACGCGGTCGGCGTCCAGCACGATCGACAGCCGCCTGGACGAACGCAGCGCCACATGTGTCTCCTCGTCGTAACGGCGTGGCTCCAGGCCGGCCGGCGTGACCAGACCGTCGCTCTGGATCTGGCGTGTCACCAGAGGCGCGAAGGGCGGACC
>JALHOU010000495.1 GCA_022842825.1 Rubrivivax sp.
GAGGGCCTGCAACTGCGGCTGCGCGCGAAGGCCCGTGCCGCCAAGGGCCCCCGGGCCCGCCTGCCTGTGCTGAAGGGTCGCGGTGGCCTGGTGAAGGGTGTCGATCCGCTGAGCAACCAGGCGCTGCTGGCCGCTTTGGGCGATGACGCCTGATGTCAACGTGCTGGTCGCGGCGGCGCGCAGCGATCATCCACACCATGCCGTGGCGCGCGCCTGGCTCGAAGAGGCGCTCGGGGCTGCCGATGCCGGCGCACCCTTCACGCTGATGCCGATGGTGCTGGCCAACTTCCTGCGGCTGGTCACCAGCCCGAAGATCTTCCAGGTGGCCACCCCGATCGAAGACGCCGTGGCGTTCATCGACGCGCTTCTTGCCTCGCCCGGGGTGCAACTCGCGCCCTTGGGCCCGGAGTGGTTGAAGCTGCGACAGCTGTGCCTCGACAAGCAACTTGGCGGAAACGCCGTGCCGGATGCCTGGTTGTCGGCCGCCGTGGCGCACCTGGGTGAACACCTCGTCAGCTTCGATCGAGACTTCCGCAAGCTCCTGGCCCGCGGCCGGTTCACGTTGCTTGAGCCCGCGTAGACCGGCGGTCCCCGGCGGCTCTCACCCCGCCCGCTCGATCAGCGCCGCATCGGCTTCCTGTGTCCGGCCCGCCGCGATGTCGGCGAGGCCACGGCGCGCATCGTCGATCAACGGCAGGTGGACGCGCTTGCGCTGCGGCGACCGCGGCATCGACCCCGAGGCGGTCTATCGCCCCAACGCCACGAGCGTCTTCATCTGTGCGTTGAACGCGTCGAGGTCGGCCTGGCGCCGGAACTCGAGCTTGCGATTGCGGACCTGCCAGCCGCCCTGGCGGGCGGCCAGCAGGTTGACGACGGCCTCGAGCTGGCCGAGCACCTGTTCTTCCCGGGTCCACGCCGCCCCGCCGGCGCCCGCCTTGCGCTGCTCGGCGATCTTGTCGAACGCGTCCTGAAGCGAACGCTTGTAGCCATCCTTCACATCAGCGGCTTGGACGTCGCGCCGTATGGCGGCGATGGCCGCGTCCAACTGGGTCTGGTAGCCGGCACGGATCTCCCGGGCCTTGCTGATCATTGCGCGGGCGCTTGCGAGCGAAGGATCCGCCTGCAGGCGATCGGGATCGAGCAGCTTCGGAAGCTCGATCTCGGCCATCGCTGCCCGGTACTGGCCCTGCGGGGCCAGCAAGCGGTTGTAGGTCGTCGTCATCAAGACTTCGATCTTGCCGGCCTCGCCCGGGGAGGGCTGGGTCACCGGGGGCAGCGGCTGGCCTGTAGAGACAGCTTGCTGAAAGGCCGCCGACATCTTGTGCATGCTGGCGGTCACGGCGCCCGATTCGGCCTGCCCCTTCATCCAGGCCCAGCCCACCCCCACGACGCACACCGCCGCAATGCCGACCAACCACGTTCGGGGCAGGCCCGCCGCAGCCTGAGTCTCGGCGGTCGCTGCCGGCGCCCTTAGCCGGTGCCAGGCACCTCGTGCGAGCAGGTATCCCAGCGCCACCAGAAGCAGCCCGCCGATCAGGGCCAAGCCGCGCTGGCCTGCCTCCTCGGGCGCCAGTTGCTGCTGGCCCATGGCCACCAGGCTCGAGATGAACATCCCAACCCCCCGCAAGGCGAGCACTGCACTCGCGACCAGAAGGGCGTAGCCAAGGATTTTCTTCACGGATCTGGCTCCTGTCGTTGCTGCGGCGGCCCGCTCGGACCGCCGACGCGGAGCATCGAACGACCCCGTTAGGCAATCGCTAGCAGCGCGGGCGGCAACGGCAGGGACACCTCGTCAGCTTCGATCGAGACTTCCGCAAGCTCCTTGCCCGCAGCCGGTTCACCTTGCTTGAGCCTGCGTAGACCCGCGGCCGCCATGATGACCGGGCCGGCGCCCATGAAGGCCGGCTCCACGCCCGCCACCGCCCAGTCGAGGAGCCGCGCCTCGGGCTTCACGCCCGGAGCCGATCCCTCAGTTCAACGCAGAACGCTGCCGAACGCCGCAAGGGCGCGGCCAACCTCTTCCTCGGTGGTCTGCCAACTCGTGACCAGCCGGATCACGCCCGGGCGGATCCGGTAGAACAGAAGGCCAGAGCGCTCGAGCGCGGTGGCCGCGTCGTCGCTGACCTGCGCGAACAGCATGTTGACGTCGGGCCGGTTGAGGAAGCCCACGCCGAGCCCGCGCAGCCCGTCGCTGAGCTGGCGCATGCGCTCGTTCGAGCGGGCGGCGAGCCGCAGCCACAGGTCGCCCGTGAGGTACGCGACGAGCTGCGCCGACTGGAAGCGCATCTTCGACGTCACGTGGCCCGCCCGCTTCGCCCGGTACACCAGCTCGTCGGAGACGGCGTCGTCGAAGCTCACGATCGCCTCGGCGGACAGCGCCCCGTTCTTGGTGGCGCCGAGCGACACGGCGCCGATGCCGGCACGCCATGTCAGGTCGGCGGGCCGACAGCCGAGGGCCACGATCGCGTTCGCGATGCGCGCGCCGTCGAGGTGGGCACGCAGGCCTCGCTCGCGGGCCGCCGACGTGAGCGCGCCGACCTCCTCGACGCTGTAGATCGTGCCCATGTCGGTCGGCTGGGT
>JALHOU010000496.1 GCA_022842825.1 Rubrivivax sp.
GCCGCCGCCGCCGCGGCCGCCCTCGGCCCACGAGCCCTCGGCGGTGGCGCTGCCTTCGAACTCCGCTGCGGGCGCGCGCGTCACGATCTGCAGCACGCCGCCCAGCGCCTCGGCGCCGTACAGCGCCGACAGCGGCCCGCGCACGATCTCGATGCGTTCGATCTCCTCCACCGCCACCCAGCCGAGCTGGAAGTCGGTGTGGCCGATGACGCCGTCGCTGGCGCCGATGCGACGGCCGTCGACGAGGTAGAGCGTGTGCCGGCTCTCCATGCCGCGCAACGCGAGCGTCTTGCGCCCGCCGATGGTGCGGCCGAAGAGCGTGACGCCCGATTCGCCGCGCAGTGCCTCGAGCAGGTTGTCGGCACCGAGCTGCTCGATGGTCTCGCGCGGCACCACGCTCACGGCGGCCGGCGCGTCGACCATGGCCATGGCATGGCGGGTGGCGGAGATCACCACCACCTGCGGCGCCGCGCTCACGGTGGCGGCACTCGTGCTCGCGGAAGACGGGACCTGCGCCAACGCCACGCCGGCCGCGCAGCAGGTGAGCATCAGCACGAGCGCGAACGGATCGGCCCGGCGGCTGCGGGGCGGGGCGCGGAACGGGCCGCGGAATGACCCAAAGAGCGAGCCGCGGAGCGGGCCGAGAAGCACGTCGATGGCGCGGCGAATCGAAGGGTTCATCATGGGCTCGGCACCTTAGGGGGGGTGCACGGCCACGACCTTGACGCAGTTCGCCTTTGCGCGACGTCCGCGCCGGGCTGTGGTAGCGGCGCCTCGGCGGCAGCGGCGGCGTGCGTGCGCGCCAACAAGCGCGCAGCCATCTGCGCCGCAGGCAGGGCGGCCACGCGCCGGCGCACGTCCAGGTTGATCATCTGCCCCTCGCCGCTGCCGGCGGGCGGCGGCGGCGCCAGGCCCCAGGCCTCGGCCTCGTGCTCGTCGAAGACGAAGTCGGCCAGCGGCTCGGGCAGCGCCGTGCGCTTCAGGCCGAGAAAGCCGCGCCGCGGCACGCCCTCGCCGAAGCGGTAGTCGTGCACGAGACCGTCGTAGATCTCCTCGGCCCGCGGGTCGTACGAGATCTCCCACAGCTCGGGCAGGTCGGCCGGTGCGACGACGAAGCTGCGCCGCAGCGGTGCCGTGCGCAGCGCGGCGATGCGCGTCGCCACGCGGCCCTCGCGCGAGGCCGGCACCAGCGCCTGCACCGGTGTACCGCGCGCCGCGTCGAGCACCACGAGGCAGGGCGGCTCGGCCTGCGCCAACAGCACGAAACGGCCGTCGGCGCTGACCGTCGAGAGGGTCGAGAGCGAGAGCGCACCGGCGCCCGCCGACGCGTCCCGCGATTGCGCCTGCGCGAGCGCCGGCCCGAGGCCGCCGCCGCCGCAGGCCCAGGCAGCGAAGAGCGACAAGAGCGGCCGCACGACCTTTCGCCAACCTTGCATGGCGGCCATGTTCGGGTGCGCCGAGCGCCCGCGTCCTTGAAGCGGTTCAAGGAATCTGCGCCGTCGCACGCGAAGAATGGCGCGTGAAGGGTCATCGAACCATCACTGTGCGAACAGGCGGCCGAACGTGAACATCTCCAGTCTCGTCGTGCATGTCCGGCCCGAACACGCCGCCGCCGTGGCGGCGGAGCTGGCGGGCTGGCCCGGCGTGGAGGTGCCCGCGTCAGCGCCCGACGGGCGCCTCGTCGTCACCGTCGAGAGCGCCGGCGACGGCGATGCCAGCGAATGCTTCGGCCGCATCGGCGCCCTCGGCGGCGTGATGTCGGTCTCGCTCGTCTACCACCAGTTCGAACCCGATCCCGAATCCCACGAAGCCCTCGAGGAGGCTCGCCATGTCTGACTCATCCAGCCCCGTCCACGTGCTCTCGCGGCGCGACTTCATCAAGCACAAGGCGGCTGCGGCCGCCGCGGCGACCGCCGGCATCGCACTGCCGGCCGGCTCCGCGCTGGCCCAGGCCGCGGCGGCGGCCGATGCGAGCGACGGCGTGCGCTGGGACAAGGGCGTGTGCCGCTACTGCGGCACCGGCTGCGGCGTGCTGGTGGGGGTGAAGGACGGCCGCGTCGTCGCCACCCAGGGTGACCCCGATGCGCCGGTGAACAAGGGCCTGAACTGCATCAAGGGCTACTTCCTGGCCAAGATCCAGTACACCGCCGACCGCCTGACGACGCCGCTGCTGCGCATGAAGGACGGCAGGTACGACAAGAACGGCGAGTTCGCGCCCATCACCTGGACGCAGGCCTTCGACATCATGGAGGAGAAGGTCAAGGCCACGCTCAAGGCCAAGGGGCCGGTGGGCGTGGGCATGTTCGGCTCGGGCCAGTGGACGATCTGGGAAGGCTACGCCGCCAACAAGCTGATGAAGGCGGGCTTTCGCAGCAACAACATCGACCCCAACGCGCGCCACTGCATGGCCAGCGCCGTGTTCGGCTTCATCCGTACCTTCGGCGCCGACGAGCCGATGGGCGTGTACGACGACGCCGAGCACGCCGACGCCTTCGTGCTGTGGGGCGCCAACATGGCCGAGATGCACCCCATCCTGTGGAGCCGCATCACCAACCGGCGCCTCACCGCCAA
>JALHOU010000497.1 GCA_022842825.1 Rubrivivax sp.
GGGCTCACGGAGTTCGGCTTCGACCCGTCGCAGACCGTGGGGCCCGCGCTGGAAGGTCTGCGGCACACCGCGCCCGTGTGCGGCCTGCGCGAGCGCCACACCTACGTCAACGGTGGCCATACGGCGGTGGCGCTGGCCGCGGGCCGCATCACCGGCAAGGGCTTCATCGCCACGCTGCGCGAACGCGTGCTCGCGCCGCTGGGCATGCAGGGCACCAGCGGCGGCCTGGCAGCGCGGGGCGACCTGCCCGACCAGGCCGGCTGGCACTGCATGGTCGACGGGCAGACCGTGGCCATCGATACCGTCTACAGCGACTGGTACCTCGGCGGTGGGGGCCTGTCGGTGTGTGGCGCCGATGCTGTGCAGTGGCTGCGCCTGCACCTCAACGGCGGCCTCGTCGATGGCCGGCAGGTGATTGCGCGCGAAGCCCTGCGGGAGACGCACACCCCGCAGATCGTGGCGCTGCCCGGCAAGGACATCATCAGCCTGTTCCACCCCGGTGCCCACATGGCCGCCTACGGTCTCGGCTGGGCCATCACCGAGCTCGAAGGCCACCCGCTGGTGATCCACTCCGGAGGCGACTTCGGCATCGCCGCGATGACGCTGCTGTTCCCGCGCGACGGCATCGGCATCGCGTGCTACGGCAATTCCTCGGGCCGCGGCACGGTGCCGTTGCCGTATGCGATGGCGGCCTGCCTGTTGGGGCTGAAGCCGCGCGACTGGAAGGCTTGCTTCGAAGCCGCCATGCCGGCACCCGCGCCCGCGTCCACATCCGCGACTCCACAGGCCGGGCTGCCGGGCGATTTGTCGCCCTACGCGGGCCTGTACCTCCATCCGGCCGATGGCGAGCTGCAGCTCGACCTGGCCGGTGACCTGCTGCTTGGCAACCTGCCGCGCGGATACCGCATGTCGTTCACGGCCCGCCCGGTCGGCGAGCATCGCCTGGCGATGCAGTTCGAGAGCCCCGAGTGGCGCGGCTTGACCGCCTACGAGACGCCGCTGCTGGTGTGCGGGATGAGCGACGGCCGCGCTACGCATGTCGACTGGGCGGTGGGGCCGCTGAACCGCCGCTTCGTGCGGGCCTGACTGCGGCCAAGAACCTTTCCGTGACGCCACGACGCCACTATTCGGCCTGGGACCTGCTGGCTGCGGCTCGCCGGGGCCACGCCGACTGGGCCCCCGCCTGGCGCGATGCCGAGCCGAAGCCCCGCTACGACGTCATCGTCATCGGCGGCGGCGGCCACGGCCTGGCCACCGCCTACTACCTCGCGAAGAACCACGGCGTCACCAACGTGGCCGTGCTCGAGGCGGGCTGGATCGGCGGCGGCAACACCGGGCGCAACACCACCATCGTGCGCTCCAACTACCTCTACCCCGAGAGTGCGCGCCTCTACGACTTCTCCGTGCGCCAGTACGAAACGCTGGCTCGCGAGCTCAACTTCAACATCATGTTCAGCCAGCGCGGCGTGCTGACGCTGGCGCACTCGCGGCACGATCTGGACGCGCAGTCGCGCTGGGCCAACGCCATGCTGTGCAACGGCATCGATGCCGAACTGCTCGATGCCGCGCAGGTGAAGGCGCTGGAGCCGCGGCTGAACTTCGGCGCCGATGCGCGCTTCCCCATCCTCGGCGGCTTCGTGCAGCGTCGCGGGGGGCCGGTGCGGCACGACGCGGTGGCCTGGGGCTACGCGCGCGGCGCCTCGGCGCTGGGCGTGGACATCGTGCAGCACTGCGCCGTCACGGGCTTTCTCAAGCAGGGCGACACCGTGGTGGGCGTGAACACGAACCGCGGCGAGATCCGTGCCGACAAGGTGGCTATGGCCGTGGCCGGGCACTCATCGGTGCTGGCCGGCCTCGCGGGCTTTCGCCTGCCTGTCACGAGCTATGCGCTGCAGGCCATGGTGAGCGAGCCGGTCAAGCCCGTGCTCAACACGGTGACGCTGTCGCCATCGCTCGGGGCCTACTGGAGCCAGAGCGACAAGGGCGAGGTGGTGATCGGCGGCGCGCTCGACCACTTCCCCTCCTACGCGCAGCGTGGCAGCTTCGACGTGATGCAGCACGTGGTGGCGGCCACGGTGGAGATGTTCCCCTCGCTGAGCCGGCTGCGGCTGCTGCGGCAGTGGGCCGGCATCGTCGACGTGGTGCAGGACAGCAGCCCCATCATCGGTGCCACGCCCGTGCCGGGGCTTTACATCAACTGCGGCTGGGGCACCGGCGGGTTCAAGGCCATTCCGGTGGGCGGGTGGACGCTGGCTCATGTGCTGGCCACTGGGCGCAATCACGAGCTGGCCGAGCCGTTCCAGCTGGGCCGCTTCCACACCGGCCGGCTCATCGACGAGGCCGCGGCTGCCGGCATCGCGCACTGAGAACTCGCACTGATAACTCGACCTGAGGCGATACACCCGTGATGCAACTGCGATGCCCCTGGTGCGGCCCGCGCGCGGAGAACGAGTTCCACTGCGGCGGCACCACCGCCATCGCGCGGCCGCCGCTGGACTGCAGCGACGAGACCTGGGGCGCGTATCTCTACTTCCGCGACAACCCCAAGGGCGAGCATGC
>JALHOU010000498.1 GCA_022842825.1 Rubrivivax sp.
AGCGTGCTGAGCTCGAGGAACTCGCTGCCGCGGTCGATGAGGCGGGCCACGCGCTCGCGCGGCAGGAGTTGGCCGCGCTCCTCGAACTTCTTGCGCTTGCTCTCGCTCTCTGCGACCACTAGCGCCTCGAGCCGGCGCACCTCGGCCAGGCGCTCGTGCATGCGTGCCGCGTTCGCCTGGAAGGCGGACGAAGCGGGGTTCAGCGTGCTGCTCAGTGTCGTCATGCCGGTGTCGTCATGCCGGTGTCGTCATGCGGCGCCGTCATGTCTTGAAGGCCTCGGGCGTGACGGCGCGGTGGAAGCCGTCGAATGGCCTCGAGTTGGACGCCTCCTGCAAGGGGAAGATGGCGCTGCCGAGCGAGGCTGCGCCGTCGATCTGCACCGTGACGCCGGTGACGAACGAGGCCGCCGGCGAGAGCAGGAAGCAGATGACGCCGCTGACCTCGGCCTCCAGGCCCATGCGCTTGAGCGGCACGGCGTTCTTCAGCTTCTTCAGCAGCGGCAACATCGCGGGGCCGTAGGTGTCCATGCCGCTGGAGGCGATCCAGCCCGGGGCCACGGCGTTGACGCGCACGCCGGCGTAGGCCCACTCGAAAGCCGCCGTCTTGGTGAGGTTGCTCATGCCGGCGCGCGCCGCGCCGCTGTGGCCCATGCCGGGCATGCCGTTGCGGACGTCGGCGGTCATGTTGACGATGGCGCCGCCGTGTTTCTCCATGCACTGCGTGAAGAGCTCGCGCATCATCAGGAAGCCGCCGGTGAGGTTGTTGGCCACCACCGCGTCGAAGCCCTTCTTGGCGATGGCCGACAACGGCGAAGGGAACTGCCCGCCGGCGTTGTTGACGAGGCCGGCCACCGGGCCGTGCGCGGCGATCACCCGGGCGACGCCGGCCTTTACCGCCTCCTCGTCGCGGATGTCGAAGGCGATGGTGCGGCACTGGCCGCCGTCCTCGGTGATCTCGGCGGACACGCGCTCGAGCTTGTCGGCCTTGCGGCCGCTGATGACCACCGTGGCGCCGAGCGAGGCCAGTTCATGCGCGACGCAGCGGCCGATGCCGCTGCCGCCGCCGGTGACCCACATCACCTGGCCGGCGAAGAGGCCGGGGCGCAAGACGCTGCGGTAGCCGGGGCGGGCGGGCGGGGTGGGGGCATCCATCGGCTGCGATTGGAACGGCGGGTGACGTTAACGTCAACGGGATGACATCTAGGGGATTGCGAGGGGGTTATGGGAATGCGGCGGCGCTAGCATCGGCGCAGCCCGGCAGCGGCTGCGCATTGGCCTGGTCCGCCCGACGATTCATCCCGCTTCACCCATCATCCTCATCCAAGGTCCCCGACATGGACATGCAAGCCATCACCGAAGCCCTGCGCGCCAAGGTGGGCGAATCGAGCGGCCTCAACGCCACCCTGAAGTTCGACTGCGGCGCCGACGGCGTCGTGGTCATCGACGGCAAGAGCGTGCCCAACACGGTGGACAACACCGACCGCGAGACCGACTGCACGGTCGCCATCTCGCACGAGAACCTGGTGGCGTTGATCACCGGCGAGCTCGAGCCGGCCACCGGCTTCATGATGGGCAAGTTCAAGGTCTCGGGCGACATGAGCGTGGCCATGAAGCTGCAGCGCGTGGTCTGACGAGGCGCGCCGTGTTGCAGCGCGTGGCCCGCAAGCCCGCCCGGGAGCCCTTGCCGGCGGCGGCCCCTGCCTCGGCCAGCTCGGCCACCGCAACGCCGCCGCTGACGGCGCGCGAGGTGGTGGCTTCGCACCGCGAGGAGGACACCGGCGAGCTCTTCGGCATCACCGAGCTCTGCAGGGAGTTCGGGATCACGCTGCGCACCATCCGCTTCTACGAGGACAAGGGCCTGCTGGCGCCGCGGCGCGTGAACGGTACCCGGGTGTATACGCGGCGCGATCGCGCGCGGCTGGCGCTCATCCTGCGCAGCAAGGACATCGGCGCGTCGCTGGCCGACATCAAGCACTACCTCGACCTCTACGGCAAGCACGGCGAAGGCCGCGTGCAGCAGCTGAAGTGGGTGCTGGGCAAGACCGACGCGGCCATCGTCAACCTCGAGCAGAAGCGCTCGCACATCGAGGCCACGCTCGCCGAGCTGAGGCTCATCAACACCGAAGTGCGCAAGCAGCTCGAGGCGCGCTGAGCGCGGCCCGCCCCGCGCCCGACTTGGTCGCCCTCCAGGAAGCCCCATGACCCTTCCGACCTTTCCGTCCCTGTGGATGACCGATGAGCACGAGATGCTCCGCGAATCGGTCAAGCGCTACATCGAGCAGAAGTGGGTGCCGCGCGCCGCCGAGTTCCGCGAGCTCGGCAAGTTGCCGCCCGAGGTGTGGCGCGAGGCGGCTGCCAACGGGCTGCTCTGTGTCTCCACGCCGGCCGAGTACGGCGGCGGCGGCGGCAACTTCGGCCATGAGGCTGTCATCCTGCTCGAGCAGGCGCGGGCCAACGTCAGCGGCTGGGGTGGCGGCCTGCACTCCGCCATCGTGGCGCCGTACATCATCCACCACGGCACGGAGGCGCAGAAGCGCCGTTGGCTGCC
>JALHOU010000499.1 GCA_022842825.1 Rubrivivax sp.
GGCGCCGCCGGCGCGCAGCTGGCCGGCCAGGGCCTCGGCCACACCACCTGCATCGGCCACCAGCAGCCAATGCGTGCCGGGTGCCGGTGCCGCGGCGGCGCGGCCCAGCAGCAGGGCCTGCGGGTGCAGGCTCGCGGCCGTGGCCGCGCGCAGCGCCGATGCGGCGGCATCGAAGCCCGTCTCGTCCAGCAGCGCAAGCCACCGCTCGGCGGGCAGCACGGGGCCGGTCGTGCGCAGGTCGTTGTCGCGGTAGCGCCACCACCCACTCGTGAGGCCGAAAGTGAGCGACTGCCAGAAGCGGCTGGCCACGGTCTCCAGCATCACCAGCACGCCGCCGGGCGCCAGCAGCCAGCGGATGTGCGCGAGCGTCTGGCGCAGGTCGCCGGTGGCGTGCACGATGTTCGAGGCCACGAGCACGTCGGCCTGCCCGCGCGCGTAGCCCTGGTCGGCCGGCGGCTGCTCGATGTCGAGCGTGCGGCACTCGAACCCGACGCCGCGGCCCGCGAAGCGCTCGCGCGCCGCGTCGAAGAAGCCCGCGGAGAGGTCGGTGAAGGTGTAGTGCGTGCCGGCCGGCAGGCGCGGCACCGTGGCTGCGGTGGCCGCGCCCGTGCCGCCGCCGATCTCGAGCACGCGCAGCCGCGGGCGTGCGAGCTGGCGTGCGGCGCCCGCGACGGCCTCGGCCGTCATCTCGTTGCAGAGCACGGCGGTGGTCGCGGCGGCGTACATCGTGGCCGCCGAGGGCAGCGAGGGGTCGTCGGGGAACAGCAGCGACAGCGCTTCGACCTGACCGCGCAGCACCTCGGGCAGCCGGGCGCCGCAGCGGTCGAGCAGGACCTGCTCGATGCGCACGGGCCCGGCGGCGGGCGCGGCGGCCGGGCGTTCGGGCGGTGTCCGGGGCACCACCCGCCAGGCCGGCCCGTCGGCGCCGTCTTCGCGCTGCAGCAGGCCTGCTGCAGCCAGGCGCTCGAGCAGGTCCACCCACAGCCGCGCGTGCCGGGGTGCGATGCCGAGCGCCGCTGTGCGGGCCTCGTCGATGCGCTCGCCTTCGGCGCCGCCCACACCGGCGCTCACCCCGAGGTCCCGCAGCGCCCACCACGCGTGGGCCACGGCGCGCGCTTCGAGGGCCTGAGTGGCGACTTCGTCGGCCAGCCCGAGGGCGGCGCGGGTCGCCGCCGCCGCCGCGGCATCGATGGCACCGACCAGCGACCCCACCGTCACGGTCGCCAGCGGCGGTGCGGGCTCCCACGTCATCTCGTAGGTGCCGGTGACAGGGCCCGGGGCCGCCTTTGCCATTGCGCCGCCGAGAACATGCTGCGCCAGCGCGGCGGCGTCGGGCTCGGCGAGCCAGTGGCGCTGGCGCTGCCAGGGGTAGGTCGGCAGATCGACCCAGCGCGCGCCGGGGGCGGACTGCGCGCGCCAGTCGATTGCCGCGCCAGCCTCGTACAGCGTGGCGAGGCTGTCCAGCAGGCAGGCGCGTGCCGGCCGCTCGCGGCGCAGCGAGGCCGCCACCTCGACGCCCGTGGCGGCCTGGGTCGCGAGCGCGTGCAAACCGGCGCCGAGGGCCGGGTGCGGCCCGACCTCGAGATAGCCGCGGTAGCCCGCCGCCAGCAGCGTGCCCGCGGCCTGAGCGAAGCGAACCGGCTCGCGGATGTTGCGTGCCCAGTAGGCAGCGTCGAAGTCGCCAGCCGCAGCCCAGGTGCCGGTGACGCTGGAGGCGACAGGCAGCGCCGCGGGCCGCGGCGCGATGGCCGCCAGCGCCTGCGCGAGCGGAGCGGCGAAGGGCGCCATCTGCCGGCTGTGGAAGGCGTAGTCCACGGCCAGGCGGCGCACCACGGCGCCTCGCTGCGCCTGCGCCTCGAGCCAAGCTTCCAGCGCGGCGGGCTCGCCCGCCACCACGGTGCTGGCGGGGCCGTTGTAGCCGGCGATCTCGAGCCGGTCACCTTCATGGCGCAGGGCCTCGGCCACGGCTTCGGCCGGCAGGTCCACCTGGGCCATGCGGCCGGCGCCGGCGGCGGCCTGCATGAGCCGGGATCGGTGCCAGACGACCGCCACGGCGTCGTCCAGCGTGAGCACGCCCGCCGCCCAGGCCGCGGCCACCTCGCCGACGCTGTGGCCGACGGCGGCCGCCGGCCGCAGGCCGAGGGCGCGCCACTGCGCCGTGAGCGCCACTTGCAGCGCGAACAAGGCCGGCTGCGCGATCTGCGTGGCTGCGAGGCGCGTGGCGCGCTCGGCGCCGGTCTCCACGAGGTCGGCCACCGGGTTCCACCCCGCGAGGCGCTCGAAGCGCGCGCCCACGTCCTGCAGCGCCTCGCGGAACGCCGGTGCCGTGGCATGCAGTTCGCGGCCCGCGCCTGCCCACAGGCCGCCCTGGCCGGTGTAGACGAAAACCACGCCCGCGCTCGCGGCGTCGGCGGCCCCGGGGGACGCGCGGTCTTCCGCGGCCTCGCTCTGCAGGCGCAGGCGCAGCCCCTGGGCCAGGGCGGGGGCCGAGTCGGCGACCACGGCCATGCGAACCGGGTGGTGCGAGCGTCCCGCGGCAGCGG
>JALHOU010000500.1 GCA_022842825.1 Rubrivivax sp.
CGCCGGCGCCACCGGGCGCCACGGAACGCGCCACCCCCGTCACCGCCGCCGCGGCCGCCCTGCCACCACCGCTGCCCGCGGCCACGCAGGCTTTGCTGGACGAGATCAACCGCCGGCGCGCCGAGGGCGCGGTCTGCGGCGCCGAGCGCAAGGAACCGGCGCCGCCCATGCGCTGGAACGAGGCGCTCTACCGTGCCGCCGACCTGCACGTGCGCGACATGGCACCGCAGCGCGGCGGCAGCATCGGCCACACCGGCAGCAACGGCTCCGACGTGGGCGCACGCGCCGAGAACGCCGGCTACCGCTGGAGCTCGGTGGGCGAGAACGTCGCCGCCGGCCGCGCCAGCGCATCGGCCACCCTGGCGCAGTGGATGGGCAGCCCCGGCCACTGCGCCAACATCATGAACCCGCGTTTCGTCGACGTCGCCGTTGCCGGGCTGCACCTGCCGGGCACTACCTACAACCACTACTGGGTGATGGTGCTCGGCCGCCCTTGAGCGGTGCCATGCCACGCCGCCGCTGCGGGAAGCACACCCCCCACGCGAAGAACGACCGCCCCGAGGAGAACCGATGAAGACCTTCGTGCATTCATTCGCGCATTCGCTGAGCGCCGCCGTCGCGGCAGCACTCGTCATCGCGCTGGGCGCCGCAGGCCCCGGCCCGGCCTCGGCGCAGCCGCGCAAGGACAGCGTCGTGCTCGGCATGACGCTCGAGCCCGCCCCCGGCCTCGACCCCACCGCCGGCGCTGCCAGTGCCATCGCCGAGGTGACCCTGTACAACGTCTACGAGACGCTCACCAAGATCAACAGCGACAGCCGCATCACGCCGCTGCTGGCCGAAAGCTTCACGCCTTCGGCCGACCTGAAGACCTGGACCTTCAAGCTGAAGCGCGGCATCAAGTTCCACAACGACGAGCCCTTCGATGCGCAGGCGGTGAAGTTCAGCTTCGAGCGCGCCGTGGCCAAGGACAGCACCAACAAGGACAAGGCCACCTTCGCCAACATCACGAGCATCGACACGCCCGACCCGCACACGGTGGTGCTGAACCTGAAGAACGGCAACCCCGACCTGCCGTTCCAGCTGGGCCAGGGCACAGCCATCATCGTCGAGCCCAGGAGCGCCGCCGGCAACGGCACCCGACCCACCGGCACCGGCCCCTACAAGCTTGAGGCCTGGAACCGTGGCGCCAGCGTCGTGCTCACGCGGCACGAGGGCTACCGCCACGCCAAGGACGTGAAGATGCGCCGCGTGACCATCCGCTTCATCAGCGACCCGGCCGCGCAGGTGGCGGCGCTGCTCTCGGGCGACGTCGACATGTTCCCCCGGGTGGCTGCGGCGCGCAGCCTGAAGCAGTTCGAAGCCAACAAGAAGTACCAGGTGCTGATCGGCGGCTCGCGCGCCAAGACCATCGTCGCCATCAACAACAAGAGGAAGCCCCTGGACGACGTGCGCGTGCGCCAGGCCATCGCCGCCGCCATCGACCGCAAGGCGGTGATCGAGGGCGCGGCCGACGGCTTCGGCGTGCCCATCGGCAGCTACTACACGCCGGGCGCGCCGGGCTACGTCGACCTCACGTCGATGAACGCCTTCGACCCGGCGAAGGCACGCGCGCTGCTGCACCGCGCCGGCGTGGTGCCGCCGCTGGAGCTGACGATGACGCTGCCGCCCACGCCCTACGCGCGCCAGGGCGGCGAGGTCATCGCCGCCATGCTCGACAAGGTCGGCATCAAGGCGAAGATCCAGAACGTCGAGTGGGCACAGTGGCTGTCGGGCACCTATGGCCAGAAGGCGTACGACCTGACGGTGATTGCGCACGTTGAGCCGCTGGACTTCGGCAACTTCGCGCGCCCCAACTACTACTGGGGCTACGAGAGCGCCAGGTTCAACGAGCTGTGGGGCCGCATCCAGGCGACCGTGAAACCCGAGGAGCGCAACCGGCTGATGGGCGAAGCGCAGCGCCTGGTGGCCGAAGAGGCCGTGGCCGCCTACCTCTACCAGCCCACCTGGATCACGGTGGCCAACGCGCGCCTGAAGGGACTATGGAAGGACGTGCCGATCTTCGCCAACGACCTGGCGGCGTTGAGTTGGCTGTGATCTGGCGATGAGCTGGCAGTGAACACGGCGCGCGCCGGCCGAGGGCGCGCCGGGCACACCCCGCGGCGCGGCCGGCTCAAAGGGGCTCTCAGCGGCCTGCGCCGCCTGCCGCCTTGACGCGCTCTTCGCGCTCGCGGCGCGCCAGCTCGATCAACGACTCGAATTCGCCGAGCGGGAGGCCCTTCAAGGCGCAGAAGTTGGCCGCCGTCAGCGGCGAGCCTTCGAAGCTGCGCAACAGCAACGCACGTTCGCGGCGCGCGGGGTCCTCGGGAAGGGCCCCCGGGGCGGCGTCGGAGAGGTCGCGCTGCGGGTGTCGGGGCCGCTCTGCAGCCTGGGCCGGCGCGCGCGGACCGGAGGGCCGATCGGTGGGTCGACTCCGTGGCCCCGGCCGATCCGGGGCGCCGCGCTGATCGGCCGTCCGCGGGCGGGGTGGGC
>JALHOU010000501.1 GCA_022842825.1 Rubrivivax sp.
GGGCAGCGCGAGACGGCGCGAATGTGGGGCGCCGGCGCGGCGGTGCTGGCCGGCGTCATCAAGGAAGCCTGGGACTACGTGCGCAACCGCCAGGCGCTCAAGGCCGGCCTGGCCGCCCCACACGGCGTGGAAGGCAGCGACCTCGCGTGGACCGCGGGCGGGGCGCTGGTGGTGTGGCTGGCCGCGGCCTTGACCGATGGAGCAACGTGATGGGCGAGTCTGACCCGATCCCGCTGGACGGCAACCCCGAGCTGGAAGCCGCCGAGCGTCTGTGGGTGCGCAAGGCCATGCGAGACGATGCGCGCATGAGCTGGGCCCGCCGCAAGCTGCGCTGGATTCTCGTGAGCCTTTCCGCGGCCGTGGCCGGCGGCTGGGCGCTGTTCGGCTGGGTGCGCGACCACATCGCGTTCAAGTGAAAGGGGGCACCATGAAACCCGTGATCGTCGACGACTGGCGCGCCTCATGGCGCTGGCTCACCGTGCACCTCACCGGCCTGCTCATCGTGTGGAGCAGCCTGGACCCCAAGACGCAGGCCGACATCCTGGGCGGCTGGGTGCCCCCTGAGCGCGTGCCGCTGGTTCTGGGCGTGCTCATCCTGGTCGGGCGCTACATCAAGCAGCGCCGCGAACCGCAGGCGCCCGGCAGCGATGGCGACACCACCCCGCAGTAGCCCCGGCGCCGGCCTGGCGCCGCTGGCCGAGGTGGGCGTGGACTCCACGCAAGGCCTCACGCCGCAGGAGGACGCGCTCGTGCTCGGCCCCCTGCGCACCGTGCGGGCCGAGATGAAGGCGCGCGGCAACGAGCCCGGCGTGCGCGCCATCGACGCCGCCTTGCCACTGGTGGCCCAAGGGCTCCTGGCGCTGTTGCGTCTGCGCCGCGACGGGCTCGACATCGAGACCGGGCCCCATGAGTTCAAGGTGAGCACGCAATGAACCTGCCCGATCCATCGCTGCCCTGGCCCATCCCCATGCAGGCCGTGGCGCTGGTCGCAGAGTTCGAGTCTTGCCGCCTGCGCGCCTACCGGTGCCCCGCAGGCGTCTGGACGATCGGGTGGGGCGAGACCGACGGTGTGGTGCCGGGCATGGTGTGGAGCCAGGCACAGGCCGACCAGCGCTTCTGCGACTCGCTCACCGCGTTCACGCACCAGGTGCAGGCCTTGCTCAAGGCGCACGCAGAGCCCAACCAGCTCGGCGCGCTCGTCTCGCTGGCCTACAACATCGGCGTGGGCGCCTTCGCGCGCTCGAGCGTGCTGAAGGCGCACAACGCTGGCGACGAACAGGCCGCCGCGCGCGCCTTCGGGCTGTGGAACAAGGCGCGAGTGGGCGGGGTGCTGACGGTGCTGGCGGGTCTCACGCGCCGCCGCGCCGCCGAGGCGGCCTTGTACCTCACCCCGGAGCCAGGCGAGCAGATGCAGCGCATGCCGCAGGCCGTGGCTGTGGAGTCTTCGCTTAAGTCATCGCCCATCGCACAGGGCGGCGCAGCAACCACGGCACTCGGCGGCGCCGTGGCGGCGGCCGAGGTGCTCTCTCCAGTGGCCGACCAGGTGCAGGGCGTGTCGGGCATGGTGGCCACGTTGCGCGGCCTGGGCGACCAGGTGCGCGAGTTCCTGGGCTTGCCGCCGGCACTGCTGCTGGCGGCCGCGCTCATCGTGGCCGGCGCGCTCATCATCCGCTGGCGCTTCAAGCAGCGGCGGGACGGCTGGGCATGATCGGCGCCGCGCTCGGCCTTGTCGGGCGGGTGCCATGGTCCTGGTGGGTGGTGCTGGCGGTGGCTGCCTGGGGTGGCATGGGCCGGCTTCAGCTCATCACCACACGCGCCGAGCTGGCCACCGCGCGTGCCGAGTTCGCGCAGGCCCGGGCGGACGCCATTGCAACCGCGGCCGCACAGCGTGCCGAAGACCAAAGGAAGGCCGACGATGCCGCCAAGGAAACCGAGCGCCGCCTGCAGGCTGCGGCGCGTGACGCTGCCGCTGCTCGCACTGATGCTGACCGCGTGCGCCAACAAGCCGCCGACCTTGCCCGCCGCGCCGGCACCGGTGGAGCGGCCTGCCAGCGTGAGCGTGAGCGAGTCCGCGAGCTCGCAAGACTGGTCAGCGAGAGCGCAGGCCTGGTTGAAGAGGGCGTCGGCCTTGTTGGCCGACTTGACGCCCGACTGAGCGGTTGCCAGGCGGCGCCATGACCGAGCGCCGCTGCAGCCTGTGCGGCGCAGATGGCCACCTGGCCAAAGACTGCCGCTGGCCCTACCTGCAGGCCTCGCGGTTGGTCTCGCAGTTGACCGGCGGGCGCCGCTGCTCTTCGCCCTCGTCATCGTCGCCGCCACCACCGCAGGCCGCCAGGCCCACGGCAAGGCCAGCCAAGGCCAGCGCGGTGTAAATCCTGGTGTAAAGGCCTGACCGCCGGCGGCGGCCAGCGACGGACTGTTCCCTCGTGAGCGCTGGCGGCCGCGGGCTGCCAAATGCCTTCACACGGCAGGGGTCGCAGGTTCGAACCCTGCACCGCCCACCAG
>JALHOU010000502.1 GCA_022842825.1 Rubrivivax sp.
GTGAGGCAGCGCGCACAGGCGCTCGGCATCGACCTCGCGCGGCTGCGCGGCAGCGGCCCGGATGGCCGCATCCTGCATGCCGACCTGGACGCCGCACGCCTGCCTGGCGCCCGCGTGAGCGGCCCGCACGCCGCCGCTGCCCCCGCGACGCACGCCACCGATGCCACCGATGCCACCCGCGAGGTGAAGCTGATCGGCCTGCGCCGCATGATCGCGCAGAAGATGCAGCTGTCGAAGCGGCACATCCCGCACTTCACCTATGTCGAGGAAGTCGACGTCACCGAGATGGTGGCGCTGCGCGACGAGCTCAACCGCCGCCACGGCGCGCAGCGCGGCGAGCTCTCGCCGCTCGCCTTCGCCATGCGCGCGGTCGTGCGCGCCGTGGCCGACTTCCCGCAGGTCAATGCCCGCTTCGACGACGAAGCCGGCGTGCTGACCCTGCACGAGGCCGTGCACCTGGGCGTGGCCACGCAGACCGACGGCGGCCTGATGGTGCCCGTGCTGCGCCAGGCGCAGACGCTGGACCTGTGGGCCTGCGCCGAGGCCGTGGCGCAACTGGCCGCGCGGGCACGCAGCGGCAAGGCGACGCGCGATGAGCTGACGGGCTCCACGCTCACCATCACGAGCCTCGGCAAGCTCGGCGGCATCGTCTCGACGCCGGTGATCAACCACCCCGAGGTCGCCATCGTCGGCATCAACCGCATCGTGGCGCGGCCGATGGTGCGCGAGGGCTCGGTGCAGGTGCGGCAGATGATGAACCTGTCGTCGTCGTTCGACCACCGTGTCGTCGACGGCGCGGTCGCCGCGGCCTACATCCAGCGCGTGCGGCAGATGCTGGAGCATCCGGCGACGCTGTTCGTCGACTAGGGCGCGTCCCTGCTGCCGCGGCGCCGCCGCCGGTACCGCGCCATCAGCGGTGTCACCGAGATGCCGTGCACGACGATGGAGCTGACCACCACCGCGACCGTCAGCCCGACGAGCGTGGGTGCAAGTTCCGGCGGCAGGCCGTGGTTGAGCGCGTAGCTCAGGTAGTAGAGCGAGCCGATGCCGCGGATGCCGAACCAGCCGATCAGCCGGCGCTGCAGCGGCGAGGTGTGGCGCGAGCCGGCCAGCCCGAGAGCCACCGACAGCGGGCGCACCAGCAGCAACACCAGGGGAACGAACCACCAGGCCGCCGGCACCCACGGAACCGCCCACAGCAACAGGCCCAGGGCGACGACGCCCACCATCTCGCCGACGCGGTCGAGCTGCTCGTTGAAGCTCATGACCGCGTGCGCCATGTAGGCCGACGCAAGCTGCGGATGGGTGGCGATCTGTCCTGCGTCCAAGCCCGTCACGCCCGTCACGCCCGTCACGCTCCCCACGCTCCCCACGTCGGCTCCTTCTTCCTGCGGGCCCCGATGTGCCCGCTCCACCAGGTCGACGGCCGCTGCCGCCGTGCCGGCCGTGGGCCGCAGGCCCAGCGATAACGCCGCCTCCTCGGTGGCGGCCTGCGCGGTGAGGCGCAGTGCCAGGCCGGCGGCAAACACGGCGAGGAATCCGTAGGCCTGGGCCAGCACCGCGCAGCCATAGGCCAGGCCGATCAGCCCCAGGGCGAGGAAGTTCTCGTAGCCCACCGCCACCCGGTGGTGGCGGCGCAGGTAGAGGACGAGGCGGCCGAGGCAGGTGCCGAGCGCGGCGCCGATGGCGATGCCGGCCGCCGTGGCCCACAGCACGTCCACGGCCAGCCAGCGCCAGCCGAGCGTGCCGATCTCGTGCACGCCGAGCAGGCCCAGCCCCAGCATCACCACCGGGAAGGCCGTGCCGTCGTTGAGGCCGCCTTCGCCGGTGAGCGCGAAGCGCAGCTGGTCGCGGTCGGCCGGGTTGTCCACCTGCACCTCGGTGGCGAGCACGGGGTCGGTGGGCGCGAGGATGCCGCCCAGGAGTATGGCCGCGCCCAGCGGCAGCCCGAGCAGCCAGAAGCCGCCGGCCGTGATCAGCGCCACCGTGGCCAGCATCGACAGCAGCGCCAGGCGCAGCGGCGCGAACCAGCGCCTGTCGCGCAGGCCCACGCTCATCTTCAGCCCGGAGGTGAAGAGCGAGAGCAGCACGATGACCTCCGTCACGTGCTCGAGCAGCTTCGCGTGCGTGAAGAGGTCGGGCGCTGCCAGCGCCAGGCCCATCGGCCCGACCGCCAGGCCGGCCAGCAGGTAGAGCATCGAGGTGCTGATCGGCATGCGCGACAACACCGTGCCGCCCACCGCCATGAACACCAGCAACGCGCCGCCCAGGGCGAGCCAGAGAGCGAATGTCATCGGACAGCATACGCACACCCGCCGGCATGGCCCGAGGAGGGCGATGCAGGGGTGGCCGGCGGGTCAGCGGCCCAGGCGCAGGCGAATGGAGGGCGCTCCCAGCGCCTTCGGCTGTGCCTTGCGCGACATCTGCGCCAGCAGCGCGCCGACGACACGGTTGAGCGCGCCGTGGTGCGCGGCCGCGAAGGTGAAGACGTTGCGCACCATGGT